>JADJWP010000001.1:0-300000 GCA_016716305.1 Chloracidobacterium sp.
CACGTGTTTGATTGTTGTTGATTGATCGCGAGGCTTTTCTGAGAAGGTCATGTTCTATTCCCTCAAAACACAATCCAATCCGATCGCCGGGCATAAAATCCGGGACGGAGTGTGAGGAGGTTCCGCGGCACACGTCTTGCATCTGCCTATTCACCGAGCAAACACAGATCGAGAAATTCGAAACGTGCTAGATAATTTTGTTTACATTTGCGTGTCGTAAGTTGTATAACAGTCAATACTTAAGCAGAACAGGAATTCAATGGCCGGTTGGAAAGAAGGTAACGTTTCTAACCTCTAAAAAAGCGTCTCTACGAATAATGTCAGTTATCGATAAGAACGTTGGATAACGCCATTTGTTTAATATGATCTTGTTATAACGAGTCCGGTAAAGGGAATTAAAATTGTGGATAACCCGATCCTTTCCAAGTTGCAAACTTCACCAGGCGATCCGCCGAGTGGGTCTGACGGTGCGCTTGATCGGGAGGGCTTTTTTGCAGAATCGTTAAAGCTGATTCGCAAAGTAATCGCTGGTCGTAGATCCGTTCTGGCCGATGACGTGCCGGATATTTCGCAGGAGGCTGCGTTAAGGCTTTGGAAGTGGCTCACGAAGTTTGAGGACAAAAGCTCACGAATGGCAGAAGCCGATTGGAAGTCCTTCACCGCGCGTACTGCTCACAACGAAGTAAATCGAAACCTCTCAAATCGAAACAAACGGATCGAGACATCTCTCGATGAAACCGAGGCTCTCGGTACCGAGCTAGATGCTTCGTCCGCAGAGACTTTTGTTTTGGTCAAAACGGTCTGGCAAGGTATTTGCAGGCTGAGTCTTTATCAACGCCAAGCGCTTATTTTCAATTCGGTAGATCTCGTGCTTTATCTTTTCCAATTTGGAATCGAAGAGAATGAACTGTTAGCAAAGCTCGAACTGACAAGGGAGTCTTGGGAAAGGATTTTAGCACGAATGCCTCTAACCGATATTGAAATCGCTGAGATAGCAAACCCGAATTCGGCCAATGGCCCAAAGATTGGCAACCGCAGGCGGTTAAGAAGGCAGATTTGACGCTCGCAAGAGACTTAAGGAGTTGATGAAATAAATGAATCAAGATCACTTATCAGCTGCTGAGGTCGCCATGTTTCGGGAAGACAGTTTTTCCTCGCGATCGATTGAGATCGGCCGACATCTTCTCGCCTGCAAAGAATGTCGAGCAAAATTACCATCGGTAACGCCGCAGGAGTTCCGGGACTGTGTTCTCGGTGCCGACGGTTCACGACTGGATGAATCTGAACACAAATCCCGATTTTTCAATTTACCGGTGTTGTCCGTCGCTAGAGTGACTGCTTTTGCAGGATTCGCAATTCTGCTTCTGGCCGGAATCTATTTTGTTGGTGTTCAACAGTTCGGTACGTCGAATACTGTTGCAAAAGCGAGAATAACCCAGCCACGAATGATTTGAATCCAGTCAACGACACTGTTGCCAATCAGACAACCCGTGAGAAGGAGCAGTTACCGACAAAGAGTGTGGACGTGCCAAAAAGAGATTCGAGGCCCAAGCCCCTTTGCCAAAACCGATCCAAGGAAAGTGGCGGGCGTTCGCAAGCAACCAAAGTTTACAACGCCGAAACTGCGGAAGCGAAAATCTGCTCGGGCGGGGCCACGATCAATCTTGAATCCAAATCCGATGGGAAAGAGGTCTTTCTCAAATGGAATTCTGTAAAGGGGCCGAGTCCTACGACATTTACATTTCAGGACCCTCGATGAGAACCTGATCAGACCATTTCGAGTCAAAATCTCAAACATATTACCGTTTGACGGTGAAGCTCGATCCGAAAGCCCTATCGCTGGAAGCTGATCATTACGCTAAAGAACGGCAAAGATCGTTGGTCCGCCCAAATTCTTACTTCGGGAACGCACGGAAGACGCCCTAAGATCGGGGGGCAAGGAAAAACAACGAGGGTCGTTTGAATTGCGGTGCGTGGAATCAAAATGAACAGAATAAATCACAACCAAATGAAGATTCAGACGCTGGCGGTCATCCTTTCTTGCTTGCTCATCTCAGTACACGGCCAGCAGTCTGACGATTTTCCAGTGCCAGCTAGCTTCCAATCAGAGGGTATTCCGCGCATCAAGAACGACGATGTTAAGCACCTTTTCTTTGAACCATCTGCGATAAAGAGCAATTTGATCTGGGACGTCGATCGAACCGCTCGCAAATTACTTGTCACCGATGAAAAGAACGCCATCTACTCTGTGGATTCTCCTTTGTCCGCGCCAAGGTTGGCCCTCGACGGAAGGGTGCCAAGCACTCTACGGGTAAATCCGACTTCGTCGGTTGTTGCCTTCAACAATGACAAGGAAGATCCAGACAATTACGCCCTTTTCCTTTGGGACGGAAAATCTGAGGCTCGAAAGCTATCGCGTTTTGACGGTAAAGACGATTCAGTCGATTCGTTTGTCTGGGATCGGGATGGAAAGAGTATCTTTTACACCCTGAACGACTACGAGGCAAAAACGACAAAGCTCTGCCAAAGCGATCTCACAGCAAGCAAGTGCTTCGCGGTGGAGCTCAAGGGACTATGGAATGTAATTGACAATAACCGAGGCAACATTCTGCTTAAGTACTGGAAATCTTCGAGCAACCAGCACATCTACCTATACTCGATAGGAAGCGGGAAACTCACACCTCTTTCGGAATCGGGAAATGCAACAAAGGCATTTTTCCTGGACGGAAAGCCACTCGCGTTAAGCGAAGACTCGCCAGAATGTGGTGGAGGTCGGTGCTTAATTTCCGTTGATCCGCGTTCCGGAACCAAAGAGATCATCAGCCTTAAAAATGTGCGCGGCCATCTGGGCGACCTAAAACCTTCGCCCGATGGAAAATCGCTGTTGATTCAAGAGGCGTTCGACGGAATCGACAGTTTATGGATCGGAAAACTCAAGAGCAAAAGTATTGTGCCGGTCGTTCCGAACTTTCTAAACGGTTCTTACGTTGTTTGGAACACCCGTTGGCTTTCAAGCAGCGAGGTCGTTTTCACTGTCGAGAACATCGGTCAACCCGCATTCATAAAGTCGTTTGATTTGAAAACTAAAAAGACAACTGTTTGGACAAAGCCCCGACTTCCAGAGGTATTGACCGACTCTGTAAAGCCGCCCGAGACGATACGCTGGAAATCCTTTGATTCTAAGGAGATTTCGGGATACATCGTCAAACCCGCGAAGATTGAAAAGAAAAGTCCCGTTCTGGTGTTTATCCACGGTGGACCCCAGGTGCTCGACCGTCCGACATTTAGTTCTCTCGATGTCCGGTTTGCGACGTTTCTCGGATTGTCAATTATCCACACCAACATCCGAGGATCGAGAGGATTCGGAAACGACTTCATGGACGCTGACAACGGGGCCAAAAGAGAGGACGCTGTTCGAGATATTAGCTCGCTTCTCGATTGGATCGAAAAGCAGCCAGACCTCGATGCGGATAACGTATTCATCCGTGGCGAAAGCTACGGGGGCTTCGTGGCTCTAGCGACCGGGCTAAAGGAATCTTCCCGAATCCGGGCCGTCATCGCCGAATATCCGCTCGTGTCGATCAGGAATTATCTGCAGCAAAGTTGGATCGATGAATTTGCAAAGAATGAATACGGAGATCCGAAAGACGAAATCTTGATGAAAAGCTTGATGAGCTTTCGCCACTGAACAATGCTTCGAAATGGAAAGGAACGCCGTTGTTCTTGACCAGGGGAAAACTCGACTCAAGGGTCCCGGAAGGGGACGTTCTTGGTCTCAAATCTCAACTTCGAGATGCAGGGGGCCGATGTTTGGTTCATATTTGCCAATGAGGCGGGACATGGCGTCTCAGGACGCTTCGTCACAGCGGCTATGTATGAATTTATTAAGACTCACCTAAGGAGGAAATGAAATGAAACGAACTAAAGCACTTCTCTTGGCGTTGACCATGACAACTTTGTTGGCTGGCAACATTTTCGCGACAGGCGGAGCATTGCCCGCGGCCAACAGTATAGTCACCTATGCGTTGACGGCCCTGCTCTCACTCGCTGGCGGCAATGATCAATGTCCCCTGCGCCAATGTACGACTTGTAGACCAAACAATGAGGGCGGAGACAACGGTGATTGTCGACCGACGCCGGACTAGGAGCGACGTTGATGAGAAGCATACCGAACATGTGGGCTAATGCGAAAAGGGCGATCCTGGTCATCTTCGCATTAGTTCTCATGTCGGAAATATCTCTGAGCCAAACCCGCTCACAATCCATATCTACGCTGTATTCAAAGGGTTACTTCGAAGAAGTAGCCAAAATTGCACCAGCTCAGATTTCAAGACTCTCCAAATCTGGACGGGTCCAAGAGGCGTCTGATCTGGCCGTGATATCTTGTCGGACGTTCATTCAACTGGGTCGGCTTGACGAAGCTGCTCAAATCGTTGAGCGATTCATTTCTGATTCCAGCTTACGAACTCGCTCTCCCGGATCTGTCGCTTCCCTTTACCTGTGTAAGGCGGGCGTTTCTCGCTCGAAGCGCTACGCGGAAAAATTAGTTACAAAATCCTCGATCGGAGAATACGAACATCGAAATAGGATCGCCCATCTTGAGTTTGCGAGTCTCCTCGATCTTACCGGCCAGACACGACGATCGAAGGACCTTTATCTCAAAGGCCTTGCCCTTTCGACTCGAGCTAAAGTGAACTATCACACCGGACAGTTCCTTTCCAGCCTCTTGCTGCGATCGTTATACGAAAATGATATCGAGTCCGCGAAAAGCTATCTAGCCAGGTTGGAGACAATCGATAAAGAAAAGCAATTCAGCTTTGAGCGTCTTCTAGGTAGAGCCTTGGTTGAGAACTTCAACGGAAACCGTACCCTTTCAGACGACTATTTCGCAAGACTGGCAAACGAAAAAGGTACATCCGATTTCGTTGTGCCATATTGGAAAAGCACGATCGCTGAGAAAGAACAAAACTGGAAAGAACTTATCGCGAATGCTCATCATCTACGCAAATTGACCGAAGATGAGAAGTTTCAAGACGACCTTCCCCAGATCTATTACAAACTTGCATTGGGTTCATGGCGACTAGGCGAGGAGAAATCCGCCAAAGAATATGCGGTGAAATCGCTCTCATTGTTCGAGCCATTTAGAAACGCATCGACGGTGGATCTTTCGATCGCTATGATGGAAGCCCACCATTCCGTCTATCGACTGCTCAGCGAGATTGAGGTAACCGACAATCCCACAAAGGCCTTTGAATATTCTGAGCTACTCAAAGCAAATCTGCTAAGAGACAGGATCGAAGGGTCGGTGTTGAAGCCCCGTCCTGATCTGTCCGAGGCAGCCCGAAACGAACTGATTAAGACTTCTCGCAACTACATCGAAGGAAAAGAAAATGAATCGGCTCTAACAAAGCTGGAAAATGGCATCGTGGCCGATAGACAAACAGCGAGCCAGCAAACTCAGGATTTCTCAACGCAGGGTTTGAAACTTCCAGATGGTGTAGCGATCGTTTCCTACGAATTCACGCCATCAGGTGAGCTATTCGCATTTGTTCTTGAATCAGGAAAACCGCTACGTGCCGTCAAACTTACTGTCAACGAAGAACGGGTCGTAAAACTCGCCTCAGAAACCCAAGCTAAAATAAAGGATCGCATTTTCTTCAAAATCGATGGGAAAAACTATTCGATCTTTGTTGAAACCATTGGACTTGAACTCAAGTCACATAGTTATCGTCCCCGACAAACTATTATGGAGAATACCTTTCCATGCCCTGAGCCCAGACGGTAATAAGTATTTGATCGAGACGAATACGGTTTCGTATTCACCTTCTGTTTATTTGCTGAAGCAGCAGCTTTCATCCGAACCACCACGAAGAAGAACAATTCAGATCTTTGCGAATGATACATTCAACCGCCAGAAACTAGCCTATGTAAATAGCGAAGCGACAAGTATTGGGAAGTTGTTCGGAATTTCACCTCGGCTGAATGCCGCTAAATCGGATTTCCTCAAATCTTCGGCAGACGCTGACATCCTTCATTTCTCCATGCATGCACAACTCGATGGCGAAAATCCTCTATCTTCATTTCTTGCCTTTCGGCAAAATTCCGCAGACGCTGGCAGATTAACAGTCAGCGACCTCTTATCGGTTCGTCTAAAGCCGAATAACCTAGCATTCCTTGCATCCTGTGACACAAGCAAAGTGCACAGCGGCGAAGGGCTGGTTAGTATCCCGTGGGCAATGCTGGGATCTGGGAGCTCATCGGTAGTTTCGTCGCAATGGGAAGCAAGCGATCGTGCAACCCAAACATTCAGCGGAATTTTCTACCGAGAACTTCTTAAAGGGTCATCGACGGCATCTTCACTGCAAACAGCTGCACGTGAATTGATTAACGACAAGTCATCTGGATTCCATGAACCCTATTTCTGGGGAGGTTTCACACTCCTTGGAGATTTTCGGTAGACAGGCTCGAAAGGATCTGAATTGGATTCGTGACGACCTTCGTCTTAGAATCCCTCGCTACTCAGCCATAGTCTAACTAGCCATCAGGATAATCCGCATAGAATCCAAGAAATACTTAAATAAGCGAAAGGCGATATTTAAAAACTATTCGGAAATGAACAAATCCAGATTTGGATCCGGCATAGGTGTGAGCGTAACTACGCCAGCGGAGAAATGTTCATGAAACCAAGTTTTTCAATTGTTTTGCAGAAGGCTGAGCGGCAGAATCGGAATTCTCTCATGCAGAAGGCTTTTTTGGCGAATCGAATCGCGAAAACGGTTAAGGGATTTTCTAGAAAGAACTCCTATACGGTTAAGGCTAAAGCACTTAATGCTATAATTGAGAAGTTCCCTAATGAAGTGGAGATTCGACAAGACGCTGCTCTTCCGGAGATGGTCGTTGTTAGCGTTATTCAAACGAGGTTTGGTTTACATGCTCCGAGAATTGCATTGGAAGCCTATTGCTAATCATGTCACTTTGGATCGAAGCGCTTAAATCGGCGGGACGTGGCTATTCTGATCGGGCCAGAGATCTGCTGAATGAAATTATTATCGCTCTTCGGTACCCGAAACAGGGTCGGACAGCCGCAGACTGTGCCTACGACGGCCCTGTCGCGAAGGCCGTTCTTCATGCGGTCAACGGTTTTACGGACACAGAAGATAGGCAACTCGCGTTAAACAATGCGGAAGAACTGATTGACTATATCGTCGACCAGATTGGCAGGAAGATACAACGGACTATCGAGTTGGCAGAGTATTGTCTGACACATTCTGATAAAGGTTTAGACTCCGTAACTAAAGACTTTGAAGGACTAGGTGCTCTAAAGCGAAGTCCGGCGGCCTTGCAGGCGTATGTGGCTCTGAGACTTCAGTCGATGGTCTCAGTTGGTGTCGAATTCGCGATACAGAGTGTCGCAGTAAATCAAGCCTGTGCTCTACAGACTGACGAGACGAGACTGCTGGGTTTTGACGAACGCCAGCTTCTTAAAAGCCTTCAAATAAATGAAAAGTGGCTGGATTTCCGCGAACGCCAAAAGTTGACTTACAAGCACGAAAGCTATGACTTGTTGTATGAAAATGTTTCATCGGAAGCTTCTGATTTCGGAGCAATTGCTTACAAGTTCGCCAACTTTTCATTTGAACATGATCTGGAATTTGACCAGCTTACAAAACAAATTTCGGAGTTGTTGAATCAGACGCTCAATGAATTTCATTCAGACAAGCCAACTCTCGGATTTGGTCCGATTGCTTGGCATCGTGTTTGGTGGAGTTATGACCAAGACGGGTACTTAAATCTAACTTGCTTAGCTCCCGAATGTTCAACAGATGAGATTTTGGCGGCACACATTTCAGGAGAATATCCAGAAGTACAAAATATGAACCGCCTTATAGCTCAGCGAAGGCGCACAAGACTCGAGTATGTCTGCCAAGAACGGGTGACGGAACTCTATCAATTATACGGACGAGCAAGGTAGCTAAGTTATCATGAACGCGAATATCAGACTTGAAATTACCCGCGAGGTTCTAGAGAATGCCGCTGCATCAGCGCAAGCAGCGTCCACGAAGAAGGCAAAACAAAGATTACTAGTTTCGCAAGCCGTTAGCCTAACCTTCAGGGATCATCTTGAAAAAGATCATGGCTTAGAGTGTTTCGATGGGCGAGCTGAGAAATCAGATTATTCTGACCTTCTTGATGTTAACGATTTCGCTGTCAACGGTTGGAGTGTCGAGGTCAGGACCGCAACTGACTCGGATGAACGTGCAATCTACATTCCCACAATTCCGATGATTGTTGGATTCCTGTCTGACTATTATGTTGCGGCAATTGTTGATCGTCATTTAACCATTGTAGAAATTCTAGGATTCGCTAACCGAAAGCTTGTTGCGGATGCCGATTTAGCACCGAATGGCCTTATGGCGATACTTCCGGAAGATGAGTTACTTTCCATCGAAGAATTTGTTTCCTTGATTCATGCAAGTCACACACAGGATGCTGAAAGTATTCGGCTATTTGAAGAATGGACAACACGAGCGGGCCGCCTATCGCGGAAGCTCGAGCAAATCTTAGGTGGCGAGTCAGATCTAACACTTGAGGATCGTGACCGTCTTGCGGCCTCGCTGAGCGACGAGGTACTTCGCCTATACGGCGAAAAAGCTCCGCCACTGGGAATTGAGCAATTAATGGTAAAGCTCAAGGATCGCTTTAATCTAGGTGAAGTCATTCGCAAGCATCCTAGCAGTCCAATCTTATTCTCAAATTCTACCCGGGAAGAACAGGTATCGTCTGATCCGGCAACGGAGCGCAAACTTCTAAAGGACGAATTACCAGTCGCAAGGCGCGTTGGCCTCTATCGACGCTTTCTCGAATCTCCTGAAGAGCACAATGCCCATAAGAATACAGTTACGCTGATCGACAAGATAACTGACGGTAGTTATCAAGTCTCGCCTCCCAAGCGAGCCCAACAAAGAGAACTCAATAGTTTGGATGCTAAGACCTCTGAATCTCAAGCAATTCCCCCAATTTCGGATGATGTCGAGCAGACTGAAACAGACGAATGGTTTTCGGAATTGGATCGCACGTCAACAGAAGAACAATTAGAAAAACAGGACGCGTTCGATCCAAAACAAATTATGGCAGAGATAATACCAAACGTTATACTCGTGGGCTCACTGTTCAATGAACCCGTCCGGGTAATCACTACTCAATCGGTTGGCGAGAAGTTGAAGATAATTGGAAAGGGCCTAAATACCGGCAAGGTGCACGAGCCGATTCTAAGTGCAGAACAGATCGCAACCCTACAGATCACTAGTGACACGCCGACATTTGACGGTAACCCGCTGAAATTCAAGTTGGGAATCGAATCGCTCCGGCTGAAACTGGCTTATGAGTACGATCCGTTCTTTGCATTGTCGGTCGCGCGCGTCGATCCCCTTCCACACCAATTGGAGGCTGTCTATGACTACTTTCTGAAGTTGCCAAGAATACGATTCTTGCTCGCAGACGATCCGGGCGCTGGTAAAACAATAATGGCCGGATTGCTCATTAAAGAGTTAAAACTCCGTGGGTTGATCAAGCGGATCCTCATCATCACTCCAGCTGCATTGTCGTTTCAGTGGCAACGTGAAATGAAGGATAAATTCCGTGAGGATTTCCGAGTAATTAAGGGCGGTGATATGCGTTCTCAATATGGGGTGAATCCTTTTCAGGACATCGATCAGGTCGTAACTTCGGTAAGCTGGGTTTCCACGCAGGACTACGCAAAGCAGAGCCTCCTTCGAAGCGAGTGGGACCTAATCGTTGTCGATGAAGCCCACAAACTAAGCGCTTACGGTAACGATAAGACAACACTGGCCTATCGGCTCGGAGAAGATCTATTCCCTAAATCTGATCACTTGTTGTTAATGACGGCAACACCACATAAGGGTGATCCAAAAAATTTCCGTAAGTTTCTAGAGCTACTTGACCCTGACGTCTACGGTGACATCGAGAGCTTAGAGCAAGCTATGGAAAGGAAAGAAGCTCCGTTTTACCTTCGACGTACAAAGGAGGCTCTCGTAACCTTTCCTGACCCTGAAACTGGCAAGTCGAAAAAGTTATTTACAAAGCGTAACGTTCACACGATCGCATTCAACATTGACGCCGACGAGGCCGACCTTTACAACGCTCTCACCGGGTATGTCGAAGAACAATCTATCAAGGCCTCACACGCTGAGAACCGATCGCAAGGGCGAATTCTAGGGTTTACGATGGCGATGCTTCAAAGGCGGTTTGCATCGAGTATTTACGCACTACGCCGTTCGTTGCAGCGGATGAAAGACAAACGACAAGCCATTCTGGACGATCCGCAGAAGTACATCGAGGAGCAGAAACGAAAGCAACTGCCAGACAACTACGAAGACCTTCCCGACGAAGAACAGCAGCGAATCATGGCTGATCTTGAGGACTTCGTGGCCTTCTTTGATCCGGACGATCTCCGAGAAGAGATCGAAAAGCTTGGCGAACTAATCATAATGGCCGAGGACTTGGAATCCCGCGAGATTGAAACCAAGCTCTCCCGGCTAAAGGAAGAGATTACAAGTCGAGGCATTTTTGACGATCCTAAGAACAAGCTTCTGATATTTACCGAGCACGCGGACACGCTTAAATATCTTGTGGAGAAGATTCGTGAATGGGGTCTATCGGTAACCCAGATATCCGGTTCGATGAAGGTGGGTGATTCGGAGGAACGCGGCACTCGTATATTTGCCGAGCGCGAGTTCAAGGAATCAGTACAGGTAATGGTCGCAACCGAGGCCGCCGGCGAAGGTATCAACCTCCAGTTCTGTTGGTTCATGATCAACTATGACATGCCATGGAATCCGATGCGGCTCGAACAGCGAATGGGACGAATTCACCGCTACGGCCAGACGAAGGACTGCTTGATCTTGAATTTTGTCGCGGAGAACACCCGTGAAGGTAGGGTGATGGAAAAACTGCTTACAAAACTTGAGGAAATCAGTTCTGAGCTTGGGCGTGATCATGTTTTCGATGTTGTTGGCGAGCTGCTCCAGCCTAACGAGATTGAGAGGCTTTTCCGAGACTTGTACGCTCACAATTTAACCGAAGATGTTATTACGTCCCGAATCGTGGAGCAGGTCGATATTGAGAAGATCAAGAAGATTTCTGAGTCCACATTGGAAGGTCTCGCGAAGCGGAATCTCAACATTTCGGCCCTGACGCAAGAACGTGAGAAAGCGAAAGAGCGGAGACTTGTTCCAGAAGTAATCGAAGATTTCTTTTTGAGTGCCTCTCCGGTTTCAGGAGTTCAACCTAAAGAGATCGGTGGAAAGGAAAAAACTTTCCGTGTCGGACGCCTTCCTCGCCCATTACAAGTGATTGGTGAAAGACTGGAGCCAAAATTCGGAAGACTCACGAGAGACTATAAACAAATTGTATTCGCTAGAGAGTTTGCAGAAAAAGACCCGTCCTCAGAATGGGTCACTCCGGGACATCCGCTCTTCGAAGCTGTCCGAGAAGATGTTGAGGAAAAGGTCAAGAAGGACCTCCAGAAAGGTAGTTTTCTTTATGATCTAAATACAAGCGAACCCTACCGCCTAGACGTATTTACAGCCGCAATCAAAGATGGGCTTGGGGAAACCGTACACAAACGGATTTTCGTGGTCAAAACGGCGATGTCAGGCGAGCAAGAACTTCGCGAGCCAACCCTTTTCCTCGACCTAGCTCTTAGCGACAAAGGGTCTGGCGTTTCAGAAAGCGTAACGAGTTCGTCACTGCCAGGAAAGGACGACAGTGAAGCTTATTTGCTCAGCGAAGCTATGGACGGGCTGCTTGCAGACGTTCAGGCTGAGCGCCAAAAACAATCAGGCATGGTGCTCGAACACGTTCAAATTAGCCTTAATGCCCTTCTCGCTCGTCAGAATGTAAGGCACATGGATCTACTGGACAAGCAGTTGCGCGGTGATTCGTCTGAGCCTCTTGAGGCGAATCTAAAGACTGTTGAAGACAAGCTCGACGATCTTAATAAACGTCTCGAAAAACGAACTACCGAGATCGAGCAGGAAAGAAATTGTTCGATCGGCGACGTTACATTCGTTGGAAGCTGTTGGGTGCTACCCCATCCGGAACGCCAAACACCTGAGATCGCACGAATGGTTAGCGATGCAGATATAGAACGGCGGGCTGTAGATTTCGTGATAGCCCACGAACAGGCTCATGGCCGAATCGTCGAGTCGGTCGAATCTCAGAACCGTGGATTCGATCTGATATCGCGACTGCCTCACCCTGAAGATCCTCAGACTGCAATGGATGTCAGGTTCATCGAGGTAAAAGGAAGATCCGCAGTTGGTGAGATCGCACTAACCACGAACGAATATAAAACGGCCGGGCGACTGAAACACGATTACTGGCTTTATGTTGTTTTTGACGCAGGGTCCGAAACGCCAGACCTAAACATTATCCGCGATCCGGCTCGACTTGGCTGGGAGCCGCTTTCGATTGTCGAGCGTTATCATGTAGGAGCAAGTGTTATCCAGGCTGCCGGTTCACAAGAGAGATGAAAGTAAGGAACTCATCGGGCCGCGAATATTACATTCAGCGTGCAAAAGACGACCGGATGGCAAACTGGTGCTCGCGCGTTACGCCCGTAGTTCTGGAATTTGACGGCGTGCGGGCCGACGCGTACGCGGATACTGATCGGTCAGACTGGATCTACATCCGGTTCAACGACACTACGTATTGCCATTGGGCAAAAGAAGCCGGTGGATTCGACCTTTTGGATGAAACCCACCTTGAGATCTCTGATCACGGCCGGACATATCGCAAGAGAGATCATGTTGGTGACAATGTTGATAACCGGTCCTCTTCGAAATCGGATGGTGATGACCGCTTATTGACGCGTGAGGATTTGGAAGCAGTTGTCGCTCATTTGCCTGCTCTTAAAGCGGCCGTTGCCGAACGTGACACTGACCCAGCCACGAAAGGACACGAGTATTCGAAAGATTTTGGTTCGATCGTGAGGCAAATCGTTCATGAGTTCCATTCCCGTCAGTTCATGTATGCGTTCGACTACATGGGCTGGATGGATGAAGGCCGACGCCTCATGGAGGATTCTGAAGGCTTAGCCGCAGCAGATCTTGAAACCATCCGCAAGTTGCTTGTTGTCCACTGGCGATCGGATTACTGGGATTCGGATAATGAACATTGGGAACACATCGCCGCGACCGGACATCTTTCGGCTCTGCTTGAACGGCTAGCAGTAATAGCGATTGAGTTGGAGCCGTCACCACAAAAAAGCGTCGGTAAATTTACTTGGGAAGATGGCGATATTGACAAAACGTCAATTCAGTTGCCCGAATCAGATTCCGACAATACGCAGGAATTTGTTCCGCCTGGATCGGACAAATACAAAGCAGCATTTGCAGAGGTCCGCGAGAGTTTGACGGAGAATCAGTTAAGAATGCTTCGCGCACACTATCATTCCGGTGGTCGAGCGATCACGGTACGAGAACTCGCTACCGCAATGGGCTATGACGATTTTAATCAAGGGAACCTCCAATATGGATCACTTGCAAAAAAATTGCTCCGCGCAATGGGCCGGGACGCTCGTGTCAAGATAATGGTATTCGGTGAACTCGTTTCCCGAAGAGAATTTGGTTTAGAAATGCATATCGTAATGCATGACGCCGTTGCCGCAGCCTTAAAGGAACTGAAATGGTTCAATGAAGTAGCAACAGATTAGAGGCAGAAGAAAGAAGGTAAATGAATCAATATCCCAAAAGACTTATCGAAGTGGATCTTCCGATCAAAAGGATCTCCGCGCACGCTCGACGCGAAAAGAGTATCCGACATGGACATATCTCGACGCTTCATATTTGGTGGGCACGACGGCCATTGGCCGCGTGCCGTGCAGTGATCTGTGCCTCATTGTGGTTTGACCCGGCGGACAAGAACTGTCCAGAAAGTTTTCGAGGGATTGCTCGTGAACAGATGCGTCTTTGGGGTGAACATCAACGCTCTCTAATGAGCAGCGAGAGCTTTGATGCGTTTGAGAAAGCAAATAAGAACGCTAATTTGTATGAAGACAATATATATCTCCGGGGACTGTTACTAGATTTCGTAGCTGATTTTTCCAACTGGGACAACTCTACCAATGAAAGCTTCTTGGAAACAAGTCGTTTAATAACGGACGCAGCACACTTAGCTAACGGGGGCGAACCCGGAACACGGCCGCTTGTTGTGGACCCTTTTGCTGGCGGCGGAGCGATACCGCTTGAAGCCTTGCGAGTAGGGGCGGATGCATTTGCATCAGACTTAAATCCGGTCGCTGTTTTACTTAATAAGGTCGTTCTCGAATACATTCCGAAATACGGCCAACGCCTTGCCGATGAGGTCCGCAGATGTGGCAAAGAGATAAACAAACAAGCTTCAAAGAAACTTGAGGCTTTCTATCCAAAGGGCTCGGACGGATCAATACCCATTGCGTACATTTGGGCCCGCACCGTAAGGTGTGAGGGCCCGAGTTGCGGAACTGAGATTCCGCTACTACGCACACTTACTCTGACGAAATCAGGGCATAAATGGCATTTGCAACTAGATCCTGATGAATCCGGCGAGATACGAGTCACAATATCTGAAGGAAGTAAGTCGTCCGGAATGCCGACCGTTACGGCCGGCAAGGCGATTTGTCCGCGATGCGGGCACACCACTGCGGCAAGTGCAGTAAAAGCGCAACTCTCCAGCCGACGCGGGGGGACTAACGACGCTCGACTAGTGGCGGTTTACGTTCTACGTAAAAGCGGTGACAGGGCCTTTCGAGTGCCCGAAGTCTCGGAGAAAGAATTGAATTCGGCAGCACAATCTCATTTAGACGTCGAATCTCTACCAACGGACAAAATAAACCCGACAAGACCGTATAAGAACAGTCGTGGTCTTAGCGCAGTCACAAGAATTGGCATAACTCAGTTTCGCGATCTCTACAGTTGGCGTCAATCACTCGTATTGCAGAGCTTTCGAAAACTTGTAAAAGATCTAGAGATTTCGAAGGACGACGTGGAATTTGAAGTTGCCGTCCGCACGGTTCTAAACTGCGCTCTCTCGAAATTCATTCCGCAGAACTGTACTCTTGCTCGCTGGGATGCGGGCCGCTCAACGGTGGTGGGAGCGTTTGGCAAACAGGCACTACAGATTACGTCCGATTTTGCCGAAGTGAATCCGATTAGCGACGTCGGAGGAAGCTGGTCCAGTGCTCTGGACTGGGTAGATCGAGTTATTCACGCGAATCTTGCAATAACCAACCCGGAGGCAATCGGAGCTCTTCCGAGCTCAAGAACAAGTTCAACCAGACGACAGCGTCGATGCATTGATAACCGATCCGCCGTACTTTGCTGCAATTCCCTACGCCGACCTGTCGAATGTTTTCTATGTTTGGGAACGGGATTTCATTCGAGATGTGCATCCGGAGTTATTTTCCAATGGATTGGTTAACCAGGTAGACGAGATAATAGTGACGAACGCGAATTGTGCTCGTGATGGTGTTGAAAAGACCTCGGAGTTCTTTGAATCTGAAATGAGAACCGCTCTATCCGCTCAACGTCGAAGTATTCGGCCCAACGGAATTGCATTGATCGTATTCGCGGATAGCGCCACAGATTCCTGGGAAGCCATTCTCAAAGCTATCGTCTCTTCCGGCTGGTATATTACGGGTCTTGGCCAATTGATACAGAACTTCAAAATCGGACGCAGGCCACCGAGTCCGCATCGCTCAATCGTCCGTACATGTAGTTTGTCGGCCAAGAGAAGATGCTAACGGCGAACTGACCAATGAGGTCGGCGACTGGCGAGACGTGATGCGGGAACTGCCTGTTCGTATCCATTCCTGGATGCCACGATTGGCTGAAGAGGGTGTTGTCGGTGCCGATGCGATCTTTGCGTGTTTGGGTCCTGCCTTAGAAATTTTCTCGAAATACGCATCGGTTGAAAAGCCGAATGGCGATACGGTAGAGCTACGTGAGTATCTGGAGCACGTGTGGGCGGCCGTTGCTAAAGAAGCTCTCAATATGATTTTTGCCGGCGCTGACACTGCCGGATTTGAGGAAGACGCTCGGTTGACAGCGATGTGGTTGTGGACACTTTTTTCAGGAACCACAAATACAAATCTTGATGACAAAGAGGACGGCAGCGATGACGAAAGCAGTGACGATGACGAAAACGCCGGTAGCAGAAAGAAGACGTCTGGCTACGTTCTGGAATACGATGCTGCCCGTAAGATTGCCAAGGCTTGGGAGCTCATCTCGAGGATCTTGATTCGATTATCGAGATAAAAGGCGACAAAGCTCGTTTGCTGCCCGTAAGCGAGCGGGCTAGAGATCTGTTCGGGATTCATTCGGCGGAAACGGGAGCAGGAGAGAGCAGACGCAAAACTAAGAATAAGGCTCAGGGCAAACTTTTCTCCGAAATGGATGACGGGGACTTCGAGACAACGTTAGGTGTCGGTGGACCTCCAAATTCTGCCTCGACCACATTGGATAGAGTTCACCAAACGATGCTCCTTTTTCGGAGCGGGACGCAGCGATGCAGTGAAACGGTTTCTGGTCGATGATGGCGTTGGGAATAGCGAGAACTTCTGGCGTCTCGCCGACAATCTTTCGAAACTCTACCCAACTGGAAGCGAAGAAAAACGCTGGGTCGATGGCGTTTTGGCTAGGAGGAAAGGACTCGGATTCTAAGCATGCAAGCTCGACAGGCAATAACTGACGCGGATCGTGACCTGCTGAGATCCATTCTCAAGCAGGATAACGAACGCATCCAAAATGAGATAGCCGACGCGACCGCCGAGATAGTTTTCGAGCTTGCCTTCGAAGGAGGCGGCATCGAGGTCACCCAATTTACGACAGCGGAAGGAAAAGTGTATTTCCGTAACTCGGGAACGAGCATGAGGCTTGATGACAACGATGACGAAGAGTGGGTAGATTGGCAATCTGATCCCACGACTTCGTTCGAAGGAGCACTAAGAGATCTGAAAATGGGCAGGGATATTTTGTGTATCTCGCCAATCAGGCTTCATCGGGATTACTCCGAGCTAGTGCGGCGGCATATCGAAGCCGCCCTTGCAGAAGTGACATCTGACGATCGAGAACGAATGGGAACGTCCCTTCCCCACAGCGTTGAAGGATGGTTTTCAAGAATTAGGCATTAGGAAGAATATGGCATTAAAACCCTGGTACAACGTAGTAACGCCCCGCGAAGACCTTCGCGAAGGACGCCCATTAGATGCGTCGGAATTTGCGGCGCATCTTGAACTCATACGCGACGGCAAAGCTCCAAAGGACTATACCGATCCAAAAACGTTCTTTGAACGAACGTATATGACCAAGAGTCTGACGGATCTTGCATCTGAGGTTATCAGGCGCCTCGCGGGCGAAACGACCGAGACCAACGCGATCTTTAACATGGCCACGCAGTTCGGTGGTGGTAAGACCCACGCGTTGACCCTGCTCTATCATCTGGCCGGCAATGGTTCGAATGCGAACGAATGGCAGGGCGTCCAAAAACTACTTCTCAAAGCCAATATAGCTTCAGTCCCAGAGGCGAAGACCGCAATTTTGGTCGGCACGGAGTTCGATTCGATTAGAGGTCGAGGCGGCGACGACGGTACGCCTCTTCGCAAAACGCCTTGGGGCGAGATAGCTTTTCAGCTCGGCGGCGAAGAAGGCTTTGCAGCCGTTGCAAAGCACGACGAACTGGGACAGGCTCCCGGCGGCGACGTAATTCGAGACTTCCTTCCCGACAAGCCGTGTCTCATCCTGATGGATGAGTTGATGAACTACATAACGCGACACCGCAAGAGTGGCCTGTCCGCACAGTTCTACACGTTCCTGCAAAATCTTTCCGAAGAGGCTCGCGCACGCAAGGGGATGGTTCTTGCCGTTTCGATTCCTGCTTCTGAACTCGAAATGTCTGCCGAGGATCAGAGTGACCACGATCGTTTAAAAAAGTTACTCGATCGTTTAGGAAAGCCGATTGCGATGTCAACAGAGAATGAAACCTTTGAGATCATTCGTCGCCGACTTTTTGAGTGGGATCCAAATTCGGTAGATGCGACCGGCAAGGTGATGCTTTCAAAGGAAGCGATCGCAACGTGCAATGCGTTTGGAGATTGGGTCGAGGAACACAAAGATCAGATGCCTCAGGTCTTTGACACTGAGAATGCCCGAAAAGCATTCGCCGAAACATACCCGTTCCACCCGATGACGCTATCTGTGTTTGAACGAAAGTGGCAGTCGCTTCCAAGATTCCAACGAACCCGCGGCGTTCTGCGGATGATGGCCCTTTGGGTTTCGCGTGCGTATGTCGATGGCTTTACGGGAGCGCATAAAGACCCGCTTATCTCGATGGGCACAGCACCGCTCAACGATCCCCTTTTTCGAGATGTAGTTTTCGAACAGCTCGGTGAAGAGAAATTGAAGGTGGCAGTGGATGCGGACATTTCAGGAAAGTCTGATTCTCATGCCATTCAACTGGATAAAGAGGCTTCAGACTCGATAAAGAAATCCAGGCTTCACCAGAAAGTCGCTACGGTAATTTTCTTCGAATCTAACGGTGGACAGTCGAGAGGCGAAACCACCTTACCTGAAATTCACGCCGCAGTCGCCGAACCTGATTTGGACATCGGAAACGTAATCACGGTTCTCGAAGAACTTGCTGCAAATGCGTATTACCTGACTGTCGAAGGAAGCAAATACCGTTTCGGTATTGCTGCAAATCTAAACAAGATCCTTTCCGACAAGCGGGCCGCGATCGACGGAAAAGAAGTTGAATCTCGGGTTCGGCAGGAAGTTTTGGACGTATTCAAGAAAGGGTCTGGTATTGAACGGGTGTATTTTCCGGAACGAAGCAACCAGATTACAGACCGCCCCATTCTGACGATCGTGGTCGGAGATCCGTCATCTCAGCTCAACGACCAGACAAAGGCAAACATCGGTCAGATGATCACTGAGAGCGGCCAGTCGGCCCGCACCTTCAAGAGTGCGTTGATCTGGGTAGTTTCGGACGCCGCTTCAACACTATTCAGTGATGCAAAAAAAGTGCTCGCTTGGGAAGCAATTGAGGGCGATCCGACGATCAGGATTGAGGATTCCCAAAAGGCACAGCTACGCGTAAACATCGAGAAAGCCCGACGCGATGTAAAAGAAAGTGTTTGGCGTACATATAAGCATATCGTTTTGCTTGATAAGGACAATTCGCTTCGCATCATTGACCTCGGATTGGTGAATTCCAGCGGATACAGTTCGCTCTCGGAATGCATTATCAATCGGCTAAAACAGGAAGGCGATGTCCAGGACTCGATCAGCCCAAACTTTCTTGTCCGTAACTGGTCGCCTGTCTTTGATACGTGGAGCGTTAAGTCCGTTCGCGATGCCTTTTTTGCTTCTCCACTATTCCCGAAACTACTTTCGGGCGATTCTATCAAGCAGACGATCATAAACGGCGTATCTGGCGGCCAGTTTGCTTACGTCATCAAATCAGGTGACGGCTATGATCCATTCCGTTTCAAAGAAGGGCTTCTGGCAAGCGAGGTCGAAATCGCGGATGACGTCTATATCCTGAAAAAAGAACTTGCCGAAAAGTACCTTGAGGCAAAACAAGCTCCCGCTCCTATAGGCAGACCGATGGATGACCCCGTTCCCCAGACACCAACAGAAGATGCGCCTTCCAACAAACCAAGACGATGGTGCGGATGAACCGCCTCTTTTCAAACAAACGGTATTGCAAGAATTTTCTGGTCCGGTGAAATTTCGTCCCAGAAATGGTCGCTGTTCTACCAAAAAGTTCTTTTGAAATACCACGGGCAAGACCTGAAAATTTCCCTTAAGTTTGAAAGCGCCCCCGACGACGGGATTTCGATGCAGAAGTTAGAAGAAACTAAATCCGCACTGCGCGAATTAGGACTCTCTGACGATGTGTCAACCGACTAATTAACCCACCCTCAGCGATCCAAGGGCTTTCTTCTATCTCGCTAGCAATAGCCAGAAAGTAGAAAGCCCTTTTTGTTAATTATTTCCGCCTCGAGTGAACAAATCACTTTTCCGATCCGGCCTAGGTATGAAGGACGGCAAATCGCCGCAAATAAATTCGGAAATGTCGGGGAAAAATGAACAAAGCACATTCGTGATCCGGCATAGGAATGAAAAGACACATTAGCAGGAGAAAAATCATGAGAACACGCGAATTAACAGAAATAGTCGGACGCCGTGACGCGGAAGCAATCGGTCTTGCGTTGGAAGAAAACTGGAACGACTGGGGCCGTTTCGAACGCTCTGAAGCGACCGCCACAACGTATGCAGAACGACTTCGACGAATTGAAGACAGCTTGCTTGGAATAATTTATGGCGACCAGGACTTAATTTTTGCTTAGTCTGAAAAGGAGATTTTTATGCATTCAGCAGCCCCCGCAATAAGCGGTTCAGAATTTGAGGAAAACGACGTCGCAATGTGCAGTGAAGTATCCTCCGTATCCTCTACAACTGTCCATCTTGAACTGGATGTGAACGATCCGGAGTCTGTCCGGGAAATACTTGGCAAAAAAGTCGGGAGAGAAAGAACGGAATACTCTCTCAATGCTTTAACCGTGGGATTGCTTTCACTTCGCCATGCGCGGGGTCAGGTTGACGCAGACGCGGTTCGTCGCGAAGGTGAACGGATCCTCGGCGATCTCGGAACCTCACTAGAGTCATACCGTGCAAAGATCACCGAGGGGCTCGGCAGTGTCTTGAAGGACTATTTTGATCCAAAGAGTGGCAGTTTTCAGCAGCGAGTCGAACGTCTAATCAAAGGACGGTGACCTGGAACAAGTCCTTCGGAGGCAGGTCGGTGCCGAAGGCTCAGAACTCGCAGCAGCATTAGCGTCACATGTTGGAGCAAACAGCCCAATAATGAATGTGCTCGATCCAACTCAGACCGGCGGTATCGTCAACGCAATCCGCGTTTCTGCGGAAGAGGCTCTGAAACTGGAATCGGAGAGGATTCTCTCCGAATTCTCACTCAACAATAAGAGTGGTGCAATGTCTCGAATGATCGCCGAATTGACTGAGAATAACGGCAAACTTACCGGGGACCTTTCCAGCCGTATTAACGACGCGGTTGCTGAATTCTCTCTAGATAAGGAAGACTCAGCGTTAAGCCGCCTGATGCGTAATGTTGATAAGGCGCAAAAGACCATAACCAGTGAATTCTCTCTCGACAACTCGGGGTCGTCACTTGCCCGGCTGCGCGAAGAACTGCTTGGGGTATTCGAGAAGCAGGCGGAGACTAACACACGATTTCAAAGTGATGTGACATCTGCCCTTGAAGCAATGAAAGCACGTCGTGAAGAATCTTTGCGATCAACTCGCCACGGCAATGATTTTGAATCTGCTGTGGTCGAATTCGTCACTCTTGATGCTCAAAGAGCTTGTGATATCGCAAGGTCGACCGGGGCGACGACTGGACTGATAAAAAACTGCAAGGTGGGTGATGCGGTGATTGAACTTGGTCCGGACTGTATGGCTGCTGGCGTAAAATATGTAGTAGAGGCAAAAGAGTCGGCGAGTTGTGACATCGGAAAAGCAAGGGACGAAATAGAGATCGCTCGGAAGAATCGAGGAGCCGCTGTTGGAGTATTTGTTTTCTCGAAGAAAACCGCTCCCGCAAACATCGAATCCATAGCACGATATGGTGAAGATGTGTTCGTTGTTTGGGATGCGGACGACTTGGCGAGCGATGTAATACTAAGGACAGCCTTGAGCCTCGCGAAGGCTATATGTGTCCGTGAATCATGTAAGCGCAATGCAGAGGCGGCCGAGTTCGAGGCAATCGATACCGCGATACTCGGGATCGAGAAAGAGGCTAAGCGTCTTGACGACATGCGGCGTTGGACAGAAACTATAAAAGCTAGTAGCGATAAGGTACTGGATTCTGTACGCAAAATGGCTGATGGTCTGCAGTCACAGGTAGCTAGGTTGCGAGAGGCTGTCGATGGCTTGGATCCAAACGACTGAACACCGAAGAACCACAAATCTGAGCCACGAGATTGGGGATGGAATTTTCGAAAATTCTCAAAAAGATTCAAAAGAAACAGCGAATGCTGCTAAAAGTGATCGCCGTCCGTAACCTGGAGCCAGACTCAGATGGTCGTTTAGAGAGGATTGCGTCGGGACTGCGTGATTTTGGACTCATTGAAGAGACGTCCCTTTCACTATCCTCAACCGGTATTGAACTTTTAGCGAACTTTGGAAATACCATCTTTCAGGATATTCAGATGGATGACAAAGCTCTTTTAGATAAGCTGCTCCAAAGAATTGCGACATCATCGGAACCCAAGATCAAAAAGATCGAAAAACAGTTTCTTACCTTTCTTTTCGATGGGCCAGTTGCGAAGTCCAATATTCGTGGGGGAAAGAAGCTAATGCCTCACTTGCAAAGCTTGGGGGCAATAGTTGTTTCAGAAGAAGTGAGTCTCACTGACCTCGGCCGGCACTCCGTTGGAACGGTCTCAGCCATAGCCAAAGAGGAAGCGAGATCCCGATTTTTCACATCCGTCCGCTCAGATGGACGGAGTAAGTTGGCTGATAGGGCGGAGCGGTTTCTGGCTCTCTATAGGAACGGATTTACTTATCAGGAGATTGGAGATATACATGGATTGACTCGTGAGAGGGTCAGGCAGATTCTTAATATAACCCCGAATTTTCCTGCCTACCTACAAGAGCATGAGGAAGGAGAGAGGCAACGTGAACTGCAAAAGGAAAAGGACTCAAAGTGGAAACGCCTAGAAAAAAGTCTCGCCAACCAATTCCCAGATCGGGTTGATGAGCTTTGGGACCGCGAGAAGAATTTAGGGCTTGATCCAACACAGATCTCGTCGCGAAGCGCGTCAGTTGAAATTTGGTGGAAGTGTCCAAAAGATGGTCATTCATGGTTGAAGCGTCCTTGCGATATCGTTGTTAGCTGGTGGCGATCGGGAACATCTGGATGCCCGAAATGTGCCGGGAAGACAAAGAAACCCGTAAAACAGGAGAAACTCGTCGATGCTTATCCTCAGTACGTTAGGCAATATTGGGATTTTGAGAAGAACGAAGCGGATGGATTGGATCCAAACGAGCTGACGCTAGCAAGCAACTGGAAGGCATGGTTTAGATGTCCGAAAGACTCGCATTCTTGGCAAGGCCGAATTCACGCGACAGTAAGGCAGCAGTGGTCACGTGGAAATGCTGGATGCCGAGTGTGCAATGGAACAATTGATCGCAAGTTAGGCGAATGGGGAAAAGCTCCAAAGCTTTCCGACGAGTTTCCGGAACAGGTTCGCGTTTATTGGGATAAGGAAAAAAATGACGAACTTGGCCTCGATCCATCTGAAATCACTTTGGGATCGTCAAGAGAGGGTTGGTTCCGGTGTCCCGTTGACGCCCATCGCTGGACAGCAAGAATCACAGCGATCCGTCAATCTTGGAGTAACGGAAGTAGCGGGTGCCCGTCTTGTCACGGACGTTCAAAGGGAGAAGGCTCTAAATTGACAGAAATATATCCCGCTTTCATTGCAGAAATTTGGGATTTCGAAGAGAACGAGAATGACGGACTTTCCTATGAAAAACTAACGACAGGTTCTGGTAAAACTGCTACCTTCTATTGTTCCCAACACGCAACACGATGGAGCGAGCCAATAAAGGAGATTGTCAGGTACTGGGAATTAGGAAAAAATGGATGCCCAACGTGCACGAAAGGCCGCAAGATTAAATTCTGATCAAGATCTCGTTCTAATCCCTTGTGTTCCATACAGTTTTCTCGCGGCTGCCCCTATATTTCAATCCAAAAACTCTACATAGTCAGTAAAGGATCGACTCTTCTTAACCCAGATTCGCATTGTCAAGCCGTTTTACTGCTTCCAACATCAGATCGGCATCAGTCTCGGCGTAAATGTTTGTGATGCTCATGTCGGAATGAGCGAATAGATTTTGAACTATTAGCGGATTAGTGTTCCTTCGAATCAGTTCACTTGCAAAGTAGGTTCTTAGGTCGTGGAAATGATAGTTTTCTTCTCGCGTGCCGTCGGGCTTATTGATCTTTGCTCTTACGAGAACCGGATGCCACCGTTTTCGGAAATCGACAATTGGAAATGGTAGTTGTTTGTCGGCGATTAGGTCCCGTAAAACCGATGCTGCGGTTGCATTGATCGGAACGGATCGCGGAGGGCGTCCCTTCGAACCAATTACCCACACCCTTTGATTCTCAAAATCGATCACCTCCTCATTCAAAGCCAATAACTGGCCTCGGCGCAACGGCATGTTAACGGCCAATTGGACAAGCCTGTAAAGTAGCTGATCGGATTCAAGTTCCTTCCAAAGTGCTTTCTTCTGCTCGGTCGTAAGTAGGCGCTTTCTTGGCGGTGGTTCTGGTAAGGCCTTCACATACTGCATCGGATTGCGATCGAGAACGTCTTCTTCGCAAGCGAGACTAAAGATCTTCGACAAAGTCGACATGATCCTATTGATCGAGGAAGGAGATATCGAACTTTTCTTTTTTCTCTGGTTTTTTCCGTACTGAAGTTTATTCCTGCAATCGCGACAATCCTGTGGCGTAATGGTATGCAGAGGTTGATCCTTTAGGTGTTTCAAAAGAAGTTTTATGTAAAGATTCTTCGCCCCTTTATTGACGTTGTTTTGCTCTACATATTTTCGATAGGTTGTTTCTACAAAGTCTCCAAAAGTTACAGTCGTATCTGTTTGTCCGAATGATCTGTCGAATAGTTGCTTGACCAGTTGTCGCTCGGCGAGTTCCGCTTCTTCCTTAGTACGGGCTGTCGGAATAACCTGATGAATGGTCTTGTGTCCTTTAACTCGTCTGTATACCCACCAGCGAGCTGCCGCATACGCCGGATGCTTAGCGTTTATCCGCTTACCGTTATATTTCTTAAAAACTGACATACGCTTAGTAATTCGCTAACCAGGCATCCACCTCAGTTCTGTTGAAAGTTGGCCGGCCCACTCCGTGAAACGGAAGGCCATTCTTTCTCATCCATCGATTGATAGTTGCTCCCGATTTCTTCAGATATTTCGCGACTTCGGACTTCGTCATAATCTGCGGCGGCTGAGATGAATGAATAGCTTTTTCGATGGCCCCCGCGACGGAGGTGTCGATCAAGCGAATCAGCTCTTCTTTTTCTATCGTGATAATTTCAACCATTTCCTGAACCTCCGATCACCAGTTGGCAAAAAATGTGCCTCGCCAAAAAGCCATGAAAATAGACAGCATCGGCCATAAAAGTCGCGAAAACGCGCCATTCGGCGCAGTTTTGCACCACACAAAGGATGTTTATAAACCAGCCTGATCAAGAGTGATGATCTTTGAGAGTTTTGAGCGGAAAAAGGCAGACAAAAAGAATACTGCAACCAACCTGCAACCAAGTCAAAAATGGGGCTTCCAGCAATCGCTGAAAGCCCCATGTTTATTGGTCGGGACGGCGAGATTTGAACTCACGACCTCTCGCACCCCAAGCGAACGCGCTACCAGACTGCGCTACGTCCCGAAAAAAGCAAAGGTTAGATTAGATTTACGTTCGGCAATTGTCAAACCAGATGGTTTGGCGATCGCTTTTCGCTATCGCGGGGTTCCGTTTTTGAGCATTTCGCGAAGTTCGAGCAGTTGTGAGGCAATATTGCGGGAGCCTCGCGGCGTTCTGGATCAATGGTGTCGATATGCGGGCTGCCCAAACCTGCGACGTCGCCGAGTTCGAGCTCTTCATCAAATAGCCCGGGGAGCACTAGAGGCTTTCGAGGGCGTATCTGCGGAATTTGGCTCGGGATGAACGATTTTCAGTTTCGGGGCGTCGCCTCGAAGTTCTAATTGAAGCTTTTTCCTGGCTCCTGCGATCGTGAACATCTCATCGTAGAGCAGTTCTTTTATTCGAAGCGATATCTCGACATCACGACGCCGATAGCTCCGTTGACCTGACCTATTTTTTTGGGGCGAGAGCTGTGGAAACTCGGTTTCCCAATAACGCAACACGTGGGCCTGAACGCCGACCAGTTCGCAAACCTCACCGATCTTGAAGTAGATTTTCTCAGGTATTACTACAGCTGCTTGTCCCATCCGTATTACTATTGTGTTAAAGTTTTTTAGAGTTAAGTCGCCGTTATTGTATGTATTTACAACGTTTGTGTCAATAGCGTAAGTATGCGGTCCGAATTCGAGTTCATCCAACACATTAAGAAGCAATACTCCCTGTCGGCGATCGGCGACGACTGTGCTGTTCTGCCCAAAGACTCGGATACCGATAATGTGGTCACAACCGACATGCTCGTCGAGACGATCGATTTCCGGCTTGACTGGACGACACCCGAACTGCTCGGACATAAAGCACTCACAGTTTCCCTCTCGGATATCGCTGCTATGGGGGCTGCTCCAAGATGGGCGATGTTGTCGATCGGCGTCCCCGAAGAGCTTTGGACCACTGATTTCCTTGATCGCTTTTATGATGGGTATATCCAACACGCGAAGCGGGCTCGCGTCGAGCTGATAGGCGGAGACGTCTCGCGTTCTCCAGACCGTCTGGTCATCGATTCGATCGTTGGCGGCGAGGTTCCAAAAGGAAAAGCGATACTACGATCAGGAGCGAAGACCGGCGACGCGATCGTCGTCACGTTCAGGCTTGGCGGAGCGGCCGGAGGCCTCAGACTTCTTCAAAACGGACGGCGACTGACCGACGATCTCGAATCATGGGAGGCAAACTTGATCAACATGCAACTGCAGCCTTGGCCGCAATTGGGTACTGGCCCATTTTTGCAGCAGATCGGCGTAATTTCGTCGATGATCGACATAAGCGACGGCGTTTCGTCCGACCTTTTGCATATTTGCAACGCGAGTGGCGTTGGGCCCGTCTCGATCGCGAAAAGATACCGATCGATCCGAACCTGTATCATCTTTGGCCGTCGCCGGACGAGCAGTGGAACGCAGCATTGAATGGCGGCGAGGACTTTGAGCTGCTCTTTACGTTACCGAGTGACCAGGTCCCGCAGCTCGCCGAAAACATGATCGGCGGCAACGACCACGGTCTGTTCACGGTGATCGGCGAGATCACTTCAAACCCGGGCATCATCGAAGTTGTTCGGGATGGAAGAACAGAGATCCTCGAGCCGCACGGCTTTCAGCATTTCGAATGACCGATCGGCCGAACACTGTCGCCGCTCAACCATCCTGCCGCCGATGCTGAGCAGAGAGCCACTCGGCCTCCGCTTTTCGGCGAACGGCCGGCAGCAGGAGAAGACGAATAGCAATGATGCCGAAACGTGCCCAAAACCAGTACCGAAGAAATTTACGTTTCGCTCCAGCATCAGTGGCGACCGCGCGAACCTCGTGTGCAAAGTTCGTAACGTCCGGCTCGATCTCATGGGCCTCTAGCGACCAGACGATCTTGACCTGGTCCGGTTCGTTGTACGTAGCAAATTCAACAGCCTTGATAGGTGTGAACGTCACGTCGCCGAACCATGGTTGGCAGACCGCCCCGCAGATCAATATCGCACCGGGTTCTTCGACCAGCGTTCCCCAACCTAGAGCGCGGGTTTCCTCGACCATCCCGACCGACCGCCTTTTTTCCCATGTACCTCCGAGGATCATCTTTCGGGCGTTGACGATAGCGCGAATCAGCCAGATCGACTGCATGTCGAAATCATAGGCGGTCCGCATCACGACATCAGGCGGAGCATTTACGCGACGCTCAAAACGCTCGCGGATATCCGGATCATATATGAACTGGTCAAGTTGGGACATTATTCGCGCTGCAACCGCCGAAATGGGACACGGTCGATACGGCCTACTTCGCCAGCAGGAATTTCAAAATAGTTTGCATCACACGGCTGGAATCCTCGGTTGCGAACATTTGCTGGGCATGTGCCGAGCCTTCGAAAATCACCATTTCTTTTTGTCCTGCAACCTTTTCGAATGCAGCACGGATCGCCGGCAGTCGCGGGCCGGAACCACTGGTATCATTTCGGGTCGCAACGACCAGTAAGGGCACGGCGATCCTTTCGGGTTCAGTCTTCCACGTCAGGGAGCCTAAAGTGATGATCCGGTCGATCTCGCCGTTTTTCGCATCGAGCGATGCTGCCGTAGCTGCCCACCCGCCGAGACTTGCACCAACGACCGCCACTGACTCCGTTCCCGTGCGAAGCAGATAACGAACCGCGGCAAGGACATCATTCTTTAACGGTGCACTCAAAATATCATCGTCTCCCGGCCCTTTTGAACAGCCAAATCCACGAAAGTCTATCGAGAGTACTCGGAATCCCGACTTGACGAGTTGACGGGCCTGCGGTTCCCAGCTTTCTTTATTGAACTGTCCGCCGTGGGCAAGAACGACACCACGCTTGCCTTTGCCATATTCAAGAGCGCAAACCGTTCCGCTGTCGATCCCGGAAATCGAGACCTTTGTCGGTTCGTTTGACGGTTGCCCGAAAAAAGACGCCGCCGAGGCGCCGATCGCAACCAAGATCAGTGGCAAATTCCTAAGAAATCTCCTGTCGGCCTTGTCCATCTTTCAAACATCTTAGCAGATACTGCAAATGCAGTTGAAAGGATTTGCGGCGATCGTTAGCTAAGTTGGACAAGTTCCGTATGGCCGATATATTGCCTTAACTTGTCGTTACACATCAACATATTGTGCTTGCCTTAAACTACTGTTTGATATTAAATTACTCTTGATATGATAGGAGGACGATGGGCTTGCTGACCGGAAGAGTATTGCTTTTGAACTTTTCATACGAACCGCTTGGGACCGTCGGCGTCGCACGGGCGGTCTGCCTTTGGTTTCGCGGTGCCGTGTTTATCGAAGAGCATGACGGCGAAAACGTTCTTCGCTCTCCTTCGACGGTCTTCAAGGTACCTTCGGTGATCCGACTTCGCCACTATATCCACGTCCGCCGAAACCGTCGCGAAACAACGATGAAACGGGCCCGGGTTTATATTCGCGACCGGTATCGCTGCCAGTATTGCGGCGAGCACAAGCACGCAAAAAGACCTGACGCTTGACCACATTTTGCCGCGGGCACAGGGCGGCGAAAGCACGCCCGCGAACTTGGTGACCGCCTGTGTTCGGTGTAATCAGCGAAAGGGTAACCGAACGCCTGAACAGGCACGCATGCCGCTGCTCACTTCGCAAAAGCTTCTTCGACTGGGCCTCGACCACGTTCTTCTTTGCCACTATGCGGAGTCGCGTCCCGAATGGAAGAAGTATCTCTTCATGGATGATCATGGCGAAGATTCCGTAAGGGTCGCGGCTTAGGCCAGAATGTTCCTGCCGGTCGGTACATAATGGACCTTTATGACGACGCATTCCTTTACGATCTCGTTCATGGGCCGATAGCAGGAGCTGAGATAGTCAGTTTTCTCCTCGATTACTGCAAGGTATATGGATCGCCGGTCTTAGAGTTGGCTTCTGGAACGGGCAGCATTCTTTTACCGATCGCAGAGGCCGGGATCGAGATCCGGGGCATTGATCTTTCTGAAAACATGCTTCAGGCCTGTCGCCGAAAAGCGGCCGAGCGTGGCATTAGGGCGAAGGTCACGAAAGGCGATATCCGAGACTTCTCTCTCGGACATAGATATCCGCTGATCATCATTATTGGAAACTCATTTCAGCACCTCAATTCCCTTCCCGAGATCTCGGCCTTTTTCGAATCCGTGAAACGCCACCTCGAACCCGACGGCCGTTTGTTGATCGAGGTATTCAATCCATATATCCCGCTGCTGAATCGCGAAATGGGGATTCGCTATGTAGTGGGCGAATTTGATGGTCACATTCTGACCGAAGACGTCAATTACGATCAGGCCACGCAAGTGACAAATCTCAATTGGCATTTCCTGCATCGTACATCCGGCCGCGAGCGTTCACTTTCCTTTTCGATGCGTCAGTTCTTCCCGCAGGAGTTTGACGAACTCATTTCTCTTCATGGATTTGAGATCGAGGACAAGTTCGGCGACTTCGACCGCTCGCCATTCGTCAGCGGTTCGCCGGCACAGCTCGTCGTTGCTAAGGTGAGGAACAACTGAACACTGCCTTGAGCTGTGATCACGTGACACAGACGTCGAAATGCGCTATTATTCTTACATTACGAAAGCCGCGACAGATTGTCCGGCTTTCGTTTTTTTTTGAGGTTGGTATTTCAATATGAGAACAGCTATCGGAATAGAAGAGATCGACGAAATAGTCCGAAAGTTCGAAACATGTACGATCGAGCGCAGCAACTGGCACCATCGCGAACATCTCTTGGTTGCTCTTTACTACGTGGAGCGGGTTGGGGTCGAACACGCGATCGAGAAGATGCGCGAGGGGATATTCCGCCTTCTCACCGAGGCTTTTAATGTCGACCTTACAGCGGAAATGCCTTACCACGAGACGTTGACAGTCTTTTGGGTTCGCGCTGTCGACGCTTTCCGGTCGGCGCATCCGAACTCCTCGCTTAATGAATTAGCGGATGAGATGACCCAACACTTCGACAAGGAACTTCCACTTCGTTTCTATTCGCGCGAACTTCTGTTTTCGGATCGGGCCCGTGAGACTTTCATCGAGCCCGACGTTCGTGCTTTTGAGCCTTCGGCTTTGCTAGCCGTCGGAGAATCGGTCAATTCTCATTAAAATCGAAATCGACGGTGAAATGATTGCATAGCGCGGACGGCAGATCGGGATCCTTTTTTAGATCGTCGTAATAGGCCCGATGCAAGACAAAGTAGTCGACATTGAGGTAGCAAATCGTAAAAACGCGGCCCTGCTTTTTCGAGATCAGGCTGTCACCCTGGGCGGCCGTGACCATTCCGTCAGCAACGCAATTCCATCTCGTTTGATAATCCTTGATCGCCCGCCAGGTCTTTCCACCGAATAACCCATCCGGTTCCAGGATCTTTGACCGAGCAACCTTATTCAAAAAGAACTGGACGAGCATAACATCGAGCCAACGGTTCTTATAACCGTAGCCAACGTTGTCCTGCAGCGTCCAGAACGTGTCAGTTTCGCCTCCAGAGCTGAAATGCGAGCTGAATCGCTTGTCCTTGATCTTCTGTTTATATGGCATTTATTTAGCACCTCTTATATCGAAATGGTATTCCGCATGGTTCGATCGGCGTGTGAGAACGTCCGTCGAACACGCAGTCGATTAAGAATGCGAACGTCGGGACGAAAAACTATCATCGCCATAAGAATTTCTTTGTACGGACGCGGATGTGATAAATTTATAGCGATTTTTGCTGATCTTGACTGTATGCCGGAGCCTGACGATCAGAACTTGACCGAACTCCTCAAGCGATGGTCCGAGGGCGACGAATCGGCGCTTGAGCGGCTTTCGCCCATTGTTCATGAAGAGCTGCATCGGATCGCTAAACGGTATATGGCTCGTGAACGCGGCGACCACACGCTCCAGCCGACGGCTCTCGTGAACGAAGCATTTGTTCGCCTGATCGGTTGGGAGAGTGCTCGATGGGAGAACCGTTCGCATTTCTACGGCGTCGCGGCTCAGCTGATGAGGCGGATCTTGGTCGATTTTGCCCGTAAAAGGCCGAAAAATGATGGTACGGTGCTTCTAAAGGTCTCGATCGAGAATGCTCTCGACAGGGCCGATTCGAAAGATCCTGACATCATCAGCCTCGATGAGGCATTGACCGCCCTTGCAGAGTTTGACCCAAGAAAGGCGAAGATCGTTGAATTGCGGGTTTTTGGCGGGCTTTCCGTCGAAGAGACGGCTGAGGTGATCGGTGTCGCGCCGATCACTGTGATGCGCGAGTGGCAAAAGGCTCGCGCCTGGTTGTTCGTTCAACTTTCCAAAGCCTGAAAATGGATCCTGCACGCTGGAAAACGATCGATCGCTTGGTCGACGATGCACTTGACCTGCCCCCATCGGAGCGCAAGGCATTTATCGTCGCCAATACCGATGACGAAACCATTCGCGCTGAGGTTCTTGCCTTGATCGAAGCCTCGACCCGATCAGAGGGTTTTCTCAAAGCTCCCGCGCTCGACATTGCCGCACGAGAAATAGCCGCAGACATATCAGACCTCGAGACCGAAGCCGTCCCAATCGAGTTCGAAAGCCGATTGATCGCATCGTATCGAATAATCAGGCCCATCGGTGCTGGTGGAATGGGCGAGGTATACCTGGCCTTTGACGAAAAGCTGAAACGCGATGTCGCGTTGAAGATGCTTCCCGCGACATTCGGAAAGGACGACGAACGCGTCAAGCGATTCGAACTCGAAGCCCGGGCTGTTTCGAAGCTCAATCATCCGGGTATCGTAACGGTTTACGACGTCGGCTCATCTGACGGTGTGAATTATATCGCTACCGAATACGTCGACGGGAAGACCCTTCGAGACCTGATGGGCGGGAAGTTCAAGCTTCGGAACATAATTGCGAATTCTATCCAGATCTGCGACGCACTTTCAGCCGCGCATTCGGCCGGTATAATTCATCGTGACATCAAGCCGGAGAACATAATGATCCGAAAGGACGGTTATGTGAAAATACTCGATTTCGGACTTGCCAAACTTACCGAGATCGGGCCGGAATCGATGAGAGATATCGCCGCAACTGCAAAAGGTTCGATCATGGGCACGCCGGCATATATGTCGCCGGCGCAGATCAGCGACGACGGCGTCGATCATCGGACCGATCTCTGGAGCGCCGGTGTTGTCCTATACGAATTTCTTTCGGGAACTCACCCGTTCAAAGGAGCGTCAAGACAAGAGACCTTTCGCGCGATCCTTTCCAAAGAACCGCCACGATGCAGCTCTATCAATCCCGAGATACCTCCGGAGATCGATTCGATACTGGCAAAATTATTGGCGAAGGATCCGGCAGACGGATATCAATCCGCGGCAGAACTGCGTGCCGACCTGAAACGTTTGAAGATACGTTTCGACTTGTCGTCGACCTTGTCCGGAGAATCACGCGACACCGCCGAGAACCTGCGTTCGGACACTCGCGATCGGGCGATGCCTGCCGCGTTCGCATTCGCGGCGTTTCTTGTCGCTTTCGCAGTCTACTTCCTGTTCTTTCGCGACCCACGACCGCTCGTTTCTGAATGGATATCCGCGAGGAACGTTCCCCTTACGTTCCAGGCCGGTACAGAGGCCTATCCCTCGCTTTCGCCCGACGGAAAAAATCTGCTCTACAGCGCTGATATCGGCAGCGGCGAGGACGTATTTCTGCAGCGGATCGGTGGCTCTAACAGTGTCAATCTTACGGCTGAATCACCGGCTGACGACACGATGCCGGCGTTCTCACCCAATGGCGAGATGATCGCGTTCCGATCTGATCGAACCCCGGCCGGGATCTATGTGATGGGAGCGACGGGGGAAAATCCGCGGCGAGTTGCGGACTTTGGTTACAGCCCGTCGTGGTCGCCGGACAATAAGCAGCTCGTCATCGCTGAACGCCACCAACCGGTTCCGGCGGTTCGCTCGAAAAGCGCGTTATGGATAGTCGACATCGCTACCGGCGATCGCCGACGTCTGATCGATTCTTATTGTCTGCAGCCGTCCTGGTCACCCGACGGAAAACGTATCGCCTACTGGTATACGGGCAACAGCGGAAATCGAATCGTCGCTACGATACCTGTCGATGGCGGCGATCCGGTGGACTTCGCCGACACCGGAAATACGAACTGGAATCCGGTCTGGTCGCCAGACGGCAAATATCTCTATTATTCGAGCGACCGCGGCGGGAATATGGCGTTCTGGCGGGCCAGGTTCGATCCGGTTTCCGGACGTTCGAGCGGCGAACATGAATTGATACCGACGCCGGCCCGATTCAACCGGCACCTTACGTTTTCGGCAGATGGCAGGAGACTTGCTTATGTGCAAACGCGCAACCGGTCGAATATAAAGGCGGCCGGGTTCGATCTTGCCAGCGAAAGAATGATCGGCGAACCCATAGCGGTCACTACCGGTGAACTCGAACTATCGGCACCGCAATTGTCCTCCGACGGATCGCGATATTTTGCACGGATCATTCGCGGAACACAGGATGACATCATTTCGGTCAATGCCGACGGTAGAGGAATGCGCGACCTCACCAACGACGCACCGTTTGACCGATATGTGAGCTTATCGCCGGACGACGGCCGGTTATTGTTCTCGTCGGACAGATCGGGCAGTTATCAGATATGGGTGATGAACACCGACGGCACCAACCTCAGACAGCTCACGTTCGTTGAGAATGAGATAGCATCGATCCCGGTCTGGGCTCCGGACGGAAAGCGGTTTTCCTTTGACACAGAAAAGACACTCTATATCGCCGACGCCGGTGCGCCTGTCGATCTCGCGTCGGCGACCGCACTTCCAAGAACCGACAACGGCGGCTTTTTCCGCGCCTGGGATTGGTCACCTGATGGCTCCATGCTGGCAGGAAACTTCGACCACGCATTTGGACCCGGAACCGGCTATTATTCGTTTGCGACCGGCCGCTACGAACGACTCACCGATTTTGTCTCGATCCCGAGGTGGCTTCCCGACAGCCGTCGAATGATCTTTGAGCGAAACGGCCGCCCGATGATCGCCGAGATCGACACGAAGAAAATCCGTGAGGTCCTGCCCGAGATCAAGGAAGAGATCCGAAACATCGCTGTCAGCCGAGATGGCAAGCTGATCTATTTCACGACCCGAGAAAGTGAATCGGACATCTGGATGCTTGACCTTTCCGAGACGCCATAAATGCCGAACGAGCAACCAAACGCGTTTGGCGGCATCGGAAGCAGATAGGAAATAGCAAGATATCTTTATGCTCCGACTGATACTGCTTTCGTTCGTTGTTGTTCTTATTGGCGCTCTTGCTTCGGTCGCTCAAAGCTATCCCGGCGCGGCAAATTGCTTCGATCCTCTGCCCCAGAAAGTCGACGAATTTGTCTTTACCAGCGATGAGGAGTTCGAGCAACGAACGGCGAAATTCCTCAAGACGATCGAGGCTGCAGGTGGTCCCGCCACTGGTTGGGTGAACGTCTACGGCGGGCGAATCGCGGCGTCGAACGAGGTCGAGCGATTGTCAGATAAGTTGAAAAGAGTCGCTGCCTGGACGATCGGCAAACTCACGATCGTCGATCGGGGTTATCGCGTCGAGCCGTCCTATGAGTTCTTTCTTCGAACGCTGAATTGCACAGCCATTCCCGTCGGCATCGCGGACCTCCGGGTCGACGAGATCGAATTCACAGATATTCCGTCGATCCGCGTTGCTTCGTCAGATATCAATTCACACATCCGATTCACTCCCGAGGCATTGTGCAGCCCCGCGGGTAGGGCGGTTCGCGCATGCGGCGAAGGCACGGAGGTCGATGTTTTTATCGTGATCGATGAGAAAGGGACCGTCATCTTTGCGAGGGCGATCGACGGGCATCCGTTAAATCGTCAGAATGCTGCGAATGCCGCCCGGCAATACAAATTTACGCCGTTCTTGATCGATGGGGTTGGTTCAAGGGTTTCCGGTACGATGAAGGTCGTTTATACTAAGTCTCCGGAAATCATTACCAACTAATGCTCAGATTCTTTAATACACTTTCGCGTCAGATCGAAGAATTTCATCCGCTCGAAGAGGGAAAAGTACGGATGTACATTTGCGGCCCTACGGTCTGGAATTTCGCTCACATCGGGAATTTCCGCACGTTCATCTTCGGTGATGTTCTTCGGCGATACTTGAAATTCAGGGGCTTTCAGGTTACCCATGTCTTCAACCTGACGGATATCGATGACCGGATAATAAACGAGGCAAAGGTCCGCGGTATTGCGATCGACGAATTTACTGCGCCATTCATAAACGCGTTTTGGGAGGACTTCGATGCTCTCGGAATGGAGCGCCCGGAAGTCACACCGAGAGCTACGCATCATATTGCCGAGATGATCGAGATGATCTCGAAGCTGATCGCAAACGGGAAGGCCTACGAATCGGATGGGTCGATCTACTATCGTATCTCGGCATTTCCCGATTACGGAAAACTGTCAAAGATCAACTTTTCGGGGAACATCCACGGCGGGAGTGAACGCATCGACACTGACAAATACGAAAAGGAGGATGCCCGCGATTTCGCTCTATGGAAGTTGGTTGACAGCGACGAACAGCCCGGCTGGGAAGCTCCCTTTGGACGTGGCCGGCCGGGATGGCACATTGAGTGTTCGGCAATGTCGATGAAGTATCTTGGTGAGACCTTCGATATCCATGCAGGCGGACAGGATCTGCAATTCCCTCACCATGAGAACGAGATCGCCCAGAGCGAAGGTGCGACCGGCAAACAGTTTGCCAAATACTGGATACACAGCGAGTTCCTAAAGATAGACGACGTCACAATGTCGAAATCGAAGGGTAACTTCTTTACGTTTCGCGACCTTCGAGAACAGGGATATTCCGCATTGGCAATAAGGTATCTCCTCTTGAGTGTCCCGACCCGAAAGCAGCTAAATTTTACCTTCGAAGGGCTGAAAGGCGCCGAGGCGACGGTGGAGCGGCTTCGGAATTTTCAAGCTCTGGTCCGCGAAACGAAAGCCGCTGCAAGTTCGACCGGAAATGCTTCGAGCGCGGTACAAAAAGCGCGAAGCGAATTTGAAGCCGCGATGGACGACGATTTCAACACGGCGGCCGCACTCGCAGCGATCCACGATATGGTACGAGAGGTCAATTCACTCGTAGCGGCCGGCGACCTGGGCGAGGCTGAACGCGGGTCAGTGCTGGATGCGATCGATGCGTTCGATTCTGTTTTGGGCATTTTTGATCGGGGCAGCTTACAAACGCTCGAGACCGAGATCGAACTGCTTATTGAAGAACGTCAGGAAGCGCGAAGGCGGCGCGATTTTGCTCGGTCCGACGCGATCAGGGATGAATTGATCGAGAGAGGAATAGTCTTGGAAGACACAAAGGACGGAGTCCGTTGGAAGCGAAAGTAGCCCTGTGCCCTCTACTCCCAAAGAACCGCTGAATGCGTAAGATATTGAAAATGGCGAAATGGGGAGCGACGCTCGGCGACGCTCCTCAATCATTTCTGGGTGCAGGCTGGATACCAAGACTGCTCGGTCGGGTTGGCGATAAAAAAAAGCGACTTTGGGCTTTGCGCATTCTTGCACTCAGCCCGCATTACTTTTTCAATTCTGACGATCCGTCGTTCAGAACACTCTCAGAGGCCGATTATCTCGAGGCCGAGTATTGTGAAGGTGTGATCTCGCGTCAGCGGATCTTCGACAAGATACTTGCACAGCGATTGACGACCGAGGACGTAGTTATTGACTACGGATGCGGACCGGGATTCCTTGCCAAGATCGTCGCCGAAAGTGTTCGTCGCGTCTACGCCTTCGATATTTCAGATGGAGCACTTGCATGTGCACGCGTTATCAATCCGGCACCGAATCTCGAATATCTGAAGGCCGATGAATCGGGATTGGCCTCGGTCGATGATTCCAGCGTGGATGCCGTAGTGAGTTTTGCAATGGTTCAGCACGTCACCGATTCGATCCTTGGCAAAATTGTCTCGATATGGGCCACAAAACTGAAGAGCGGCGGTAGGATCTATGTCCACATTCAACTGTTGAACGAAGAATGGCGAGCCGAGAATGAGTGGCGTGATGATACTTCGATAAAAGGGAAGCTAAAATTCAGATACGGCCTTCATTGTTTTGGACGTTCTGAATCGGCGATCGAAGCGATGCTTAAAGAAAATGGGTTTGAGCGGATAGAGTTTAGGCCGATGTCGTCATTCCTCGATGAGCCGCGAACCGACGACGTTTGGCCGCAGCATTTTGTCTCGGCCGTTAAGCTGTGAGATCCGTTTCAGCGCAGTTCAGCCGCACGCCATCACAGAGCTTTCCATCGATGCTTGTATAAAAAAGCTTTACCGTCTTAAAAGTATCCGTGTCGCGGCAGTAAGAAACACATGTGTCGAACGGCTTTGAATAGATGTGAACGCTTACCGCACGCTCATTGAATTCGGCAAGATTTAAGACCTGATGGATCGGTTCTTCGAGTTCGACCTTCGCCGCCAGGCAGTCTGATAGGTCAAATGCATCGGTTTCTATCAACTTACAGTATCCTCTGCTCTCGTCAATCTCGCGTACCGCGAAATTCTGCCCGCGAAGCTTCCCTATCGGAACGGTCATCCAGCATCGCTGATCTGCATGGTTGTGAACTCGTGAAGTTTGCCCGCGATCCCAGCATATCGCCATCATCTCGAAGCGTTCATCTTTGTAGATCAGATTTCTCGTGTAACAATCGGCGTCCCAGAACAAGAACCGATCTAAAGACGCCACCTCGATCGGGTTAGCGCTCAAAAAGTCGTACACATTTTCGCAAACGAACGATTCATCGGGTATCGACCTCAGCCCTTCGATAAGTTCAGTGATTTTGACTCGTTTTCCCATTTCTTCACGCCGCAGACCCCACAATTTTGAAGCGATTCCGGTTTATTGTCAATGGAATTGCCAAAACTCGGACCGCGTCCGATATTAACGCTTCTTTTCGCCTATTGCTCCGGATACGCATTGCTTTCAGTCTGTCGTCTTGCTTATAATTATCGTTTACAATGCTTTAGGTGCATTACCGTAAGCGATACGGAGGAAGGAACTTTGCCCAAGACCGCTGCAACACAGAAAACCCGTTCAAAAAGTGTCGGTTCGGCGACCAACGGCTCGAAAGCAACGACCGTCGAAACCAAACGCGACCTCAAGGCCGTCGTTGACCTGATGAAGGCCGAGTACGACAAAAGGCGGTCATCACAGATCGAATCGATCAAACGAACTGACCGAAAGCTTCTTCGCGAGATGCTCTACCTGATGGTCCTAGGACGACGTTTTGAGGAAAAATGCGCCGAGGTCTACCGGATGGGAAAGATCGGCGGATTCTGTCACTTGTATATCGGACAGGAGGCTATCGGGGTCGGAACGATGACCGCTCTCGAACCTACCGATATGGTCATCACGTCCTATCGCGACCACGTGCAGGCGATGATCAAAGGCATCTCACCTGAAGCCGTGATGGCCGAACTTTACGGCAAAGAAGGCGGCTGTGTCGGCGGGAAGGGTGGCTCGATGCACATGTTCTCGAAAGAGCATGAGTTTTATGGGGGACACGGGATCGTCGGAGGCCAGATCGGTGTCGGGACCGGAATGGCGTACGCGTCGAAGTACCGAAACTCGGGTCAGGTCGTCGTTTGTTTTTTTGGCGAAGCGGCTGTGAATCAGGGTATCTTTCACGAATCGCTAAATATGGCGCAGTTGTGGGGGCTTCCGATCATTTACGTTTGCGAGAATAATCAATACGGCATGGGCACATCGCAGGAAAGAGCGATGAGCACACAGAACGTTGCGAAAAAAGCAGAGTCATATGAGATGGCAAACGAATTCGTCGACGGGATGGACGTGATGGCCGTCCGCGATGCGATGCTCCGTGCGATCGACCGTGCCCGCAACGAGTCGCAGCCAACGCTGCTGGAGGTCAGATCCTACCGATTCATGGGACATTCGATGTCCGATCCGGGAAACTACCGAACCCGCGACGAGATCGCTAAATATCAGGAACGCGACCCGATCTCGCTTTTCAAGGACAGCTTGAAAGTTGCTAAGGTCCTGACTGATAAGGACTTCGATGCGATCGAAAAAGAGGCTGCCGCATCGACTGAAAGGGCCGTCAAATTCGCAGACGAAAGCCCGTTCCCGAGCGAAAGCCAGCTATTGACCGACGTTTACGCATAGACTATGGCAGTATTAACGATCCGCGACGCCCTTAATCAGGCTTTGCGTGAAGAATTGATAAGAGACGAGAATGTCTTCGTCATGGGCGAAGAGGTAGCTGAATACGATGGCGCTTACAAGGTGACCCGCGGACTGTGGAAAGAGTTTGGTGACAAACGCGTCGTTGATACGCCGATCACTGAGCTTGGGTTTGCCGGACTTGGCGTTGGTGCGGCGATGGCCGGTCTGAGGCCGGTTATCGAGTTCATGACCTTCAATTTCTCGATCCTTGCGTCCGACCAGATAATCAACCACGCGGCGAAGATGCTGTATATGTCGGGCGGAGAGTTCAAGGTGCCGATCGTGTTCCGAGGCCCGAACGGTTCGGCATATCAAGTGTCGTCTCAGCACTCACAGGCTCTCGAAGCCCTTTATGCGAATTTTCCGGGCCTGAAGGTCGTTATGCCATCGACTCCGGCGGACGCTAAGGGCTTACTCAAGTCTTCTATCCGTGACGACAACCCTGTCATCTTTATGGAACAGGAACGAATGTACGGGATGAAGAGCGAAGTGCCCGAGGGCGAGGATTTCACCATCCCGCTCGGCGTTGCTGACGTTAAACGCGAAGGTACCGATTGCACGGTCGTCGCACGCTCGATGACCGTTCCCATGGCCCTCGAAGCTGCAGAGAGGATGCAGTCGGAATTCGACGTATCGGTCGAGGTCGTCGATCCACGAACCATCAAACCGCTTGATATCGATACGATCGTCGCCTCGGTGATGAAAACGAACCGGCTGGTGATTGCCGAAGAATCGCATTCGTTTGCAAGCGTAGGTGCGGAGATCACATATCAGGTCATGGATCATGCGTTCGACTATCTAGACGCCCCGATCAAGCGTGTTTCGACCGCTGAAACGCCGATGCCGTATGCAAAGAATCTTGAGGCTGCGGCGCTGCCGAGTGTCGATAAGATCGTCGCGGCCATCAAGGAGGCGTGCTATCTTTAGTGCGGTCAAGGTAGTCCATGGACAATAAAGCTGCGAAAATAGCATACAAACTCTCGTGGCGGCCTATGGGCGTTTTCCAGATCCGAAACACAGCAAACGACAAGATATATGTCGGATCGTCCACCGACCTGAATGCGATATTCAATCGGACGCGCTTTCAGCTCTTCGCTGGCGCTCATCCGAATAAAGGACTCGAAGCAGACTGGAAACTCTTCGGCACAGGCAAATTCGAATTCGAGATCCTCGAAGAGATATTCCCTCGCGAAGACGTTAACTACGATTACATTGCCGACCTCGACACGCTGGAAGATCTTTGGCTCGAGAAGCTGCAGCCGTACGGCGAAAAAGGCTACAACGAACGAAAGCGGTCGCGGGAAGAACGTCTGCAGATGATCGCAGCGAACAGAAAACAATAAGCATATGGCTGAAAAATTCTTAATGCCGAAGCTTTCGCCTACCATGGAGGAGGGGCAGATCGCTCGCTGGGTAAAGAAAGAAGGCGAAGCCTTTGAAGCGAACGAAACGCTTGCCGAGGTAGATACGGATAAGGCGACAATGGAAATGACCGCCCTTTCGGGCGGGACGCTCCTCAAGATCCTTAAACAGGCTGGCGACTCGGCGGCTCTTGGCGAAGCGATCGCGATCATCGGCAACAAGGGAGAAGACATCGCCAGCTTGATGTCTGAGGTTTCGTCAAACGGTTCTGCGAAATCCGCTCCCGCTGAACATCCCGTTGAAGAAGAGCAGCCTGAGCAGCCAAGACCGGAAACTGCGGTTCGATCGAATGTGGGAGATAAAGGCAGATCGGCTCCGCCAAACGGCCGCATGATCGTTTCCCCCATAGCCGCACGGATGGCGGCTGACAACGGCGTCGACCTACGAAGCATCACCGGCTCCGGCCCGAACGGCCGCATCATCAAGCGTGACATCGAAGAAGCTCTCGCTGGCGGCGGAACCGCAAAACCGACCGCGGTGAAAGCATTCACACCCTCAACGATCGTCGGAGCATCGGCATATCACGATGAACCGGCCTCTAAAATGAGGCAAGTGATCGCGTCGCGTCTGGCCGAATCGATCGGCCCGGTCCCGACGTTCTATCTCACGGTCGAGATCGAAATGGACAATGTGCTTGCGACACGGAAGCAGATAAATGCCAATCTCGATGACGACTCGAAGATCAGCGTCAATGACATAATAATCAAGGCTGCCGCAATGGCATTGTTGAAGCATCAGTGGGTAAACGCATCGTACCAGGACAAAGCGGTGAGGTTTTACGAACAGGCCGACATCGGCGTCGCAGTTGCGATCGACGAGGGACTTATCACACCGGTCGTTCGAGGGGCCAACCTTAAGGGCCTTGCCGAGATCTCGGCAGAGGTCCGCGACCTTGCTGCTAAGGCACGTGCCAAAAAGCTTCAACCTGAGGAGTATACGGGAGCGACCTTCTCGATCAGCAACCTCGGAATGATGGGCATAAAAGAGTTCACAGCCATCATCAATCCGCCCGAAGCCGCGATCATCGCCGTCGGTGGAGCAAATCCGACACCTGTCGTTCGCGACGGCCAGATCGTGGTTCGCACAGTTATGAACGTCACAATGTCCTGTGATCACCGAATTGTAGACGGAGCGACGGGCGCAAAATTCCTGCAGACCTTCAAGCAGATGCTTGAGAGTCCGGCGATGATGCTGCTTTGATCTTTCGGTCTAGGACTTTGGTTTTTTTTCAATAGCTTCTGCCCGTTTCTTATCGGCATCAGCTTTTCTTTTATCCCCTAATTGCTCATACGCGGCGGCCCGATTCCCGTAGGTGATCGGGTTATTCGGGTTCAACCTTATCGATGTTGTGCAATCCTCGATCGCCTTCCGGTAATCGCCTTGTCTCAAATAGATCAAACCGCGGTTTGTGAAAGCGTCGGCGTTCTTAGGCGCAAGATCGATCACTTTGTTATAGTCCGCCAGGGCCTTCTCGTACTCTTCGATATCGATGAAGACCGCACCTCGTGAAAAATAGCCGTCAGGATCATTGGGTTCGAGTTCGATATATTTCGAAAGATCAAGGATCGCTTGTTCGTAGTCGCCTCGGTCGGATCTGATCACACCTCGAGAATAGTAGGGACCGGAGACTGCCGGATCTATCTCGATCGCCCGCGTATATTCCTTTTCTGCCTGTTCGGCATTGCCCTTTTCTACGTATGCCGACCCGCGGCTGTCAAGAATCTCTGCGTTTGTCGGATCGAGTGCGATAGCACGGTCATAATCGGCGATAGCTTTGTCGATTTCCCCTGTCTTCAAAAACGCATAACCGCGGTTGTGCAGCGCATATGCATTGTCAGGCCGAATCTTCAGAGCCGCGTCGAAATCGTTGATCGCAAGCTGGTATCGCTCGGCGGCCGAATAGGCCCTTCCGCGATCGACCAGGTGCTGCGGTTCGGTCGGTTCCAACAAGACGGCATTTGAAAGGTCTTTGATCGCCGATTGAAACGAGCCCATCTCGATGTAGACATCGCCGCGTCGGGCATAACCCAATGCATCTTTTGGCCGCATCGAAATATACCTGGAATAATCCTTGATCGAAAGTGGAAACTGCTTGCTGTTGAAATAAGCAGCACCTCGGTTGAAGAAATAGTCGGGCTGCTTTGGGTTTATTGCGATAGCCTTGTCGTAATCCGCTATTGCCTCATCATACTTTTCTTGTGCTGAATACGTGTTGCCTCGATTGTTGTATGCGTCGGCATCCTTCGGATCTAATTCGATAGCACGTGAAAAGTCGGCGATAGCTTCATCGTATTTTTCTGCCTCGTGATACGAAGCACCTCTGTTTATCAATACATCAGCGTCATCCGGATGAAACTGCAACGCCTTCGTGTAATTTGCTATCTGGCAATCGGTGTCGTCGGCTTCACAGTTTTCGGACTTCGCGGAGTAATCGTCGCAGAGACGCAGCCTTATCGCATTCAGGAGTTCATCGGAGGCACCATTTTCAAGAAGTGTTCTTTCGATCGCCGGACTGATCTCGAATCCGATCCCGCGATCCTGCAGCTGTTTGATCAGGATCTTGTTCGTGGTCGCCGCCCCGGTACGGCTCGCCTCGAGCGTTGCGACGATCTCATCAAGCTTGAGCGGAGACTGAGCAGTCGGGTCCTGAGCGTTGATATTTGCGGCGACCACTAGAAATAGCAGTGAGGCTGGAACAATTTTCATGCGAATCCTCAAATCGAACTTCTGAGAGCGTACAGGAATCATCCAGCCGCGTTCGGCACGATCGGATTTACGTTATTTTAGCACCGGAAAAACTTTGCGGGAAGCAAATTATCTTCATCCCAAGGTCTGCTATCATTGAACTTTTGGCAATGGTCACCGACGACTCAGAATCGACGCAGAAAACGGCGGCCGTCGCGCCGCACATCGCTTTGCTCAGCGTTCAGGCTTTCTTTGGGACGCTGCCTGTGATCGGAAAGATCGTCCTTGCGGTTATTCCAAGTGTTGCGGTCGTCGGGTTTCGCGTCGGGATCACAGCCGTCGTTTTGTATGCATTTCAACGGACACGTGGCAGCCTTAAGCTCGCGGATCGAAAGGACTACAGCAGACTCGCCATACTTAGTATTTTCGGTGTTACGCTAAATCAGCTTTTGTTTGTCGGTGGACTTTCGCTGACCAAAGCGGCGAATACATCGCTTCTTGCCGTCACGATCCCGATCTTTGCGATAGCTATCGGGGCCTATCTGGGAACCGAGCGGATGCGGATCCGAAAGATCGCCGGAATTCTGATCGCCGCGGCGGGTGTGATATTTTTGATCGACCCGCGTTCGGCCTCATTCTCTTCACAAACCACCCTTGGCGATGTGATGATCATTCTAAACTCGTTCTCGTACGGGGTCTATGTTGTCCGGTCAAAGGACGTGGTCACTCGCAACGGCGCTCTGCGGTCGATCGTTTGGATATTTATTTTCGCGAGCACGATCTGTGTGCCGCTCGGAGTCATCTCGCTTTCATCCATCGATATTGCAGCCGTTCCGGGTCATGTTTGGTGGCTTGTGATCTACATAGCCATCGTTGCGACGGCCGCCCCTTATCTTCTGAACGCCTGGGCACTCGCAAGGGTCAATCCGTCGACCGTTGTGGTATATATTTATCTTCAGCCGCTTATCGGTTTCGTTTCGGCCGTCGTGTTTTTGAATGAGAGGGTCGACCTCAAGTTCGCGGCGGCCGCAATGTTGGTTTTCGCTGGAGTCTATCTGACGACAAAAAGACGAAAACAACCCGATGCGGCAACTCAGATCTGACCGGACTTCTTTCAGCTTTTCTTATAGTTCGGGCAGAGAGGTCGAACCGAAAAGGTCGTCCTGAAACGAACATCTGCCTTTAATTTGAAACTCCGGCGATCCCGGGACGTAAAAAGATCAGCCAATACGTCGATGCCGACACATATAAAACAACACTCTGATCCTGAGTCCGGAAGAACGGTCTTTCGAGTCGACGGCGAGATGCTTATCGACGATGCCCTTTTGTTAGAACGGCTTATCGCCGAAAGTCTGAACGAATCGGGTAAAACGGTCGAGATCGATCTTGCCGACCTTGATTTCCTCGATAGCGAGGCAGCATCAGTTCTACGCCGCATTGCCGACGATGATAGGGTGACGATCACAGGCGTTGAGTTCTTTCTGCAATCAGCCATCGATTCGGCCGAACGCTCTCGATCCTGACCGACCTGACATTTCCATCAAAAACCTTTAAATTGTAACGAATGAAAGTTCGTGAAATTGCGGAATTCCTTGGGCTGGACCTTGTCGGTAATGGAGACGCCGAAGTCGTCTCGGTCGCTGATCTTGCGATCGCCGGCCCGCGGCAACTGGCGTTTTTCGAGGGTTCCGATTCGGCTATCGAAACAGATGCGTCGTGCCTGATAGTTCCGACGAGCTTTCTATCCCAGGCCGGACAGAAAATGCATATGCCCGATCGCGCGCTTATCGCGGCTCCGTCGCCAAAGCTCGCATTTTCGCGGGTAGCCGCGATCCTCCATCCGAAGCCTGAGTTATTGTGCGGCATTCATCCCGGAGCCTGGATCGACGACACAGCCCGTCTCGCGGATACGGTCTCGGTCGGTATGCATGCGTCGATAGGAAAGGGTTCTAGGGTCGGAGCAAGAACTCAGATCCTTCCCGGTGTCCGTATCGGCGACGACGTCAGCATCGGCGAGGACTGTGTCCTCCATCCGAATACTGTCATTGAGAGCGGCTGTTCGATCGGAGACCGTGTAGTGCTTCAAGCGGGCGTCATTATCGGAGCTGACGGTTTCGGATACGTCAAAGAACCGAACGGCGAATATATCAAGTTTCCGCAGATCGGAACCGTCGTTATCGAAGAAAATGTCGAGATCGGAGCGAACAGCTGTGTTGACCGCGGTGCCCTCGGCGAGACACGTATTGGTGCCGGCACAAAGATCGACAATCTCGTACAGGTCGGCCACAACGTCAATATTGGCAGACGGTGTGTAATAGCCGCACAGACAGGCATCTCAGGCAGCGTCGTGATCGAAGACGACTGTGTGATCGGCGGCCAGGTCGGATTTGGCGATCATGTGCGGGTGCAAAGCGGAGCGGTAATTGGTTCACAGGCCGGGATCCTTCCCGGTAAGATCGTACGACCAGGCGTCTGGTGGGGTACGCCGATTCAGCCGCTTGATGAATACAAGCGGCAAAATGCTCACGTAAAAGGCCTTGAGCGATTGAAAAAAGAGGTCGCTGATATTAAGAAACGTCTGCCTTAACCTATCAAATTAAGAATCGCGGCTGCCGCACGCTTTGATGCGCCGCCTTGCCCAAGTTTGTCCGCAGCGACCTTAAGTTGCTTGCGGATGCGCGAATTAGTCTCGGGTTCAAGTATTCGAGAGAGTTCATCGGCGAGTGTTCCTGGCGAAAAATCGTCTTGTATCAGTTCGCTAGCGATGCGGTCTCCCCCTATCAGGTTTATGAGACCGAAATGCTCGACATCGATCAGCGGCCTCAATAATCTATAATTCAGAACGGAAGTCTTATAAACGATCGCCATCGGAGTGCCAATGATACCGGTCTCGAGGGTGGCGGTCCCGCTCGTAACGGCGGCGGCATCCGCGGCGAACAATGCATCATAGGTCTCGGCCGAAACTACTTTGATTTTCTCAGTTAGGATACGGTCACCTTCTGATATTTTGGCTCGCGCCGCTTCGAACTCGTTACGGTGCCGCTCGGCAGCAAATGCTACGATGAACTGAATCTCACGGTCCTTTCGCATCAGGACCGCAGCCGCCCGGAGCATTTCCGGAAGTATCCGGACGATCTCTTTGTGACGGCTGCCAGGCAGCATCGTAATGATACGCGCTTCCGGGTCGAGCCCATGTCTGCGGCAAAATGATTCTTTCGTGCTGTCAGGATGCACTTCGCTCGCAACAGGGTTTCCAACATATTCCACGTGGTGGATACCGCGTTCGGCATACCAGTCCTTTTCAAAGGGCAAGATCGCAAGAAGCAGGTCGATGTACTTTCGCACCGAGCGCATTCGATACTGGCGCCAGGCCCATATTTGTGGCGAAATATAATACACGATCTTATAGCCTTTGTTTTTCAATGCTCTCGCGAGTTTCAAATTGAAATCCGGAAAATCGACAAGTACCACGACATCCGGTTGCCTTTCGCTCGCCGCCCGCTTCAACCTCCGGAACGCACTAATGAACATTGGCAGAGCTCGCCCGATCTCGATCAAGCCGACGATGGAAAGTTCATCTGCCCGAACGACCGGTTCCACCCCTGCATCTCGCATCTTCGGGCCAGCCGAGCCAAAAAATCTGAACTCAGTATTGGGGTCGAGTTCGCGGATCGCCGAACAAAGTTTCGCTGCATGCGAATCGCCGGATGCCTCGCCTGCAACGATCATGATTGTCTTTTTGAGTTCGGCCATTGTTTGCTGAATGCGGTGGAAATCTATGTTATCTGATTGCGGTGAAATGTGAAATGACAACCAATTGGCACGATAAGCGCATCAAATGGAACGATTTCAGAACGTCGGCTCCTAATTTCATCGGTCACATGCTTGCAGAACCGGACATTAGTCTTTAAAATGCAATGTTTTGTGTCTGTTTGGAATTTCGGGGTCGTATATTGTATTCGCTTTTATAAATTGCGGTTGGAGGAGTCTGTGAAGATTCGCGTTCTTTTAGGTATTTTCAGCCTTTCTTTGTTTGCCTTTTATTCTGTCGTGTCCGGACAGATAGACTCGATCATAGGTCAGGTCACCAATTCAGCCTCTGAGGCATACGCAGGCGGTGTCAGCGGTGACGGCCGTTTTGTCGTCTTCGAGTCTCGCGGGAATTTAGCGACGGTGAATCCAAGGAATGCCGATGGCAATCCGGAGATATTTCTCTTCGATTATGCCCAACGGCGCATCTTTCAGATAACCGATACGAAAAGCGTACTTTTCGACCCGTTCAGGGCCGCAACCTTTGACAACGTCCGTGTTGAGATCGTTAACACCCGGCCTGTTATAAGCAACGACGGGCGGTGGATAGCATTCAGTTCCAACGCTACGTCGTCGACACCAGCGGCACCGAACGCAACGAATCCAAGTAACTTTAACGGGAACGATTATACCGTTCCTGCTCCGACCCCGACTCCAACCCCGACGCCGACGCCGAACCCTGCTCCGTCGCCAACCCCGACACCAACGCCGGCACCGAACCCGTTAGCTAGCGACGGCAATCTCGAGATGTGGCTTTATCAGGTCCCGACATTTGCTTCTGCCGATTTGACCACGGGTGATGAATTGCCATTGACCGATCTCGCCGGCGGTACTTTTATCGCGGTCACGAACACCGATGCGAGCCGTTTTCCGGTCGCCGGAACCTCGACCACCGGTCCGTTCATTGCCGATGACAACCACGATGCCAGCATCAGCGATGACGGCAACGTGATCGCATTTGTCTCGACACGCGATCTGGTTGCCGGAGGAAACCCGTTTCCTAATGCGGACAATGACGAGATCTTTGTATTTGTGAGAAACGGTGGCGGTAAGCTTGGCGGCGGATCCACGCGGCAGGTCACGCAAACTGAACGTGGTCCGATATCCGATCCTATTTACAACAAGAATCCTACGATCTCCGGCGATGGTTCGCGCGTGGTCTTTGCAAGCACGGGCGACAATCCGATCATCGGGATGACCGGCGGCAATAATCCTTCAACCAGCCGAAATGAGGAGATATTTTTCAGCGACCTGGACTCAAGCGGTGCTCCTACTGGTACACGCCGGCAGGTAACGACGACAACACCGACAAATCCGGGCGATCCGGTCAACATTCTCGACCTCGGCCGCCGAATGAGCCGCGATGGCCGTTATATCGCATTTGATTCTTACGCCGACCTTGCCAACGAGCATACGGGTACGAACCAGACCGCGTTCGCATTGTTCTTATACGACACGGTCGCAAGCACATTCAGGCGTGTCGGCCCTCGGAGCAATGCGGATGCTGCCGCTTTTGGAGGCGACGTTGCCCGATATCCGGGCTTCTCTGACAATGACGTAAATGGAACTCCATCGACGTTCATCGTGCAGACAAGGATGAACATCAAGCCTGACGGAACGATACCGACCAATGAAGACGATGGCCTGAATCCGGACGAGTTTCGGCCCGTTCAGCTTTACTCTTATCCGCTCAATACGCCGCCCGCCAGTGCGACCTTCAAGCGGCTGACCAAACTTCCGATATCGAATACATTTCTTGCCTCGACTCGTGCGTTGACGACCGATTCGTCTCGCCGTATCGCTTTCAGCCTTGCCCTGACCGAGGTCGGCACAGGGAATTTCGACGGAAACGCTGAGGTGTATTACCTTTATCACCCGGTCGCGGTCAACCAGACGGTCGCTTCATTTAATTTCGCTACTGGTGCCACACGTATCCCGGTTTCGCCGACGGCCGTGCCGACGCCTAGTCCGACTCCTACGCCGAGTCCGACTCCGACACCGACACCGACGCCGACACCGAGTCCGACACCGACCCCTAGCCCGACCCCGAGTCCTACACCGGTAACGCCACCGGCGGTTCTGGGTATCGCACCTGGAATGCTGGCGGTCATGAATTACAGTGCAGGCACGAATCAGCCTGTTATCGCTCGTACGGCGGTCGGCTCCCTCGAACGAAGTTTCGAACTGCCGATCGAGCTGAGCGGGTTTACAATGTCGATAAATGGGGTCGCTTGCGGATTGAAGTCGGTGAGCCGACATCAGGTGATCTTCGTTGTGCCGTATGGTATCAGCAGCGAGGCTGCCGGAACCGAATACCCGCTCGTTGTAAATAACAATGGTACGGTTTTCAAAGGGAACGTAACGATCGTGCCGACGCGGCCGGATATCTTTTCGACCGAGGTCGGGCCGGGCGGCAGGGCTGACGTTAGAAACGTCACCAACAGGGTTCATACGACCGAGCCATTCACTGTTACGACCGTCCGGATCCGCGGTGGAAAACGTGTGCCAACGGTCTTTCGTGTACGATTGACCGGCGTGGCGAATACCTCGTCCGCAGTGATCAATCTTCGCATCGGAAGTCTTGTCGTTGTTGGCGGTACGATATTGACCGGTGGAATCCTTGTCGAACCCGGTGTTCAAACTATTGACTTCACTGTTCCCGGCGGACTCAACGGCTCCGGCGACCAGCCGATCACTGTCGAAGTCAATGTCGGGGGACAGATCTTTTCGTCCAGGCTGGCAGATACCGCCCCGAGATTGAATTTCCTTTGATGATGGGAAGAGATTTACGGAGGGGCGGGCTGAGCTCGCCCTTTTTCGTTTTTAGATTCGATCTCGTTATGATGTTATAAATAATGCTGATGTTTGCGCGTGATCAACTGATGTATTATCCTTGTACCATCAAGTACTTCTCGCGTCCAAAACTTAGAAATTCATACAAATTATTCATTTCTAGCCCATATCAGATGTTCGCGCGGGAAAATAAAGGAAGAAGATATTTATATGGCAGGTAACGATGTAGCAACGATGAAGATCGCTCCGAAAGTATGGAAGAACGGAGAATTGATCGATTGGGACGACGCACGGATACACGTAATGTCACATGTGGTCCATTATGGTTCGAGCGTTTTCGAAGGCATGCGATGCTACAACACTACGAAGGGATCCGCGGTATTTCGATTGACCGAGCACATGCAGAGATTGATAAATTCGGCCAAGATATACCGAATGGATTCGAAGTACACTCGTCAGGAACTTTGCGATGCGACGATCGATCTTATTCGTGACAGTGAACTTGATTCCTGCTACCTCCGTCCTTTGATCTTCCGTGGACTCGACGAACAAAAGCCGTCGTTTGGCGTAAATCCGCTCCCGAATCCGATCGAAACATGGATCGCAGGTTGGCAGTGGGGCAAATACCTCGGCGAAGAAGCGCTCGAAAACGGCATCGACGTCTGCGTATCGAGCTGGACGAGGATCACGTCGAATTCCCTGCCCACAATGGCGAAGGCCGGCGCGAATTATATGAATTCGCAGCTCATCAAAATGGAAGCGTTGCTCGGCGGTTTCTCAGAGGGCATTGCGCTTGACGACCGAGGGATGGTATCAGAAGGATCGGGCGAGAATTTGTTCATCGTCAACGGCGGCAAGCTGATCACACCGCCGCTAGGTGCTTCGATCCTTCCAGGGATCACTCGTGATTCGGTCATCCAGATCGCTCGCGAGATGGGCATCGAGGTTGTCGAAACTACCATACAGCGTGCGGCTCTCTATCTTGCCGATGAACTTTTCTTCACGGGAACCGCGGCCGAGATAACCCCGATCCGTTCGGTTGACCGTATCACCGTCGGCTCGGGCCGTTGCGGCGAGATCACAAAACGCCTGCAGGATGAATTTTTCAAGATCATCCTGGCCGAAAGGCCGGCTCCGTTTGGTGCACAATGGTTGACGTTCGTGAATGACGCCGGTGAAAAAAAAACGGCATCAGTATGAGTAACGTCTGACGTCGGCGACAAACTCTGGATTTGACCCTGTTCTGTTTGTGGTATTCACTATCAGAACAGGGTTTGTCTTTTTATGAGTGACGCATCAAGATCATCCGGTCCGTCGATCGTTCTTGAATTCGTGGTCTTAGTTTGCGGTGCAGTTGTGATGGCGTATGAGATCATAGGATCACGCATCGTCGCCCCTTATATCGGAACCTCGACCTATGTTTGGACGAGCCTGATCGGTGTCATCCTTGCATCGTTAAGCCTCGGTTACTGGCTCGGCGGCAAGACTGCCGATGAGCGTCCCGATGTAAAGGTTCTCGCCTCGGCAATCTTCGTTGCCGGCGGTTTGGTCTCACTGACCATTCTGATTCGCGATCTTGTATTGTCATTCATCTCTTCGGCACCGGCGATTCTCGAACTAAAGGCCGTTCTTGCGTCATTGATACTCTTTGCTCCCGCGAGCGTAGCACTTGGATTCGTCATACCTTATGCGACCAAGCTTCGGATCGCAACGCTCGATGACGCTGGCAAGACCGTTGGCCGGCTATATGCGCTTTCAACCATCGGCAGCATTGTCGGGACATTTGCGGCCGGTTTCTTACTGATACCCTTTGTAGGAAGCACACGGTCGCTTTACATTATCGCCGGTTCCTTGTTCCTTCTTTCCCTTCTGTTGGCCACGTTCGCATTCAATCGAATCGCAATGATCTCGCTTCTGCTTTTCGCAGCGGGAGTTGTGGGCAGCGAGTTAACTTCGGCATATCTTAAAAAGGCATTCGACTTGCAGGAGTTTGATACGGAGTATAGCCATGTCCGGGTTTTTACGTCCAAACAGCCAAAAACTGAAAGGCCGATGCGAGTACTTTCCACTGACCCGTATTCGATACAATCAGCGATCTATTTCGATACGGATGACCTGGCTTTGACATACACGAGGTATTACCACCTCGTCAGGCATTACAGGCCAGGCCACCGAAATACGCTTATGATCGGTGGTGCGGGATATTCATTCCCGAAGGAACATTTGCGGGTCTACCCTGAAGCGAAAATCGCGGTTGTGGAGATCGATCCAGGTATGACCCAGATCGCGCGGCGCTACTTCAATCTGGTCGATCATCCGATGCTGTCGATCATACACGAGGACGGCCGGACGTTCCTGAATCGGGCACGATCGTCCACTTTCGAGGTCGTGATGGTCGATGCGTTTGGTTCGCTGTTTTCCATTCCGTACCATCTGACAACCGTAGAGGCTGTGCGAGAGATACATCGAATACTGGACGACGACGGTGTCGTGATCATGAACTTGGGTTCAGCATTGAGCGGTGATGCCGCAATGTTCTTTCAGGCGGAACTTGCCACGTACAGATCGGTTTTTGCATCGGTTGATGTTTATAGGGTCGATGCCGGTGCTGCCGATTCCAGCCTTCAGAATCTGATGCTGGTCGGTCGAAAACGAATAGAGACCGCAGGTGTCGTGTTGGATGATCCGGTCCTCGAGGAACTACTTGCTGGTCGATACGAACCTGGCCCACCGAATTCATCCCTCGTCCTGACTGATGACCTGGCTCCGATCGAATATTTCAGTTCGGTCGCCCACGCTTTGGCCTCGGATGCCAGTACCAGGTGAGGCTCACCTTAATCCCTGACCGAATTGCTCGGTACCGAAACTCCCGATCCCATTCAATCTGAAGCTGAATACGATCCTATTCTCGTTTCGAGCACCAACATTGAAGGTGTAATACTGAACTGCAACCGCACAGCAATTACCGGCGTAACCCAAGGTATACAGAGAGCTTATTAACGGTGATAGACGTGTTGCCCGGCGGTTTTCAAAATCGAAAAAGACCGATGCCCCGCCATAAAGGCCCTTATCGCGATTCCCTACAAACACCGATGGGCTCCATTGCGAACCTCGCAGTGTCCCCGGTTCTTTTCCGTTTCGATCGGCGAATTGAGCGAGTGATGGAACAAGGTCAATGGCCCTCGTGTAATAGAACGTCTGGAAAAACTTCAGCAGTGGCGTATCGTAGCCGACCGTGGCCGATACGGTCCGCAAGGCGTCGCCCGATGTACTGACGTCCGCCCTGGCGTTGACAAAAATCGTTCGCCTCGGCCGGTAGGTCATATCAACGCTGAGAGGTGAAAATCTTCTCGGCACCCCGCCAAAGGTGTAGAAGCTCAAAGCGGTGATCGGAGCGATCTGATTTCGCTGGCCGGGAACCAACGCATCACCGAAGGTCTTGTCGAAAAAGTACTTTCCGCGTATCGCGAGGCTAAATATCTCGTACGGCTGAGTAGATAGCGGTTTGTCTGCCGTGCTTGCAGCGTCTCGCAGCTTCAACTGAGCATCGCTTGTAACAGCTTCTGCGTACTTACGTGTGTATACCCGGTTGATCAGACCAATTTCGATCTCGTTAGTGTCGCTGATGGTGTCCAAATGGTCGAACCTGATGATCCGGTTAAAATTGTCGACGCCCTTAATGTAACGATACGTGGCGTAAGGTTCGATCACATGACGAAAGCGAAACGCTCCGCCTTTGCCGTAGAAATTGCGGGCGAGTGCAACGGGTCTGATATCAAATTCGAATTCGCCGTACTTTCTTATCACATCGCGTCCTACAACCTGGCGCATGTCGTTGAACGAGTTCGAATAGTAGGTGACCCGCATCGAGCCGGTAGCCGTAAAATTTATATACTTAGTACTGATCGGAAGCGTCACCTGCGGGTAGACGTCGAACCGCTGGCCGATCGCGGGTGAGACTACGGGGTCGCCCCCTGTCGCCTTTTGATATTGGCCGAGATCATCGACCTCTTCACGCCGTGAGACGCCCTCAACGCTCGTCTTGAACGAAAAATAGACCGGTTTGAGGAACGAAAGCATCGACGGTCGCTTCTCGAAATTGACGCTCGGAAGATTACGGGTCTTGACCCTGACGTTCGGGATCGATATGACCTGAGACCTTGCCAGCAGGTTCATCGTATAGTTGCTCCAGCTCTTGTTTACAAAAGCCTGCGAAACTTCGATCGGCGAAATTATCTGTTGAACGCCATCTGAAAAGACCTGCCGAAACGCGAGATTCGATGTAAGCCTGACATCGACAGCTGCGGTAAAGCCATTTGGGAAATACTGAACCCCTTCGGCATACAGGATCGTTCCGCCCTGATCGGGATATTGCTCACTGGCCGATTTGCCGAAAATGCGGTCCTTTACGGCATAGAAACCAAAATTGAGATACGAACGCGAATTCGCACGCGTGCGGACATCAAGGCCGTACCCGACCCCGCGTGAGGTATATACATCGGTCCTTATCGTTACGTCGGCAGATCGCCCAAGCGTCAAATAATACGCTCCGGAAAGACGAAGGCCTTTGTTCCGGGAATAACCGATCGTCGGCGTCAGAAATCCGCTCGCCCGGTCGCGTTCCTTTATCGGGATCGACGCAAATGGCACGGGAACGATCGGAATATCGCTCAGCCGAAATTTCGCGTTTTTCAGTTTTACGCGATCGTTGACCTTTATCCGGGCCTCGTCGGCCGTGAATGACCATTTTGGAACGGCTTCGTCGCAGGCGGTGAACTTGCCTTTTGTAACGACGACCTCGGTCAAGGAAACACGCTCGACGCGATCTGCCGTAAAATACAATACCGTCCCGTCATTCGTCTGATTGGTAAAGCCGGTCGAATCCTCAAACACACCCAGTTTGGTCTTCAGATTCCAGATCGCTTTCGCACCGGTGATACGCTGATCATCGCCCTGATCGAATATAACGCTTCCTTCGGCGTCCAACTTGTCTTCAGCTTCGTAAAGCGTTATCTTCTCGGCCTGCATCCGGTAAATGCCATATCGTACGTCGACGTTCCCGATATATGTGATAATGCGTTTCCCTTCCTCGCCTTCGACCGTCTGCCGCTCTGAATACACGACCACCTCGCCGTCTCCGCCCTCCGGAGCGACCGTCGGCTTTTTAGGCTTGGGTGCTGAAATATCCTGAGCAGCGGAAACCGGATTTATGTTCGGTGTATCAGTTATCGGGTTGGTGACTTGCCTTTCGACGGGATTCGGCTGCTGAGCGATCCCGATATTGATGAACAGGAGGATCACTAGCGGGAAAAGATGGAAGGTCTTGTAAAAACGCATTTAGGATCGCCGTTGATAATCACCGATGCTATCACGAAACCAAACAAACAATAAAGCTTGTGCTAGACTAAAAAATACCTATTGTTTCAGTTCATTTATGGCGGGACAAAACATTCTTATAGTTGAGGATGAGGAATTGATGCGTTCGATCCTCAGACGCCTATTGGAGGCCGAAGGATTTGCCGTATTGACCGCCGATAGTGCCGAAACCGCATTGCGGATATTCTCTTCCGCAGAGGTCTCTGTGACACTTTCAGACATCAAGATGGCGGGAATGGATGGTATTGAGCTGCTCGACCAGATCAAGACGATCGACCGCGATGCCCTTGTTATAATCATGACAGCCTTTTCGTCAGTTGATTCGGCGATCGCGGCTCTCAGGAAAGGTGCCTACGATTACATTACCAAGCCGTTCGTCAACGACGATCTGGTCAAGACGGTTCGCAACGCTATCGCCCAACACGACCTGTTTAGGGAGAACCGGGCATTGCGGCGTGAGTTGAATCGGGAATCCAAATTCGATGAGATGATCGGCAAAAGCACCGGCCTTAAAGGCGTCACGGAGCTTATCGAAAAGATAGCTGACACGAACACGACCGTATTGATCCAGGGTGAAAGCGGCACCGGGAAAGAACTCGTCGCTCGTGCACTCCATTTCAACAGCCGCCGAGCGGGCCATCCCTTTCTCGCAGTCAATTGCGGGGCGATACCCGAAGATCTTCTCGAAAGCGAACTTTTCGGCCACTCAAAAGGAGCGTTCACTGGTGCGGTCAACGACAAGGCCGGGCTCTTTCGTGCTGCATCGGGCGGAACCGTATTTCTCGACGAGATCGCCGAACTTCCCTTGGCATTGCAATCGAAACTGCTGCGAGCGATACAGGAACGCGAGGTGACGCCGGTCGGCACCTCGACACCGGTCAAGTTTGATGCAAGGATCGTCGCCGCGACCAATCGCGACCTCGAAAAGGAGGTAAATGACGGCAGGTTTCGCGAAGATCTCTTCTACAGGCTCAACGTGGTCGAGATCGATCTGCCTTCGCTTCGCGAACGAACCGAAGACATCCCGCTGCTTGTACGCTATTTTTCCGGGCGAACGGCTCGAGGTCAGAATCTGCCCGAAAAACCGATCACGATCCCGGCAATGGAGGCCCTAACGGCCTACGCGTGGCCGGGGAATATTCGTGAACTCGAAAATGCGGTCGAGCGGGCCTTCATCCTTAGCGGTGATGAGATCACGGTCGCTGATCTTCCAAAGAAAGTGGTTTCTGATACATTCAAGCAGGTACGGCAAGATGTTGAGATGCGGTCACTTGAGGACGTCGAGCGTGATTACGTTGCTGAGGTAATGACAGCGTTTGACAATGATAAGGTTCGAGCGGCGAGGGTCCTTGGTATCGATCTTTCTACGCTTTACCGGAAGCTCAAACGTTACGACGAGATCTGAAGCGTCATTTGGCCGATAGTTCGACGACGAAGAAATCGGTTTCGTCGATACGTGTCAGCCGGCCTTCGATGTACGGTTCCTGGAAAAAAGCCGCAGCCGAGTAGGACTGGCCTGCAAGCTTTGGGTCACCGGTCATTTCACTCTTTGTAACAAGTTCGGTCGGGAACCAGTCCTCAAGCTCGACCGAATACGGAACGGGTGCCGTCAGTTTCGCCGCGTCTGCTGCCAGCTTGTTGGCGTCAGCTGCAGAAAACCGGATAACTGCCGTTAGCTGCCGTGAATAGCCTTGTTTCGAAGACACCGACTCGATCCAATAAGTTTCGATCGCCTCATAAGGAAGCTTGATCAGCATCCCAAGTTCTTCGACACTGTCTTTGGCGGCGATGCGGTTATTTGATTGAGAGTTGGAGTTTGAGTTCGCGTTCGAATTGTTCACCGCGTCATTCGAACCACTGCACCCGACACTGGACAGGAAGAAAGAAAGAACTGCGGCTATAAAGGCTGCCTTTGTTTCGGACATTCGGTAATTGTATGCACATTGAAATCGTAATGCAATTTACGCCCTCGGCGGCAATTTTTCAATAATGGAAACAACCGAAAAGACCGTCCTCCGAACAAACGCCGTGTGGTTCGCACTCGTCGTTTTGTTTGCGATCAACACGATCAACTTCTTTGACCGTCAGATACTTGGTGCGGTCGGCGAACCGATCCGTAAAGAGTTCGGGCTGAGCGACGCATCGCTTGGGCTTCTCGGGACGGCATTCACGCTGCTTTACGCCTTGGTCGGAATACCGCTTGGCCGATTGGCCGACAAGATCGGTCGCAAGAGCATTCTCTCGGCCGGTGTGTTTGCGTGGAGCCTGATGACCGCAGCTTCGGGGCTCGCACAAAATTTCTGGCACATATTCGCCCTTCGTCTCGGCGTTGGCGTCGGCGAGGCCTCGTGTGCACCGGCAGCAACGTCGTTGATCGGCGACCTTTTTCCGCCGAGTTGGCGTGCCAAGGCGTTGTCGATCTTCATGCTTGGGCTTCCGGTCGGTGTAGCTCTCAGCTTCGCGGTAAGCGGCACGATCGCAAAGGAATATGGCTGGCGAGCCGCTTTTTTTGTCGCCGGAATTCCGGGCATTCTCTGTGCCGTCGCGGTCCTTTTCATTCACGAGCCGAAACGCGGTGCTTCCGAGACTCACGATATCGGTTCAATGGTGCGTCAGGGTTCGCCCTATCTCAACGTCCTTCGGTCGCCGACTATGCGTTGGATAATCATTTCCGGTGCGGTCCACAATTTCAACATGTACGCCATCGGCTCGTTCATTACGCCGTTCCTCATGCGTTATCACGGCCTCGATATACAGCAGGCCAACTTCGTATCGATGATCGTTTACGGACTTATGGGAGCACCGGGATTGCTTATCGGCGGCTTCATCGGCGATGCCGTCATGAAAAAACGAACGAACGGACGAATGCTCGTCGGAACGGTCGCAATAGCATTGTCGATCCCGACGGTCTATCTCGCTCTCAGCGTTCCGCAGGGAAGCACAACGATCTTTCTCGTTTTGATGGGAGTAGCGTGCGGCCTGATGTACTTTTATTACTCAACGGTCTACTCGACCATTCAGGACGTTACCGAACCGGCTTCACGCGGTACAGCAATGGCTGTCTATTTCTTTGCGATGTACGTCCTCGGAGCATCGCTCGGCCCTTATGGGACCGGACTGCTCAGCGATTACTACACACGCCTTGCAGCATCTCGATCGGGCGTCATTGACCTCACCCAAGCTGCCCTCGAACCCTTCCGTGCCGAGGGGCTTCACACCGCGATGTATGTCATTCCGGCGCTCGGCGTACTGCTTATGCTTGTGCTGCTGGCGGGCTCGCGAACGGTGACAAAAGAGATCGAGCAGATGCAGGCATGGATGCGTGAATCGGCGAGATCCGACAGATCATCGTAACAGCTATCGGTGAGCATCTATTTCGCAGTTCATCCTAGTTACTCTTGATCGAACCGCGGCTCAGAACTCTAGGGCCGATTATGCTAAAATCTCGTTTTATACACCTATAAGTTATGGCAACCGAGATCAAAGAAGCATTAATGGCAGCTGAGGCCGAGAAGGCACGTTGGGAAGCGGAGACGCTGCAGAAGGTATTGGACAAGACCGCTGAGCGAAAGCGTTCGTTCGAAGGTGTCAGCCTCGAACCGGTCGAACGCCTATACACCGAAGCCGATTCCGAAGGTATGGATATCGGCTTCCCCGGCGAGTTCCCTTACACACGCGGAATACACCCTACTGGTTATCGTGGCAAGCTCTGGACGATGCGTCAGTTCGCGGGCTTTTCTTCGCCTGAGAATACCAACGCTCGCTTCAAGTATCTGCTCGAACACGGCCAGACCGGATTGTCGGTAGCCTACGACCTTCCGGCGTTGATGGGCCTTGATGCCGACTCGCCGTTGAGCGAAGGCGAGGTCGGAAAATGCGGGGTCGCGGTTTCATCCCTTGCCGATTTCGAAGTGCTTTTCGACGGCATTCCGCTCGATCAGGTGACCGTCTCGCAGACGATCAACGCTCCGGCCCCGATCTTCCTTGCGATGTATCTGGTCGTGGCCGAAAAGCAGAAGGCTGATTTCAACAAGATCTCGGGCACGCTGCAGAACGACATTCTTAAGGAATATATCGCTCAGAAAGAGTGGATCTATCCGATAAAACCGGCGATGAAGCTGGTCATCGATACGTTCGAATACACGACCAAGCACGTTCCGAAATACAACCCGATCTCGATCTCCGGTTACCACATCCGCGAAGCCGGTGCGACGGCTTTGCAGGAGCTTGCGTTCACCCTGCGTGACGGCGTCGAGTACGTCCAATACGGCGTCGATCGCGGTATGGACGTTGATGAATTCGTCCCGAGGCTGTCGTTCTTCTTTAATGCTCACAACGACTTTTTCGAAGAGATCGCAAAGTATCGTGCGGCTCGCGTCGTCTGGGCAAAGACGATGAAGGAACGCTTTGGTGCAAAGAATCCGCGGACGATGCAGATGCGGTTTCACACACAGACCGCGGGCGTTTCCTTGACCGTCCAGCAGCCGCTGATCAACATTGCACGCGTCGCCATTCAGGCTCTTGCCGGCGTGCTCGGGGGAACGCAGTCGCTCCACACCGATTCTTACGACGAAGCCCTTGCCCTGCCGACGGATGAGGCCGCACTCATCGCTCTCCGGACACAGCAGATAATCGCCGAGGAAACCGGCGTTGCCAACACGGTCGACCCGCTCGGCGGCAGCTATTATGTCGAATCGCTGACCCAAAAGATGATCGATGGCTGTCTTGATTATTTCGACAAGATCGACGGATTCGGCGGGATGGTAGAGGCCGTTGAGGCGGGCTTCCCGCAGCGTGAGATACAGGAATCCGCCTATCTCTATCAGAAAGCCGTCGAACGCGGCGAGCAGACCATCGTCGGCGTCAACAAATACACGATGGATGAGGATGCCGGAAAATACAACATCCTCCAGATCGACGAAGCCGTTCGCGACCACCAGCTTGAACGGCTGGCTCACGTCAAGGCAACCCGCGATAATGGTGCCGTCGCGATCGCTCTCGATAAGCTGAAACTTGCCGCCAGTTCGGGTGACAATACGATGCCTTCGATCATCGAGGCCGTCGCCGCCTACGCTACCGTCGAAGAGATATGCGTCGCGTTGCGAGATGTTTACGGCATTTACGAGGAGCCGGCTTTTTAATTTTGCACCAGTTACGAGTTTTCAGTTCCGAGTTTCCAGTTTCTTACTCGAAACTCACAACTCATAACTCGAAACTGTTGACTAACTTATGCAAGATTTCAAGAAGCTCTTGGTTTGGCAGAAGGCACACGAATTAGCTCTGCACACTTACAGAATTACGGCAGACTTTCCGAAAGAAGAACTCTTCGGATTGAGAAACACTCTTAGGAAGACCAGTATCTATATTCCGGGACTCATCGCCGAAGGTTCCGCAAGAGAGAATAATTTCGAATTCTCAAAGGCAATCGCCAACTCCATTGCTTTGGCGAACCGGATGGAGTATTACGTACTCGTCGCACGCGATCTCGAACGTCTCGGCGAACAGGTTCAAAGCGAGTACGCAGATCGAATAATCGAAGTTCGAAAGATGCTGAGCGGATTCAATCAGCGGCTTGCACCGTAGCTCACCCGCCAAATCTTGCGACCGCCATCGTCGGTGATGAGAAGCGAACCGTCGGAATTGACGAGCAGGCCTACCGGACGGCCCCAGACCTCGTTCGAATCTGGGTTCGGCAGCCAGCCTGAGACGAAGTCTTCGTATGCATTCGCTTCGAGCTTTCCTTTGTCGTCAAACTTGATGCGGACGACCGTATAGCCTGACAGCTTTGCCCTGTTCCACGAACCGTGAAAAGCGACGAAAGCATCGCCGCGATATTCCTTCGGGAACATCTTTCCGGTGTAGAACTCGATCCCGAGTGCGGCAACGTGCGAGGTGAAGAGGACGTCGGGAACGATCGATCGCTTGACGTGGTCGGGCGATTCGCCCTTTCGACGCGGATCCTCATTCTGGCCGATGTAGGAATAGGGCCAGCCGTAAAAGCCGCCTTCTTTCACGCTTGTCGCATAATCGGGGACGAGGTCGTCGCCAAGGCCGTCGCGTTCGTTGACCGCGGTCCACAACTCTCCGGTCTTCGGATTCCACGCCAGCCCGATCGGGTTTCTGAGTCCGCCGGCGTAGATCCTGTGGTTTTTGCCGTCGGGATCGTAGACCGAGATGGCCGCACGACGCGGATCGTCCTCGACCGAAACGTTGGTCGCCGAACCGATCGAGACAAACATCTTTTTGCCATCGGGCGAGAATATCACGTTGCGTGTCCAATGCTGGTTATAACCGCCGGCGGTTAGCTCGACGATGCGTTCGGGGTCGCCGACGGCTTCGGTCTGTCCGGTCTTATACCGGAACCGGACAACCGAATCGGTGTTCGCAACATAGAACCAATCGCCGTGAAAGGCCATCCCAAAAGGCTGTGCGAGCTTAGCCGACCAGACCCAACGCTGGTCTGCCTTGCCGTCCTTATTCGCATCGCGCAGTACGACGACGCGGTTCGCACGCGAATCGGCAACAAAGACGTCGCCATTCGGGGCAAGGGCCATCCACCTTGGATATGTGAAATCGCCCTCGGCAAAGACGTTGACCTTAAAGCCTTTCGGGACCGTCAGGGTCGCATCTGCCGGCTGCGGTATGACACGCGAAGGCCGCCGGGCACTCTCGGTATGAAACGGTGCGGGCAGCTTTGCTGGATCGATCGATGTGACAAGCGGACGTTGTGTTTCGACGATCTTCGGCAGCGTCGCGGCGATCGGTAAAGGCGTCGGCGAGGGCGTTTGGCAAATGACGGCCAAGACCGGAGAGGACAATATGAATGCTGCTGCGGCAACTTGTTTGGTATAATCCTTAAACATCTATTTCCCCTTTTTCTTTGGTCGTTGTGGAACTATCAGTGTTACAACAGGATATACGCCCGGATGACAGCAGTTCAAGTTACCTTGGTCTGAAAGGCGAAAAGCTTGCCGCCGATCATCTGGAAAGCCAGGGCTACCGGCTTGTTGTGTCGAATTTTCAAGTTCCGGTCGGCCGCAATTCGAGGGGTGTGCAGGTGACAGGCGAGATCGACATCGTCGCACTCGATGCCGACGTGCTTTGCTTCATCGAGGTAAAGACGCGTCGCTCGGCGCAGTTCGGCGGTCCGCTTACAGCCGTCGATCTTCGAAAGCAACGCCAGATCACCCGAACCGCACGGGCTTACCGCAGGATCTTTCGCGTATTCGAAATGGATCACCGTTTCGATGTGGTCACGGTCCTGATCGAAAGAGGTTCGAGCCCGAAGATCGAACTCGTAAAGGGATATTGGTCGGAAAGCAGGTTTCGCAAACAATATTGGAGTGGCGATATCTTATAATTTTGTCCGAACCGAATTTCGGGAACGGGCGTATCAATGTCGACAGGATCAAAACTTATGAGAAAAATATCAGTAATGTTCTTCGCGCTGTTGCTGTCTGTAACCATGACAAATGTTAGTTACGCCCAGCTGCCGCCGATCATTGACCGCGAGGTCATCTTCGGCAATCCGGAATACGCCGGTGCTCAGATCTCGCCCGACGGGCGTTATATTTCGTTCGTCAAGCCTTATAAAGGCACGATGAACGTCTGGGTCAAGGGTGTCAGCGAGCCATTCGACGCGGCCCGTCCGATGACTGCCGATACGGCCCGACCGGTAAGGAATTACTTCTGGTCAAGAGACGGAAAGTACATTTTGTTCGTCCAGGACAAGGGCGGCGACGAGAATTTTAACGTCTATGCAGTCAATCCCGCAGACAAACCCGCGGCCGGCAGCGACGTTCCGAACGCACGAAATCTTACCGATGCTAAGGGCATAAGGGCGATCATTCAGGCCGTCCCCGAGACCGATCCGGATGCGATCTTTGTCGGGATCAACGACCGCGATAAAGCGTGGCACGACCTCTATAAGGTCAAGATCTCGACCGGTGAACGGACGCTAATCAGCGAAAACCGTGACCGCTATCAGGGCATGGTGTTCGATAATGCAGATAAGCTCAGAATGGCTGTCCGCTCGGCTCCGAATGGCGACACCGAGATCCTGAAGATCTCTGCTGACGGAAAGGCAACGAAGATCTACGACTGCAACACGTTCGAGACGTGCGGGCCGATAAGATTTCACAAAGACAATAAGCGTGTCTACTTCCAAACGAACAAAGGCGACCTCGACCTGATCGAACTCGTCCTTATGGACGCCGAAACCGGTGCGGTGACCAAATTTGAAAGCGATCCGCTTGGTAAGGTCGACTTCGGCGGTGCCTCATTCTCAGAGCTAAGCAAGGAACTTGTGGCAACCGTCTACGAAGACGACCGCGAGCGTATCTACTGGAAAGATAAGGGTTACGAGAAAGACTACAACAATATCAAGAAACGCCTCGGCGACCGTGACGTAACGTTCCAGTCAGCAACACGCGACGAAACAAAGTTCATCGTGGTCACATCGAGCGATGTCGATCCGGGAACGGTTTGGCTTTACGACCGTAAGTCCAAGAACCTCTCAACCCTTTATCAGGTACGAGAAAAACTAGATCGCAAACACCTCTCACCGATGAAACCGGTCCGATACAGATCGTCTGACGGCCTTGAGATACCTGCGTATTTGACGATACCGAAAGGTTCGGACGGCAAGAACCTCCCGACCGTTCTGTTCATACACGGCGGACCGTGGGGCCGGGATTCGTGGGGCTATCATCCTTATGCTCAGTTTTTGGCAAATCGCGGATATGCCGTGCTGCAGCCAAATTTCAGGGCGTCGACCGGCTACGGTAAAAAGTTCCTGAACGCCGGGAATAACCAGTGGGGCGAAAAGATGCAGGATGATATCACCTGGGGCAAGAAGTACCTTGTCGAACAGGGTATCGCCGATCCGAAACGCGTCGCGATAATGGGCGGAAGCTATGGCGGATATGCGGCTCTTGCCGGCGTAACGTTCACGCCCGATGAATACGCGGCTTCGGTGGCTATCGTTCCTCCGTCGAACCTACAGACGCTTCTCGATTCGATACCGCCCTATTGGGAACCGATCCGGGAAATGTTCTATAAGCGAATGGGCGATCCTCGAACGCCAGCGGGCCTCGCACAGATGAAACGCCAGTCGCCTCACGCACATGCAGATAAGATCAAGACGCCTTTGATGGTCGTCCAGGGTGCCAACGATCCGCGAGTAAAGCAGCGTGAATCTGACCAGATCGTCGTCGCTCTCCGCGACCGCAATTATCCGGTCGAGTACATTCTTGCTCCGGATGAAGGACACGGTTTCGCCCGTCCGGTGAACAATATGGCAATGATCGCAGCCGCAGAGAGATTCTTGGCAAAGCACATCGGGGGCCGTTATCAGGAATCAATGACGCCTGAAGTAGCAAAACGTCTTGCCGAGATCACGGTCGATCCGAAGAACGTCGTGATCAAAGATCCGAATACGCCTACAGGTTCGGCTGTCTCTAATGGTGCGGAAGCAGCAAATATCGCCGGCAAATGGACGATGTCGGTTGATGCGGGTGGCCAGGTGATCGACCTCGCGGTCGAGATCGAACAGAACGGATCCGATTTTACGGGAACAATGGCGTCGATGGTCGGGAATGGCACGATCAAAGACGGCAAGATCAACGGAAACGCAATAAAGGGAATTCTTGATGCCGAGGTCCAGGGCCAGCCAACGACGATCGAAATGGAAGGCAAGATCGACGGCGAAAAGATGTCCGGCACGCTCAACGTACCAGGGATCGGCACCGTCACATTTACGGCCGTACGAAACAAGTAGGCCTTCACGAGTGACTTAACTGAAAAGGACGTGGTGTCATACCCCGTCCTTTTTTTCTTTATCGCTTACTGCGGGGCTGTTTGGCGTCGGTCAGAACAACAAAGTCACCCGAGTCTGTATGCTTTGCCTTATCGAAGTTACGAAAGTCATCCTCGTACCGAATATTCACTACGATCGCCTTCGCTTTTTTTCTGTACTTCGCAAGATGTTCGATCGTGCCGAGCCTTCGCTCGGTATGAAATCCGCCGTTAAGATGAACGACCAATCCTCCTTTGTTACGTTTCAGGCTGTCGGCTATCCAATATGCCATTGTCGCATCCCAGAGCGACTGTGAACTCAGAATATTGTCGAGTCCCATCATTGCTTCGCTGCTTGAACCCATCAACGCCTTGAATTTCTTCTCGTATTCGGGTGATGCTTCGGCGTAGGGCAAAGGGGCAAGCCAGCTCTTCGCTTCTTTTGATAACCCGCTCAATGCGTTGCGGCCTCCGCGGGAGACCATGTTGACATAACGACGCGGAGCGTTCGCCGCAACGACCGGCAGCCGTTTTTCTTTTGCAAGCTCCACCAACGGACGGTAGTCGGTCTTGTAGTTCCCCCACGGCCTCGAGCTGAGCATAAAATGGTTCTCGGTGATCTGACCCGCAAGATATTCGTTCAGGACCACCTGAACGTCTCGTTCGAACATCTCGAGCGAGAGTATTATTTTTCGCTCGGCATTCAGCCTGTTGACCACTGCCTGAAAGACCTCAAACTGAAACGCGTGCCCGACCGCGTCGTCGTGATACTCACCGAGGAAGACCGCATCTGCTTCGCCGCACGACGCGATCAGCTCATCGAATGCGACCGGAGTTCCCTTTGAGTCAAATATCCGATAGAGCTTTTCTCCCGGCTGACCGAAAACGGCACCTGCGAATAATAAAAGCACTGCAATGCCAAAAAACGAGTTGTTCATATACCGCTAGATTAACAAAAACCGGACGATAAAAAAACGCACCGTCGATGGGCAGTTCACGCGATCGTGAACTGCCGCAATGGCGATGCGTTACATTCGAGACTCAATGCGAACCTTATGGTTCGGCGGTGAAGTTGACGTTAAGATTCTCACCGCTCAGTACTATCACCTGCGTCGGCTGGGCGAAAGTAAAGCCCTTTGCCGCGACCGTGACCGAGTAGGTCTGGCCGGTGACGATCTCATCGAATCGGTAAATACCGAATCCGTTCGTAATGACTCGTATCGGATTCGAAAGCGTTCCGCCCGAAATAACAAGAACAGCCTTCGGGATCGCACGTCCGTCGGATGCGAACACGCGGCCGCCAACTGACACGGGCACCGGCGGGCCGCCAAACTCGTCTGCACCGATCTCGGGAGGCGATTGCCGAAGATCGCCGTCAATGTCGATGGTTATTCCTGCGATGTCAATTCCATCATTCTCGACCGGCGAGATCACCTCAAGATGCAGATCGTTCAGCGGATTCACGAACAACGGATCGCCCTCTTGAGAATTCGCATCGTCAGCGACCGCCGTTTGCCATGCTGCAAGATCAACATAGTCAGTGCCCGCACCGGCCGCAAGAGACCCGCTTCTGAATCCGCCATCATTCGCTCCGCTCGAATAGAATGCATTGTAATTCGAGTCCAGATTTGCGAAAGCCGTGGCAAGCGTGCCGACCGCATAGCTCTTTGCATTGACACCGCCGCCGGAGATCTGCGTGGTGTAGAAGATGTTGTTCTTTAATTCGAGGGCAACATCTGCCGTATATGCAAGACCGTAGCTTGGCATTTGCGTTGCAACGGTTCCCCTGTCCCCGGTCATCGCGACAGAGTTGAAATAGAGCCGGGTACTCGATCCGGTCACGCCTGCAACAAAGATACCGGCCGTAAGGTCAGGCGACGTCGATGGTGCCTGAACGCCCGTGATCATATTATTCGCGATCGTATTCGGTCCCGCCGGATCTCCGGCAACCGCGATGCCGACCGCCGAAAACCCGGTCGTATTCGTACTCGCAACACCGCGGATGATGTTTCGCGAGATATTTGCGTTCGATACACCGCCGCCAGTTGTTACTGTTGACGTAACATTCTGAATTCCGGCAATGATGCCGATCGCATCTGCACCTTCGTCGGCCGTGATCCCGCCGATGGCGTTCAACGTGACGGCGATGCCGCTTTGATTGAAGAAGAAAATGCCGGCTCGCCGCAAGCGGTCCGCACCGGTCGCCGTCATGTCATTCATCGTGACGACGTTGCCCGTATTTGGGTTGGCCGCACTGGTACCGGTGTTATAGATACCAATGAACGAACGCTTGAAACTGCAATTTTCGACAACGTTGTTGTCGTTATCCGCACCGGAACTGCCGGGTGCGTTGCCTCCGAGGTGAATACCGATCAGCGTTTGCGTCGGATCCTGACCGACAATATTAACGTTGCGGATCGTATTATTCTGTGCTCCGTTCGTACCGGTCATCACCGCAATTACGGCTCCGGCAGTAGCGGCCGCACTGGTGTTTTGTACAGTAAGGTCGCGGATCGCCCCGTTACCGCCGACCCCGCTTGCCGTACCTCCGGAAAGCGAACCTTCGATCGTGACGTTATCGGCACCATTGAGCCTGATGATGCTGTTCGTGCTGCTTCCGGTGATCGTTCTTGCGCCGCCCAACGGCCTGATCAGGACTGGCTGCCCGCTCGCCAGTTCATTCAGAGCGATAGCTCCGTTCTCGCCGGTTAGATCCGCCGTGATATTGATCGTAACGCTGCCCGTCGACCCGACCGAATTGAGAACATCAAAGATACCTCCGGCGTTCGTCAGCGACGAGAAATCGCCGCCTGTACCGACACTGTATGTTCCTGCCAGCGGCAATGCAGCGTTGATCGAGCCGGTGACCTCGTCGTTCGCGGTGTTCTCATCACCGACGAGCTCAGAACGGGCCGCGATCGAATATGAACCCGGCGCAGCGATCGTACAATTTGGAAACGTCGCTGCCGCGGTCTGTCCGTTAGCCAATGACGGGATGGTCGCCGTCACATTACAGACTTCCTGCATCATGCCGTCTAGGATTCGGTAACGAACAGGAACATTGGTTTGAGTTGCCGTCCCTAGGTTGCGGAAAGATGCCTGCGGGGCAAAAGGCGTCGTCGCCGGGACCGTGCTGCCGCTCGCCGGCGAGACCAACGCAACCGCCTGGATATCGTTGACAGGCGGAGCAATGCCGCCCGGTTCATCAGCACCGATATCCGGAGCGGCGACGCGCAACTGGCCGTCAATATCCTCTATCACGCCACCGGCCGCCGTTCCTGCATTTACGTTTGGCGAGCCCGAAGCAATATGAAGATCGGCGGTATTTGAAACGTAGAGCGGATCGGCCTGGATCGAGTTCGCGTCCTGAGCCGGTGTTAAAGCAGCCTGCCATAACGCAAGCGTCGCAAATGTATTGGGTGCCGTCGGAGCCGTCGCATTAGTCGTAAGCCCGCCTGTGCTTAACTGAGTATTCGCTGAGTTTATATAGTAATTATTGTGGTTCAGCCCACCGCTTCCGAACGCATAGGTCGCCGAATTGACCGTGATCGCAAAGTACGGAAGTGTTGTCGTATTTGACGTTACGTCAAGATAAATACTGTTGTTCTTGAGATTAAGATTCTGGTGTGTCGTACCTGCGGCGTTCGCAATGCGGATCGCGTTGCCGTAGGTCGCGGCCGCAGTCGCACCAGTTCCGTCCATATCGCCAGTGATAGCGATCGAGTTGAAAACGATATTGTCCGAGAAGCCGCCGGCGACGCCGATGCCGACCGGCTGGTCACCGCTCGTGCCGTTTGAAACAATATTGTAGATGAAGTTGTTTGCGATCAGATTATTCGTCGGGCTGCCGCCGCCTGTGGTCGACGCCAAAATTCCGGCAGCCGAGAACGTTCGCTGTTCGACGATATTTCGGACGATGTTTCGGGTCACCGTGTAGTTTCCGGAAGTCAGTGTTCCGGGTGCAGAGGAGCTCCACGATTCGCTCCCGATACCGATGCCGACGCGATCGGCTCCGGCCGTTGTTGTTCCAAACTCACCGCCAACGAACTGCACGATATTCCTCGACACGGTCGCGCCATTGTCCGCCTGCATAAATATGCCGACCTTGCCGATCTGGTCGGCGCCGAAGCTGGTCGGGCCGATCAGATTACCCGTTACGACCGTTCCGAGCGACGGGTTCGTTGTGGTTCCGCGGGTAACAATGCCATATCGGGCGCGGATGATTCGGTTCCCAATGAACGAATTGTTGTCACAATCGTCGCTGTTCGACGTTGTGCTGATCGCCGTATTATTGCTTGCCAGAATAATGCCAAATGTAGCATTAGCGGTGGTGTTTTGCGTAGCACCTGCCGCGATCTCGAGATTCTTTATCGTGTTGTTCGTCGCACCCGCACCGACACCGGTACTGGTGAGCCAAACTGCTGCCGTAGCCGCCGCCGTGCTGTTATTCCTGACCGTCAATTCCCTGGCCGAACCGGCTCCGCTTGGGTCGCCATCGATAGTGACATTGTCCGCTCCGGTCAGCTTTATGATAGCTCCCGTTATCGTTCCCTCAATGATACGACCCGTGCCAACTGGCCTGACCGTAACATTTGTGTAAGAGGCCGAACCGCTGCCGCTCGCATTTAGGCTCGCGGATGCAGTTTCGGTCGTGTTTCCGCAAACTTCGACATTTATCGTACCGGTATGTGAACCTGCATTGATCGCATCAAACGCATCTTTCAGCGTTGGGTATGCGGTCGGCGTGGTGGTTCCGCCGGTGGATTCGACCTCGATCGGACCGGCCGTATCGCAAACACCTATCGTCGCAGACTGTTGCTTGCCCTCGCCGCGAGCGTTCTCGGCTTCCGTTTCAAATGCGCTCGTCGTTTCGTCGACAGCCGTCAGAGTCTCAGGCGGTAGACCGTTCGTTCGATCTTTTTCGGAGACTGTGCCTCTATTCGACTGGCGATCCCGCTGGACCGGAGCTTGGCCAAGCGTGACGTTAACGAACAACGAAATGATAAAGGCGAATGCGAAAAATGAGCTGATGCGCTTCATAAGCTTTGATGTTTCCTCCGGAATATTGATGGCGGTTCGGGTTATTCGTTATCAACTGGCCACACTTGGTTCCGTCCACAGCATCTGCCGATCGAGCAAAGGACGGCGAAAGATCGCATACGGCTCGACAGCTTTCATCCCACGACCAAGGTGCGAACATCCGAACCCGGTATCTATTGAACACTCAGATTCAGTCGGTTTCGCGAAGGCCCTTTTGATAACTTGTTAGATCGAGTGAGATGAGTATCGGTAAGTTTCCCGGCTTTGTCAAGAGATTGCCGCTGCCCGAACTTTCGATATCTGCGTTTGACGCCCGGCCACGGCCGATCTTGAACGCATTGGCCGCGAACATCGATCCTGAGACAAAACGCGGGCGGACGCAGCCTGCCGGACTTGAGTCGCGTAAATATAAGGGTTAAAGGAGGGTAGTCCGATCAGAAAACGGCAACAAAATCGACATCAGAAAGGTTGTCGAAAAGTTCGATCACACGCGACGGTTCGGAAAAGGCATAACGCTTGTGACCTACCGTAATAATATAGGTTTGGCCGGCTTCGATCCCCTCAAAATGGTAATAACCAAACTGATTGGTCACGGCCGTCAGCGGCTCGGTCAAGTTTCCTCCCGTGAACATCACTCGGGTGCTCCCTATCCCTCGCCCGTTCGCGGTCATGACACGCCCGCTCACCGTGACCGCCGCAGCGGTCGGAGCGACTATCTCGTCTGCGCCAATATCAGGTGTTGCCCCGCGTACGTCACCGTCGATGTCGTCAATGACGGATGTTACCGCACCGCCGTTGTTGAGCTGTGAGGATCCTGCTGTCGGAATATGCAGGTCGCTGTTCGAAACAAATGGAGGAGCCGTTGTCGTCGCAAACGATGCGTTGTCGTTATTCCCCGAAAGCTGCAATGTGCTCGAGTACGCACGGAAGTTGGTCGCCGGAGTCGTCGCCCCGGCATTGAAATTCGCTGAGATATACTCGTCTTCAGGTGGAAGTAACGTTGATGTTCCTCGTCGAGCCATTCTACTGTTCGTCTCATTTCCCTGAAAATACGCGTTGTTATTCATCGTTAGATTCATGGTACTGGTGGCTCCAGATGGAAGATATATCGCAACGTGTCGAGTTTCGGCAAGACTACCGCCATTAATCTGATTTGAAAACACATTGTTTCTAACATCCAGGCGAAGCTGGCCAGTTGCTGAAATTGCAAAGGCAGTAGTCATATTAAAACCAGCATTCCCCGGCACAGTGCCAAAAAGATTGACTGAATTGTGCTGAATTTGGTGGTCAGTACCGTTTCCTATTCGAATCCCAACTGCTGACGTCGTTGGCGACAGGTCCCCACCAAATCCCCCGAACTGGCTGTTAATCACCCCAGATACGAAATTGTTTCTTATTGAATGTCCGATTCCACCCGAAATATTGATCCCATAAGCACCCTGCGTCAGCTCACGATTACTTTTGACTCTTTCGACACGATTCTTTTCAACAATTGCGGGCCCGTACGCGCTGTTTGTTGCTATCGGCCCAATGTCGATCCCGCGCAATGCCAAAGACAAGAAGCTCTCAACAAAAATTGTATTATTCGCAATAAGAATGCCTGAACTTCCCTGAATGGCGATTCCAGTTGAGTACACTCCAGACGTCTCGCCCAAAGTGGGGTTTCCAATTGTGTTTCCCGAAACGGTTACAGAGTTCGACATCGCCGCTTCGGCTCCTAGAAATTGGACACCTCGGCCACAGTTGCTAATTGAATTATTCGAAACAACGAAGTCGTTGACAGTAGAATTCGTTGCGATCCCTTGAGTCGTCACCGATGTGATTGCAGTTGGAGCGTTAGTCGCTGGATTTCCGCCGTTTCCGCCGACATAGACCCCGAATGTTGTGTTTGCCGCTGTTGTCGATCCATTGATTCCGGAAACGTTTCGACCAGTAGCATTCCCATTTAAGGATAAATACTGCATCCTTATATTATTCGCACTAGTGATCACAGGTGATGTGGCAACTCGAACTACTGAACTATAGTTGCCCGTTGCAATATTCGCGTTGATCACAGTGAGGTTGCGGTTCTTTCCAACTGTATTCGGGTTGTCACCATCAAAAGCAATGTTGTCCGAACCATTAAATTGGATTATTCCAAAACCATTTCCCGGATTCCCAGTTATCGTAAGTCCGTCCGAGAGCGGATAAATCTCGATCGAACTATAAGTTGCCGACCCTGCACCGCTGCTATTCAATGTTGCCGGATTCACCCCTTCATCAAGGCTTGCACAGATCTCGACCGCAATGTCACCAGTGTGAGTGCCGGCATTAATTGCTGCAAAAGCAGCTCCGAGGGTTGAATAGCCCGCCTGCAGAGTTCCCCCGCTTGCCTCGACATCGACGTTTTGGCCGGTGTCGCATGTGCCGACCGTCAGAGTGTCAGGCCAGCCGGCAATGTCGGAAAGGATCGTGTCGGAATAGTTATGCACCGCGAATCCGCCAAATCCACTGCTCGACTCAAAGTGCCTTGCTACTTTTCGTGCTTCGACGTGATACGAAACCTGGCCCTCCTCGAAAAAAGTGATCGTTTCGGGTTCACCGGGCGAGACGTCCTTTGTTTCGATGCCAGCCAGTATCAGGCCCGACCTGCTAAGACTTGTCGCATATGCCACTTCGTCCTGATCGCGGCAGATAATGCCATCGCCAACTCCGCAATTCGACGTTCCGGCGAAATCGCGATAACCCATTACGATAACGTTGTCGAAATTCATGTCGATGATGTGTTCGTAAGCGGGCCTGGTGGTTTCGCCGACTGGATATTCGACCGGGGTTGTCCAAAAGAACCTGATGGCTGTCGCAAGTTTGATCGATGACGGCAACGCGTCCCTGAAACACTGATACTGGGTCAACATCGCCTGAAAGTCGGCTTCAGACATCGGCTCGGCCGGCTCGATGTCGAGTACGACGCCGTCAAACCTCTCATTCAAGGAGCGGGATGCGTTATACGCCGCGACCTCGGCCATTCGCTGCATCGGAAACGAAGACCCGCATCCCAACGCCGGAAATCCCGGATCGCCATAAGCAGCCCATACCTCTTGCCCGTTGGCATGAGCCGCCGTGATCAGTGCCGCCATGTCATCGTCCTGATACATCAAGCGGCCGGACGAGTTTGGGGTACTCTGATAAACGCTGACATATAGATCGGTGAAGCCAGACTGTGAACTCGTATTTACAAGCCGGTCGCGTCCGGCAAGAGTGCTGATCGGATTCGGAATAAGGCTCCCTCCAAATACCCAAAGACCATTCGTTTGTCCGGGTGTAGCACCGAGCTTACCAATATTTTGTTCGGCCGATTTATCGTCGCGCAGTTCTGTTCGTCGTGATTCGGGTTTCTGATCCGTGACAATTAGCCTCGCACGCTTCACCTGGAACGCGAGTCCCTCGGTCAGGCCAAACTGGTAAATGAAAAATGCGGCGACGGCGAATGCTATAAAAAGCGCGATTCGGGTTCGTTTCATATGGCCAAAAAAGCTGCGATGGTGACAAGAAAGTGATCGGACGAAATGCCGACAGATTAACGGCAAAACAAAATTGATGTCAAGGTTTTGTTTGTGGACGTGTTTCGCACATCGTAGCAAATATCATGAGATAACGCGATCAGCCCAAACCAGTCTCTCAGATATACTGAACCGGCTCGATCGCGATGTGTCTTCGATCTGGCCACGCACAACTGCTCAGAATGCGGAAAAGACGCCAAATACGTCTCCCACACCGTACAAAGCGTCTTTTCCTATTTTCGGAATCCGGCCGTGGAGACCTTTTTCCGAAACCGAAATTTCAGTGACAGCGATGATAACTGAGGCCCATAGCAAAATCAAGCGCAAAATGATGCAAAACTTAACTTTTTTTTAACAGGAAATAACGGTCCGAAACCGCGTACTGGAGCCTAAAAACGGAAAAAGCCGGACATCGAAGGTCCGGCTCGAATCGCGTCTCGGTTTCAGATCTAATATTTGCTTGCAGCAACAGCGATACGGGCGTTCGCCAGGTCGAGCCGGTCGCGGATCGCTTCCGTCTCTTCGGCTGCCGCCGAGGCCACCGAAGCAAGCTCTTTTTCGATCTCGGCTCTGTCCGCCTTTGCCTTGTCTGCATCGATCTCGTCAGCCGTTTCAGCAACATCGGTCAGTACCGATACTCGATTGTTGCTGACCTCAACGAACCCCGTCGAAACAGCGAGTTTCTCTGCATTTCCCTTGTTGATCACTGTGACTATCCCGGGTTTCAACGCCGAGATCAGCGGAGCATGAGCGGGCATTATCCCGGCTTCGCCCGAGGCCGTTGGCACGGTTACCGAATCGACATCAGCGTCGATGACTTTGCGTTCGGGCGTTACTATTTCGAGTTTCAGCATAATTGAGAATCGATGTTCGAGAATAGAAAATGGAGAACTCGCGATCCTCCATTTCCCATATCAACTGTACGTTGCGGTTATGCCGCAGCAGCCATCTTCTTGGCCTTATCACGAGCCTGTTCGATGGTACCGACCATGTAGAACGACTGTTCCGGCATATCGTCACACTTTCCTTCGAGGATCTCGCGGAACCCTTTGATGGTATCCTCGACCTTAACGTATTCACCCTTCAGTCCTGTGAACTGTTCGCCAACCGTGAACGGCTGCGAGAAGAAACGCTGTATCTTGCGTGCCCGGGCGACGGTCAGCTTGTCATCTTCCGAAAGCTCATCGAGGCCCAGGATCGCGATGATGTCCTGTAGGTCTTTGTATCGCTGCAAGATACGCTTGACTTCCTGAGCCGTATTGTAGTGCTCGTCGCCAACGATCTGCGGATCGAGGATTCGAGAGTTCGAAGCAAGCGGATCGACCGCCGGATAGATTCCCAGCTCAACGATCTGACGCGAAAGTGCTGTAACGGCATCGAGGTGGGCAAAGGTCGTCGCCGGTGCCGGATCAGTGTAGTCGTCTGCCGGAACGTAAACGGCCTGGATCGACGTGATAGCACCGGTCTTGGTCGAGGTGATGCGTTCCTGCATCTCGCCCATTTCGGTTGCAAGGTTTGGCTGATATCCGACTGCTGAAGGCATACGTCCGAGAAGTGCCGACACCTCGGAACCCGCCTGTGTGAAGCGGAAAATGTTGTCGACAAAGAAAAGCACGTCGTTGCCCTGATCGCGGAAATATTCTGCGACCGTCAACCCGCTCAACGCAACGCGGAGACGTGCTCCCGGAGGCTCGGTCATTTGTCCGTAGACGAGCGACACTTTCGAGCCCTTGATCGCTTCCATGTCTACCTTACTCAGATCGAATGCACCGGTCTCCTCAAAGTTATGTGTAAAGGCGTCGCCGTAGGTAATGACCTTTGATTCGACCATTTCTCGAAGCAGGTCGTTCCCTTCACGGGTACGCTCACCGACTCCGGCAAAAACCGAGAATCCTTCGCGGCCCTTCGCGACGTTGTTGATCAACTCCATGATCAGTACGGTCTTTCCGACGCCCGCTCCGCCGAAAAGGCCGATCTTACCGCCACGCAAAAAAGGCTGAACGAGGTCGATGACCTTAATGCCGGTCTCGAACATTTCCAGCTCGGTGGCCTGTTCGTCGAACGCAGGTGCATGACGGTGGATCGGGTAACGCGTATCCGATTCGACTGCTCCGAGCTCATCTACCGGATCTCCGATGACGTTCATGACGCGGCCCAGGGTCGCCCCGCCAACCGGAACCGTTATCGGTCCGCCGAGGTCGATGACCTTCATTCCGCGGATCATACCATCGGTCGGCAGCATCGAGATCGCTCGTACACGGCCTTCGCCAAGATGCTGCTGAACCTCGGCAACAACGTCGACCGCGGTCTCGACATCGAAACCTTCTGATGTGATGCGAAGTGCCTGATGAATTGAAGGAAGATAATCCTGAAATTCGACGTCGACGACCGGGCCGATGATCTGGACAACCTTACCGACCTTTACGTCTCCATTATTAGCCATTTTTAATAAATTGCTCCTGTGATAGTTGAGAAATCGTTAGCTTAACAAAGGAGTAAGAATATCATAACGGCTTCTTGAACCGCAAAGTGCCGCCAGGCAAAAACCGAACCTTGCGGCTTGACGCGTTCGTTTTAGGGAGACCGCAGGTTTTATTGACATCAACTGAGGCTTCTTGTAGCCTCATCTTGTATTCGCATTAGCAATTAGCAGGGACATTTTATTTGAGCAATCTTCAAAAGTTAGAGCTACCGCCACAAGGACTGAATACGCTTTTCGGTGTTCAGGACCAGAACATCAAATATCTCGAATCTCTCCTGGACGTCAACATCGGAGCACGCGGCAACGAATTGTTGATCGACGGCGACCCGAAGGACATCGAAACTGTCGAAAATATCCTGAACGATTTCAGCGAGTTGTTTGGCGAGGGCAACTCGTTCACCGATAAAGAGCTGAAGGACGCATTCAAGCAGATCGCCGAGGATCGGGCCTACACTCTTAAAGATCACTTTCAAAGATCGCGATTCAACCCCTCCGGCAAAAAGACCGTTGCCCCGAAAACAGCTAATCAACGCAAATATCTAGATGCGATCGCCGCAAACGACCTCGTGTTCGGCATCGGCGTTGCCGGAACCGGAAAAAGCTTTCTTGCAGTGGCGATGGCGGTCGATGCATTGTTCAAAAAACAGGTTAGCCGCATTATCCTGACGCGTCCCGCCGTCGAAGCCGGCGAACGCCTCGGTTTTCTGCCCGGCGATCTGCAAGACAAGGTCGATCCTTATTTGCGTCCGCTGTACGACGCTCTGTTCGACCTCGTTGACGCTGAAAAGGTAACGAAGATGCTTGAGAAACGCATCATCGAGATCGCACCGCTCGCCTTTATGCGTGGCCGCACATTGAGCGACGCTTTCATCATCCTGGACGAGGCTCAGAACACGACCAGCGAGCAGATGAAGATGTTCCTGACGCGTATCGGCTTTGGCTCGAAGGCCGTCGTTACCGGCGACAAAACGCAGATCGACCTGCCTCGCGGCCAGAAGAGCGGCATCAAGGAAGCGGAGGTCGTACTCCGCGACCTCGAAGGCATCGATTTCGTATACTTCACCGAAAAAGATGTTGTCCGTCACAAGCTCGTGCAGATGATCGTAAAGGCATATGAGGAGCATTCGGATCGATCTGAGGCCGCAGAATGATCGACGTCATAAATTTACAGAGAAAAGTAAAGATCCAGGCCTCGCATTTTCGTGATTTTGTCCATTCGCTGCCCGCCTCTGTTAACGAAGCCGAAGGCAGCACGTTTTCGGTGGCTTTCGTTTCAGACCGACGAATGACCGAGCTGAACCGGTTGTTTCGCGGAAAGGATTCGACCACTGACGTCCTCTCTTTCCCCCATGAGGCTGATGAATTCGAAACGCACGAGCAGCATTTTCTTGGTGACATCGTTATTTCCGCCGAACAGGCCGCGAAGCAGGCAAACGAGAATGGGCTTTCGCTCGAGCTTGAGATAAAGCAGCTTATGCTGCACGGCGTGCTGCATCTGTGCGGCTACGATCACGAAGCGGACGGCGGCGAAATGAACGCCCGCGAACTTGAGCTACGTGACGCGCTGGGCATTTCATAACCACAAAGTCACAAAGATATTCTAGCGATGGGCAGCACGCTTCTCGTTCATTGAGGTCCAAAGATCTCTCGACCTTCTTTCCGTTCTTTCCTCTGTCTCGTTGGTGCACTTTGTGGTTAAATTTCCCTGATGTCTGAAACGCAAAAAACTGCCGACCCGTGCGTGATGGTGATCTTTGGAGCCACAGGCGACCTCACGAAACGCAAGCTTTTCCCTGCCCTTTACAATCTCGCAAAAGACGGCCATATGCCGGACAACTTTGCGATCGTCGGCGTCGGCCGCCAGGAAATGCTCTCTGAGGATTTCAGGACGGCGATGGTCGAGAACCTAAAAGAGTTTGCCGGTTCACGCGGCGACGACGGTCAGATAGAGTGGTTCTGCTCGCGAACGTATTACACCGGCGGCGATTTCAACGACGACAAGAAGCTCTTTGCAGACATTAAAGATATGCTTCGCGACGTTTGTGCATCGCATGAGATACCTGAGAATTTCTTTTATTACATGGCGATCCCGCCGTCGATGTTCGCGAACGTCGCTCAAAAGATAGTGAAGAACGGCCTGGGTAAGGAAGAGAACGGAAACTGGCGGCGGTTCATTTTCGAAAAACCCTTTGGCCGCGATCTGGAATCGGCGCGCAAACTTAATTCCGACCTGCTAAAGATACTGAAAGAGAAACAGATCTATCGCATCGATCATTATCTTGGCAAAGAAACGGTCCAAAACCTGTTGGTGTTTCGCTTCGGCAACAGCATTTTCGAACCGATCTGGAGCCGCAACTACATCGACCACGTTCAGATCACCGTTGCTGAGACACTTGGTGTCGAGGGCCGCGGTGGATATTACGAAACCGCCGGAGCACTCCGGGATATGATCCCGAACCATATTTTCCAGTTACTGACGCTCACTGCGATGGAACCTCCGGTCTCATTCGATGCCGATTCTGTTCGCGATGAACAAGCCAAGATCCTGCAGGCCTTGAAGTTCTTTACGGCTGAGGATGCACTTCAGTTCGCGGTTCGCGGGCAGTATGGCGATGGAGTCATCGATGGCAAGGCGGCTCCGGAATATCGAAAGGAAGAAAGCGTAAGACCTGATTCGACGGTCGAGACATTCGCAGCCCTGAAACTTTCGATCGATAACTGGCGTTGGGCCGACGTCCCTTTCTACGTCAGGACCGGAAAGCGGATGGCGACCCGACATTCGAGTATCGTCATCCAATTCAAAAAGGCACCGTTCGTACTTTTCCGAGACACGCCGATCGAACGCCTGACCACGAACCGCATCGAGATACATATCCAGCCCGACGAAGGCATCACACTCCACTTTGGTGCGAAGATACCTGGCCCAATCGTCAAAATGGGCTCGGTCGATATGGATTTCAACTACGTGGATCATTTCGGCGAGCAGATATCCACGGGCTACGAAAGATTGCTTTTCGATTGCATGATCGGCGATGCCACGCTGTTCCAACGAGCGGACATGGTCGAATCGAGTTGGGGCATCGTCACACCGATCCTCGACGTTTGGTCAGCCATACCGCCCAGAGACTTTCCGAACTATGGATCGGGAACATGGGGTCCGGCGGATTCTGAATTGTTGCTGCAAAAGGACGGAAGGGCCTGGAAAAATACCGTACATTTACCGTCGTCCGCAAACGAGCTATGACCCGGCCCGAGATAACAATTTTCAATGATCGCTACAGCCTGTTTGCGTCGGCAGCCGACCGGTTCATTGATATCGGAGCTCGAGCGATCCGCGAACGAAGTCGGTTCATCGTCGTTCTCTCAGGCGGTTCGACGCCCGAGTCGCTTTATTCACTTTTGGCGACCGAAGCATATCGAAACCGCATAGCTTGGGAAAGCGTCGTATTTCTATTCGGCGATGAGCGGAACGTGCAAAGCGACGACGAGCGAAGCAATTTCCGTTTTGCGAACAGGACGCTTTTTGGACCGCTGGCGATCCCGCCAGGGAATATTCATCGGTGGATGACCGAGTTGGCTGATCCAGTCGAAACAGCGGATAGGTACGACCGCTTGCTAATCGATCTGAAAGATCCTGTCGATCTGTGTCTGCTGGGAATTGGCGAAGACGGTCACACCGCATCGTTATTTCCGGATACCGCGGCAATCAATGAATGCGATCGTCTCGCCGTTTCGAATTGGGTGCCGCAGCTCGGAGAGATCCGCTTCACGATGACGTTCCCGGCGATAAATGCATCGAGCGAGATTCTCTTTGTTGTCTCGGGTGCGAGCAAAGCCAAGGCTGTAATGAAAGCGATAGCTGGCCCACCGGACGCCATTACATGCCCCGCGAGCGGCGTCCGGCCGATAAGCGGCAGCCTCACCTGGCTTCTGGATGAAGAAGCGGGATCGCTTGTGTCCGGACGATAGATTTGCATTTCGAAACCCGGCAACTTACCATTCTTTCCAGCACCCGTATGGAGATCGAAATAGCCGTTGGTCTTGCGATCCTGATCGCTTTGGTTTTTGTAGCGACGGTCGACATGGCCTTTTCAAACCTTTCTGATCTCGGATTACGAAGGCTTTCGGCCGAATCCGAAGAGACCGCCCGGCCCGCCTCGGCCGCATTTCTTCGTGAGATACTCGAGAATCGAAATCGATTCAAATTCGTACTTTCATCGACCATTCAAACGCTGCTTATCTCATTTACGGTCTTGGTGAGTATCGGGATCCTGGAATTCACGCAGGACGTCACTCGCGTTCTGATCTTCGGTCTGCTGATCGCTCTTGCTTCAACGGTAATATTCCGACAGTTGATACCTCGTTTGCTGATACGCACGAATAACGAAAGAAAGCTTTTGTTTCTTCTACCGGCGTTGCGGCCTCTGTACGCTGTCGTTGCGTATCTGTCGACGCCGTTCGCCGTTCTTTTCAAGCCAAAGGAGGTCCAGAAGATCGATTCGTCGGTCTCGCCCGATGGTGTCGACGATAAATCCGAAGACGCTGCGGACGATTTTCAGGCCTTGATGGAGGTCGGTGAAGCTGAGGGCATAATCGAAGAGAAAGATCGCGAACTGATCGAATCGATGGTCGAATTCAGTTTAACTCGAGCGGGCGAGATCATGACTCCGCGGACAGAGATAGTTGCGATCGCTGTGGGTTCGACCATAAGGGCTGCGCGCGATCTGATAATTGACCAGAAATACTCCCGTTTGCCGGTATACAGAGACTCGATCGACAACATCGAAGGCGTGATCTACGTACGCGACCTGCTGCAAGCATGGGCACTTGCAAAGGAAGATCAGCTGATCGACGACATCCTGCGGCCCGCGTACTTTGTCCCTGAAACGAAATCAGCATCGGATCTGCTCAAGAGTATGCAGGTCGAACACGTTCAGATCGCGATCGTCATTGATGAATACGGAGGCGTTGCGGGAATCGTCAGTCTTGAGGATATTGTCGAAGAGATCGTCGGCGAGATCGAAGACGAAGATATTGAGGAGGAAGAGATAGTTGAAATAATCGAAAGCGAAGATGGCTATTGGGACGTCCTTGGCTCGACCGAGATCGACAAGATCGAAAGGCTGTTCGAGATCGAACTCGAAAACGACGAATTTACTACCATCGCCGGAATGGTCACAAGCGAGGCAGGTTATATTCCTCGAACCGGCGAGAAACTCGAAGCTCACGGAATAGCGATCGAGGTGCTAGATGCCGACGAAAAAAGAATTCACCGATTGCGGCTCACGCGTATTCAAAACGACGAAATGATCGAAAAGACCGACGCAGCACAGGATGAATGATCAGGCTCGTCGGCCCAAGCCTTGGTACTGTGGGCATCCGGCAAACAGGTGATATACTGTTGTAAACATTGGAGGTAAGAAAATATGTCAATAAGACTTGGTGACGAAGCACCAGATTTTACGGCGGAAACAACCCAGGGAACCGTAAATTTTCACGAATGGCTTGGCGATAGCTGGGGAGTGCTGTTCTCGCATCCGAAGGATTATACACCTGTCTGCACGACCGAACTCGGCATGGCCGCAAGACTAAAACCGGAGTTCGATAAGCGTAACGTGAAGGTCATCGGCTTAAGCGTCGATCCGCTTGAATCGCACCTCGACTGGGAAAAGGACATCGAAGAGACACAGGGCACAGCCGTCAATTTCCCGATGATCGCCGACAGCGACCGAAAGGTGTCGGATCTTTACGACATGATCCATCCGAATGCCAACGACACTCTTACGGTTCGATCGGTTTTCGTCATCGGCCCTGATAAAAAGGTCAAACTCATGCTGACCTATCCTGCAAGTACAGGCCGAAACTTCGACGAACTCCTTAGGGTCATCGATTCGCTTCAGCTTACTGCAAATTACAGTGTTGCCACACCGGTGAACTGGAAGGACGGCGACGACTGTATCATCAGTACGACCGTGACCAACGAACAGGCGAAAGAGAAATTCCCAGCCGGTTGGAAAGAGATCAAACCGTATCTTCGCGTAACACCGCAGCCGAACAGAGTTAAAGGCGAAGGCCATACCGCGTAGCGGACCAAGAGGAATTGGATTCAGCCCGTGCAGAAGTGCGGGCTTTCTTTTCGACTTACAATGAAGCTAAGTGCAACGGTCGGCAATGAATCGATTCAGGTCGAAGTGCGACGTGAGGGTGAGCGTGTTTTTGCTCGTGTTGACGACCGCGAATACGAACTCGAGGTGTCGGCGCCAGAGACGAATGTTTATTTGATGAGACACGCGGGACGCGTTCATGAATTTTTCGTTGCACCGAACACGCAGGGCATTGAAGTGTCCAGGGTCTCATCAGGTACAGCGACTTTTGAAGTCTCGATAACTGACCCGAAACGGCTTCGCGGATCGGCGATCGCAGGGGCGAGTACCGACGGCGTGGCGGAGCTTAGAACGGCGATGCCTGGAAAGGTTGTCCGGATCATCATGGATGTCGGGGCTAATGTTGATAGCGGTGATGCGGTGATGGTCGTAGAAGCGATGAAAATGCAGAACGATCTAAAGGCACCTAGGCCAGGAGTGATCAAAGAGATCCGGGTAGTTGAAGGACAAACAGTTTCGGCCGGCGATGTACTCGCGGTGATCGGATAACGTCAGAGCTTTGCTCCGCAGTATTTGCAGTGGATCGCATCGATGTCGTGTGGCTCGGCGTGACATTCCGGACAGACGTGCGTCGACGCCGACTTCGCAGCCTTGATCAATTCACCCGTTACGATGCCCGTTGGTACAGCAATGATCCCGTACCCCATTATCATCACACAAGATGCCAGAAACTTGCCTAACCCCGTCTTCGGCGAAAGGTCGCCGTACCCGACTGTCGTCAAAGTTACGATAGCCCAATAGACGCTGGTCGGAATATCTGTAAAGCCGTTTTCTTCGCCTTCTACGACGTACATCAAAGATCCAACAACGGTCACGATCGTGAGTATCGCGACGAGAAACACGCTGATCTTACGTTTACTGCCCTGTAACGCTGTGATGATGACACGGCTTTCTGAGATATAAGACGAGAGTTTCAGAATGCGGAAAATACGCAAAAGCCTCAGTATCCGAATAGACAGCAAATACTGTGTGCCGGGAAACACCAGGCTGAGGTATGTCGGCAAAATCGCGAGCAGGTCGACCAGCCCATAAAAACTGAAAACGTACCGCCATGGCCGCCGGACCGAGACGAGCCTAAGAACATACTCGATCGTAAAAAGAACGGTAAAGGCCCATTCGGCCGCATACAGTTCCGGTCCGTAGACTTCCCTTACCGAGCGAACGCTTTCGAGAAAAACGGCTGCAACGCTCAACAGGATCAGAACGATAAGCGAAATATCAAAAAGCTTTCCCGGCCTTGTCTCCGCTTCGAAAACAACCTCGTAGACCCTTTGACGCCAGCCGGACTCAGCCGGTTCTTTGAATTCCTTTGGCACGAAGCTATTTAACAATACTTTTCGATAAAAAGCACCGCAGTTGCTATTTGGAGCCGAGGTTGACTTCAAATGTTCGGTGCGGAATCGCTGGCGATACGGCGGATCGGCTTACGCAGACCCTCCATCAGTTCGTCAAAGTCATCGAAGGTTAACGACTGCTCGCCGTCCGACATTGCATTTTCAGGTTTGGGATGCACTTCGACAATGACACCGTCAGCTCCGACAGCGATCGCCGCTTTCGCGCATACGCCGATGATGCTTCGTCTGCCTGTGGCGTGCGACGGATCCACGATCACCGGCAAATGCGAAAGTTCCTTTACCAACGCTACCGCCGCAATATCCAACGTGTTCCGGAGGCTGCTATCAAAGCTCCTGATCCCGCGTTCACATAGAACGACTTGCTCATTTCCACCGTGGAGCAGATACTCAGCAGCTGCCAGCCATTCCTTGACCGTAGCTGCGGGCCCGCGTTTTAGCAAGATCGGCGTGCTTAGCTTTGAGAGTTTACGTAACAGTGCGAAGTTTTGCATATTTCGCGCCCCGACCTGGATCATATCGGCAAACTTAGCAACGACCGAAATGTCGTCCTCGCTCATCACCTCGGTCACGACCGGCATACCGACGGCGTCCCCGGCTTCGCGAAGCAGTTCGAGGCCTCGTATACCGAGTCCCTGGAAATCATGTGGTGATGTCCTCGGTTTGAATGCCCCGCCTCGGAGCATTTTCGCGCCCGAACGCCTGACTGCGCGAGCGGTCGCCATTATCTGTTCCTGACTTTCGACCGAACAGGGGCCCGCAATAACGACCGCTTCATCACCGCCGATCGCCACCTCTTTCACCCAAACGACGGCCTTCCGATCGGCACGGTGCGACGATGAATCGATTCCCGTTTCCTGTTGGTTATCCGCTGAAACGCTTTCCCTCGAACTCCATGTATCCAACATAGTTATCTTCCTTTGTTAATTCGTATTGCTTGACAATAAATGGAACGTTGTATGGTTCTCCTTAGCGTTCGAGATGTTCTCGCAAAGTACTTCGGCTCCGTAGATCTCCGCCGCGCGACGGCTCCCGATAGCCGCGCGGCCGTCGCGTCTGGATCGTACTGCGGCACGCATACACGATGCCGTATCTTTGCCCGTGATCTGAGCTATCTGAGGAAATTGAGAAAAGAAGTCGCTGCATTGCCTCAGCGCTTCGACATGAGAACTTACATAACGGACGTTCGCGAACTCCATGCCTACCGCGGCCGCCAGAACGTGATCTATGGTCAGGACGATCTCCGACATCTTTTTCAGACCGAATTTACGGATAAGTTGAGTCACGATCGAGATCTCGCCGACGATCTGGTTGCGGACAGGGACGACCAGGCGGTCGGCGTCACCGCTCGTTATTGCGGAAAATGCTGAATCAAAGTCGGAACACTCGACCAGCGAGAATTCGCTTTCGAAAAACCCAGCCGCGGCCTCTTCGCTATACGAGCCCTTTATTCCCTGTATTGCGACGCGTGGTATCATGCGGCCTCTGCAATCTTCGTCGCGGCAAAGATGTCTCGTTGAATCGTTCGGGATTCTTCGAGAATTACGCGAAAGATCCTGATCGCAGCCTCGTCGCAAAGATCGCCCGGGTTTTGTTCGATTATGCGTTGCGTTACGTAAATCTCGCGTTGATGATCGGCAACCGGTATCCCGGCTTGACGCTTTAGCAACCCGATCTCTTTGACTATCGCAGCCCGGCGGTTCAAAAGGCCAAGCAACTGAACGTCGATACTGTCGATCGCATCACGGCATTCATGTAGTTTCATTTTGCTTTCCCACTGAAATAAAAAAGCCGTGAACCTGATGATGTTCACGGCTTCGTTTTGGTTTTTGTAAAGAAACTTATCTCACATCCGACCAAATCTCAGCCGCGTCACTGAAAAAGTAAAAGCTGCTAAAATTTGTTGGATAGACGTTCATTGATCTGATTATGATCTTCCGGTTTCTATAATACTAGCCGATAGATGTGAAGCTGTCAATATCCTCTCATTCGGTTATTTGTTTGATCAATCGATCAAGCTCGGCCGCCGCATCCTCTATCGTCTTCCGGGTCGCATTGAACCAGGCGTCATCACGCGTCTCATTCTCGCGTTCGACTCCAAGCGCCCGTCGGGTTTCGGATGGAGCCGGGCCGCCGTAGATCGTTCTAATGTTAACGAAATTCTCCGGCGAGATGGCTGCTGTCAGCTCGTCTTCAGTAAGCGACAAGTCGTGTCCGAGCACCGCGTCCGCAGCTTCTTGCATGATCTCGTAAGTGACGCCCGTCCCTGCTTCGATCGCCGCTCGTACCGATCTTCCGACGATGTCGTGCGACACGCTAAAGGGGAGATTCTCTGTTCTGACGATCGTATCGGCCAGTTCCGTGACAGCAATGAAATTCTCAGCCGAGCGCTTTCGCAAACTCTCGAGATTAAATGTTGCGGACCTTAACGTGTGAGCGAACAAACTCACTGAACGATTTGCGTCGCGGATGGCCGAATAGATCAGCGGCTGAAGGTCGTCCTCAACATCATTTATGTCACCAAAAGGAGTATTGTGAACGGCGGTGATCACACCCATCGATTGACCGAGCGCCTTGCTCCCGATCGCCCGAATATGCTCGAGAGCAACGGGATTACGCTTTTGCGGCATTATCGATGATCCCTGCACGTAGCCATCCGGGAGCCGGATCGCGTTGAACTCGACCATCGCCATGAGCATGAATTCCTGTGCGAATTTGCCGATGTTGACAAGCATCGTATTCACGCCGCCCAGCGTTTCGATGAAATAATCGACCGACGCGATCGAGCCGTACGAATTCACGGTTGGCTCTGAGAATCCGAGCAGCTGGGCAACACGGTGTCGATCGATCGGAAAGCCCGATGTCGTTATTGCTCCGGAACCAAGCGGGCACCGGTTCATATTCTCGAATGCCCGCTGTAGCCTTACGATGTCGCGGCCCAGATTCTCGGCCATCGCGAGCAGATAGTGAGCGAGAGTCGTCGGTTGAGCAGGCTGGGTATGGGTGTATGCGGGCATCAGCGATTCATGATGTTCGGCCGCAAGGTCGAGAAACACCTTGCGGAGATCCATCGCTGACCTTAAGAGGATCAGACAATCCTCACGCAAACGAAGCCGATAGATCGTGACATCGATATCGTTGCGGCTGCGGGCGGTATGCAGTTTCCCTGCCGTGTCTTTGTCGCAGTTTTTTGCAAGTTCCTGCTGAAGGAGGTAGAAAACATCCTCAAACGTGCCGTCATATTCTCTCGCCCGGATAGCTTGAAAATCGAGCTTGAGGAGTGCTTTCAGGATCTCGCGAAGCTCGTCCGACGATATGATCTTCTGCTCGCCGAGCATGACCGCATGAGCAAGATCGACGCGATAATATGCGTCAAGAAAATACTTTTTGGCGTCAGCAAAGCAGTCAGAAAGTACGTTGTCCTTGTAACCCTTGGCAGGAAATTTTTCGTTCATTGGTCGGTTTTGAAATTCGCTTTCGGCAGGCTGATCATGTTTGCGAACATCCGGTAAGCACCCGGTGTACCGGCTGGCAGCTGTCTGAACCAGGAGTACGAAGTATAAATGTAGTGCCCTTTGCCGAGTCGGGCGTACAGCATTCCGCCCTTTCCTTCATCTTCACCTTCGTCGTGCGACTCAAGCAAAGGCGTGTAGCGGCTGTCAAATTCGGTAAAGCAATAGAGGTTCCGCTCCTGAACCCAATTGTCCCAATCGCTGTCGACGATCTTGTTCGGATAGTTGAAAACAGGGTGGTCGGGAACGAGTATATTGACCTTTGCGTTCTCATCGGTCACACGCATGTTCGAAATGCGCTGATTGCCGCGAGTCACGCCGGTCATACTTGCCGGGAACGGCTGCAGATTATTCTGAACGTATTCGTGCTGCTGGTACTGAACGATCAGCGTGCCGCCGTTCCTGGCAAATTCCAGTATCCTGCCATTATTCGCAACAAAGTCGGGCCGGGTCTGTGACGCCCGGATCCCAACGACTATCGTGTCGAATTGCGATAGATCACCGGTCGAAAGGTCTTTTTCGCTGAGCATCGTCACGTCGGTCCCGATCCGGCGAAGAGCTTCAGGGACCTTATCGCCGCTGCCCATGATATATCCGACCTTCAGTGCGTCGACCTTCAGATCGAGAACATGTGCAGTGATAGCCGCCGGACGGAAAACGCGATGAGTCTGAATATGCGGATATGCGATCTCCTGCATCGTTTGCGAATGCCTGAGATCACCCACCGTGGCATTCGCCATTATCTTGTACGATCCGACGCGATATTTCGCAGGGATCGTAACCTGAAACGTGAATGCCGTTTTGTCGCCGTTTCTGGCAAGGTTGAAATCAGTTCGGTTCGGCGTGACCGTCCATGTCGAGGGTACATCCAACCCGGCCGAACCAGAGACCGCCGCAGGTGAATTATTCGTTACTGTAGTGACGACCTTGTAGGTCCGGGCTTCCACAGATACCGGAGCGATCAACAGGTCTGACTCTAGTCCGATGGTGACTTTGGGAACGACGTTTACAGATCGTCTGATCTCGCCTCTGATATCATCCGCATATCGGTACTGCACCTCACGGCTTATCTCGACCTCTTGCCCGCCGATCTCAATAACTGCGTTTGCGATGAGAAGGGGTCGCGCGAACGGATAGCTCTTTGCCTCTCCGGCATTCTCCCAATCGAAACTTGCTCCTTTGCGGTCGGACTGCATCCAGTACGGCTGAGTTGGGACGGCGTTATTCGGTACGCTTACCCTAAAGAACGAAGCGTTAAAGGCAGTCTCGTTTCTCGGCCGAAAGCTCGTCGAGGGCGGAAGTTTTGGTTCTTCGATACTGGCAACGGTGAATCCCGCAGGTGCCTTCACTTCCGTCTTCTTGACTACGATCGCAGAGCCCTCCGGAGCGAACACCCTGACCCCGATCTCGGCTGTACCGCCCGGATTGATCTTTTCCAAATTAGACAACGCATCAACGACCACGCCTGCCGCCATTTTGAGTGCATCGGCAAACTCTTTCTGTTTCTGCCGCAGCATCGCCTTTGAAGCGGGATTGCGGGTTGAAAGCTCCGCATCCCTGGCCTGCTTCAATCCTCTTGCCAGGATAGGTAATAGCTTTTCGGGTTGGTAGACATCATAGCTTGATAGAGCTAATTCGGCGGTGGTCTGCAGTTCTGCAAGTTGGGCCAAAAATCTTTCTTCGGAGTTGTTCGTGAGCTTTGCGATCCCCTTTATCGAGGTATCGATTCCGTCAAATACGCTCGTTTCCTTTTCGACCAGCGGAACATTCGATTCGATCAGCCGCATACCTGACGATTGCCGTCCGCGTAGTTCCAGCACGCCCATTTCCTGCGATTTGTGCTGGCTTCGGCCCTCCATCGCGATCTCGAAGTACGACCGCCCGATCAGATGGTCAAAATCACCGGTATTGAGAACAAGTGTCGGCGGGCTGTTGGGGTCCGCAACGAATCCTTGTGACCGATAGAACTTCAAAGGTCTCCATGGTTCGAGGCCTTCGCGAAAATGTTCGGGAAACTCGTTCGGATCACCCGCGGCCTTGAATGCAAGCGGCGACAAATGGCCCGCGAGTTGGTGCTGTCCGTGCCCGTCAGCGGTCGTACCAGAAAAACGCGAGATAACGACAAGCGGACGATAGAGGCGGATAGCCCTGACCATATCTCCGAGGACAAGCCTTTCGCCCCATTGTCTCGCTGCCTCGTCACGCGATTTCGAAAAACCGTAATCCATCGTTCGCGTGAAGAATTGATCGCCGCCATCGAGCCGTCTTGCCTGAAGCAATTCTTCTGTCCGAATGATTCCAAGCCCCTCAAATAGTTCCTCGCCGACGACGTTTTGACCACCGTCGCCCCGGTTTAATGAAAGGTAGGCCGTTCGGGCTGATTCCTTTCTTGCAAGGTAAGCGAGCAAGCCCGAATCTTCGTCATCCGGATGCGCCGCGGTATGCATAGCGCTGGCGGTCGTTTGCAGCCGTCGAAGCTTCTGCCCGAGGCCGGCCGCGCCCAGGTCGTAGATCGGACGAACCTGTCCATTTGCATCAACGGCCAAAGCAAGTGATAACGAAACCGCCAAAACACAAACTGTCACAACGCTAGCGAGCGTTGTATGTATCACCCGAAACAATCGAAAAACATTGCACATAATGATCAGTATCTGAGCACCCTTAGTTTGCAGGCACTTCATAGCCAGGCTCATCCGTTACGGTAAGGCTGATCAAATAGCCGGCCAGGACGGTTACCAGACAACCCACGACGTTGAACCATAGAAATTCGATCTTTGTATAGCTGCTTGCGATCCAGACCGAGGCCACGCCGAACAGTAACCCAAAAAACGCTCCGCGTGCCCTTGCTCGTTTGACCGCTATCGCCAATACGAAAACACCCAAAAGCGAACCGTAAAAGAACGAGCCGAATTTGTTAACTACCTCAATAAGCGAACCGAGATTGGTGGCATAGATCGCCACGATACACGCGAAGATGCCCCAGACAAGCGTCGCGATTCGGCCGAACGCAACATAGTGGCCGTCCAACGCGTTCGGCTTAAAATGCCTGCGATAAAAATCGATCGTCGTCGCGGTCGCAAGAGCATTTAACTCTGCGGAGATCGATGACATCGCGGCGGCAAATATCGCGGCGATTATGAGCCCGATCACGCCCATCGGCATGTTCTGAACAACGAATACGGGAAACACATAGTTTACGTCGTTAAAGGTCTTGTTACCCGTAGCTTCCTTTACGTGATCGACCGCTTTTTTCCGGGTTTCATTGAACATCCGATCTGCCGCGACGTAATTCTGACGCGTCTGGTCATTCTGGGACTCGACGAACGCCAAGGCCGCTGACTCACGCTTTGCGTGAACTTCCTCATACTGTCCGCGGATCTGCTGGTACTCGACAGTCTTCTCGACCTTCGCCTCTTCGACGGAATTGAAGATCATCGGTGGAGTTGCAAACTGGTAAAAGACGAAAACAAGCACACCGATAAGCAGGATCATGAACTGCATCGGTATCTTAAGAAAGGCGCTCATCAAAAGCGAGGTCCTGCCTTCGCTCACCGATTTAGCGGTAAGGAACCGCTGCACCTGGCTCTGGTCGCAGCCGAAGTATGACAGAAACAAGAAAAGTGCCGCTATTACACCGGACCAGATCGTATATTTTTCTGTGAGGTCGAAGCTCGTGTTGACCGTCTCAAGTTTGCCGACCGATCCCGCAAGATAAAGACCGTCGATAAGGGAAACGCTCGGGGGAAACTGGGAAACAATGACCATTAGTACAACGAACAACCCAACAAATATGATCACCATTTGTTTGACGTCGGTCCAGGTCACCGCCTGAACACCGCCAACCATTGTGTAGATCGTGGTCGAAAGGCCGATAAGAAATATCGTTGCGATCTCGCTCCATCCGAGCACTATCGAAAGTATGACCGACGGTGCTGCAATGATCACGCCGACGCCAAGCCCGCGTGATAGAAGGAAAAAGAAACTCGTCAAACTCCGCGTTTTTGCATCGAAGCGGCGTTCAAGATATTCGTAAGCCGTATAGACCTTCGCACGGTAAAAGAAAGGAACCGCCGTCACACAAAGGATCACCATCGCCAGCGGAAGTCCGTAGTAGAACTGAAGGAACCGCATGCCGTCGGAATAGGCCTGCCCGGTTGTACCGACGAGGGTGATGGCCGACAGTTGCGTGGCCATGACCGAAAGGCCGACCGCCCACCAGGGCAGGCTCCGGCTGGCGAGGAAATAGCCTTCGACGTTCCCGCTGTTCTTCGTCATTCGGATCCCATCCCAAATGACGTAAACGAGATATCCGACAACGATCGCCCAATCGAGAAACTTCATTTTGCCTTAACTCGAAAAGTGGTTTGAGAATGCCCAGAGGAGAAGGATGACGACGATGGTCGTAAAAATAACGGCCGTGTACACTTTGTGCCACCAGGCATCCGGCAGCTCTTCCACGGGCTCGTTGATCTTAGTTTCGTGTGATCCCATCATGTAAAAAGTGATTACGTCTGCCGGCTCGTGAACCTTGAATATAAAGCTCACGTGCCGACAGAAATAAACCGATCAGGACTAAAAGATGAACTTGAAACCGATCTGGAACTGCCTGCTGTCGAGCGACGTCACAGGTCGGTTCTGCGGGGTCGGCAGCGCCTGAGTCGGGTTGCCCAGCGCGTCAGTCGTTACAGTCAAACTGTTTATTTGAAAGACGCTGTTTATGTTAAAGACATTCAAAAACTCGCCGAACGCTTCGAGGCGAAAGCGTTCCGAGAAGTTGAAGAACCTTGAGTACCGAAAATCAACGTTGAACTGATTCGGCGTCACACCAGAATTTCTCCCGATACCGACCGGATTGTCGGAACCGAGAAATCCGTCAAGATTCACATCAGTCGCAGTTGTGATATTGAACCGCTCACCGCTATTTGCCGTAGCGATGATCCCGAACTGGTTATTATTCACAAGATACCGAACGGTCTTGTTCTCGAAATTGAACTGCGGTCGGCCGACAAAGCTCATGACGAATGTGTGCCGCTGATCGGCAAGCGACGGCCCAAAATCCCGCGACCGGTCGGTCGGGTCCTGCGTTACAAGATTGCCGATCTGGGTCGCAACCAGGTTCTGCTCGGGTGCGTCATCTTCTGATTTCGAAAGAGTATAATTTGCGCTAAATTGAAAGCCCGCAGAAAACCGCTTGTTCAATTGCAGCGTAAGGGCGTTGTAGGTCGAATTACCGACCGATTCAGCCATCAGGATGTTGTTGAACCGCGGATCGAGTCGTGTTGTCGCGTTGACCGTATTGCTGAAGATCGGTCGGCCATCCGCCAGTGTCCCGGTCGGATTTATCCGGTTGATGTTGCGGTACAGCGGTATATGTCTGCCGCCAGAGCGGATGAAACCGACCGTAAATGAGAGGTCTTCGGTCAACGCCTGTTCGAGCTGTGCATTGAAGTGCATCGCGTACATATTCTCGAAATCGGGCGATATCGTTTCAATGCTCTGTTGAGGCAAGACCGATCCGGGCGGCAGACTGCCCAGTGTTGACGGGAATGCCGGTGAACCAGCTGTTGCCGGTGCAAAGGTGAAGTTGAACAGCCGCGGACTGCCATTATTCAACAAAGCACGCTGATAGAAATCAAGATAGACGGTATCAAAATATATACCCGCGCTAGCCCTGATCACTGTCGGGCGGTCACCGTCGCGCAATGCATAGACCATTCCCAGGCGCGGAGCAAAATTGTTCTTGTCGACCTTGAAGCTCTGCGAGGCTGAGAACGGCGAATCGCTGAACGCCTCGGGGATATTGTAGATATCGTACCGAAGCCCGTAGTTGAGCTTCAGCTTTCGAGTTACCTTCCAATCGTCCTGAGCAAAGAAATTCCAAAACGTCGACTGATAATCGATCCCGGGCTCTCCGAACGCTTCAACGTAGTTCGTATAACATCGGGTCGCCCCACTCGGGCAGGTAGCACCGGTCTGAACGATTCCGGTCTGCGCCGATACATAGGCCGCGATCGACGGAAACGTGTAGCGGGCAAACTGATTCGATCGTCGTGTGTCGTCGATCCGATTCATTCCGCCGCCAAATTTCATCACATGATCGCCACGCGTCCACGTGAGATTGTTTTGAAATTGATTCGTGGTTTGAAGCGGAGCGATCGTGTCGTCATTTTCTGGAGCTCCGAAATTGGCTACGCCTGTGATCACGAGGCTAATGCCGGAAGCTGAATTTTCGTTAGCGATATTTCGCGAATCACGCTTCGCGTACTGATATCGGAATTCGTTAAGGATCTCAGAGTTGATTATCGAAGCGAGTTGGACTCCGACCGAATATGACTTGTCGTCAAATGTAATGCTCCGCTCAAGCGTGTTGAGGCCGCCGGCAATGTTATTCGGCGAGACGTTCTTAAAGTAATTGAATCTGCCTGATAGCCGATTGTTTTCGTTCAACTGTGCGTCCGTCCGAAAAATGAAGAAATTCACCTTTTGCGAAGCCGGGATCGCTGTAGGAAACGCACCTGCCGGCACTCCGGCAGCGATCAAAGCCGCTTTGTTCGCATCTGATATCGTGATAACGCGTTGCGGTTCGCCTGCCAGATCGCGTTCGACCCATTCATACCCTCCGTAAAAATGCCATCGATCTTTGATGAACGGCCCGCCGATGGCTCCCGTAATGTTGTCGACCTTCGTTTCAGGCTTTTGTGACGTCGGCGAAGTGTTGAACGGACGGGATGACATTGCCGTCCTGCGGAAACGATAACTCGCAGACCCGTGAAGGCCGTTCGTGCCCGACGGCGTAACAGCGTTCATGATCAAGCCGGGTGTATTGCCGAACTCCGCCGAAAAACCATTGGTCACAAGCTGGACCTCACTGACGAACGTATCCGAGATCGGCATCAATCGAATGCCGCCGCGGTCTGCCTGCGTATTGTTATTACCGTCAAGCTGATAATTTGTGCGACGTGTGTAGCCGTTCGCGTTGATACGCGGAACGCCGAACTCGACATTCGGCCGGCCCGTTACATTCGCCTGAAGAAGTGCATAGTTATATGGATTTCGTGAAACCAGCGGAAGATTCTGGACCTCGCGTGCGTTCATAACGCGGCCGACATCGATCTTGCCGGGGTCAGCGATCGGGGCGTCCGACGTGATCGTCACGGTCTCCTCCAAGCCGCCGGCCTCAAGAGCCGCGTTGACGGTCGCCGTCGAGCCCGTCGTCAACGTAACGCCCTCACGGATGAGACGCTTGAAATTCTGAGCCTCGATCGTCACGCGATAAGTTCCAAGTGGAAGGAGAGGCGCCCGATAGCCACCGCCGGCGTCAGTTGTCAAAGTTCGCTCGGAACCGGTTTCGATATTACGGATCGTCACCGTTGCATTCGGAACCGCAGCTCCGTTGGCATCTGTAACGATCCCCTCTATCTGGCCGTTGATCGCTTGCGATTGACCGGCGATCTCAACTGACCCCAAAAGAAAAGCTGCCGCGGCGACGACGATCATCGCGGCGAAGCGGCTCATGGTCATTGTTCTGCGCATTTTTATTTTCTCCTTCGCACTGAATTATTGCGTTTCGTAAAACACGACTTTAGCACTCTCGAAAAGCGACCTCTAATTTTGCTGGCGATATTTATCGAAACGGGCCAAGACGCCCTTTGGTTTCAAATTGTTTGTCGGAGTTGCCAACAAAGTTTTAATATACGCCGCCGCCAGAGTCAAGGCGACCTTCTTGCAAACTAACTTGCGGAGCCGAACTTCCTTGCCAAGACCAAGCCAAAGGCACCGGTCAGCGTCGGCGAATCACCCAACGATGATGGCATAAGGACGGTTTGCGGCAACCCGGCAAGCATACTCCGATCGGTAACGCGGCAAAGCTCGTCGGAAAACAGATCCCACGCTTTGGTGATCTTACCGCTGACCATCACCACCTGAGGAGAAAGCCCTACGATCAGGTTCGATATTCCGTCTCCAAGGAACCGGGCCGTCTCCTTGAGGGCAAGAACGGCGTGCTTTTCGCCGTTCAGGGCCAGTTCGACCAGATCACGGATGTCCATATCGTTTTGTTTCAGATCATCCGTTTTTAGATGCCTTTTGTACCTTTCGATGATCGCCTTCTCTGAGGCGTATGCTTCCCAGCATTCCCGGCTGCCGCAGGAGCATTCAACAGGAGCATCATTTCCGGCGATCATATGGCCGAATTCTCCGCCTGCGCCCTTCTCGCCGCGAAAGATCTGCCCGTCAAATATGATACCGGTCCCGATTCCCTCGCCGACGAGGACCATGACGAATGTGTCTGTTTTTCTCAGTTTTTCAGGCCCAAACCACAATTCTGCCAATGCTGTGGCGTTCGCATCGTTTTCGACCGTTACGCGTAAATTGGTCAGTTGTTCGATCTTCTGACAAATGTTCCAGTCCCGCCAGTCGAAGTATGGAATGTGAAAGATCTTACCGAGTCGTTGATCGACGAGCCCCGGAACGCTCATTCCGATCTCTAATCCGCAGCCGTCGTATTTATCCGCCAACCGCTTGACCCGATCGAGTATCTGGTTCGTCATGAACTCGATATCAGGCGAGGTCGAAAACGACTCCTTCTCCATGACCTGCCCAGCGAGGTCGGCAACAGCTATCGTCGTTATTCGGGGCGTTAGGTCAATGCCGATAGCAAGCGGTTTATTCGATTTCAGCTTGAATAATGTCGGTTTACGTCCGCCGGAAGAAATGCCGACGCCGATCTCTTCGATCAATTCGACAGCAAGCAGTTCGTCGATGATGACGGAAACGGTCGATCGGTGTAGTGCGGTTTCCCTTGCGATCTCAGCCCTCGAGATCGGAGCTCTGTCGCGGACATAATTCAAAACGATCTGTTTGTTTATGTCACGTATCGTGTTTGGCCTGGCGATCTGTGACTTCGCTCGCTGTAAGTTTATTCTCTTCATTGGCCTAACACGATCACTGCATATTACTGACTAGTAAAGGTCGAATGCTCCGCAAAACAGAATTTACTCCGCACTTTGTCGGAAGTCAAGACTAACTTCATCGCGGTGCGATCTTTCTTAACGCTCCTGAACGGGCGTTTGCGGTCTGTAACGGAATTCGAAGATCTAAGTACGCTGAAATCCGCGCTCGATATCTTTCATGGTCAAGCGAAGGATCACAGGACGTCCGTGGGGGCATGTGGTCGGCGATGACGTAACGAGCAGCCGGTCGATAAGCCACTGCATCTTTTCCGGACTTAGCGACATGTTTATTTTGACCGCGGCCTTGCATGCGAGGCTGGCTGCGATATCGTCGCGAAGGCTCGATTTTGCGGACCCACGACTTTCGAGTTCGACCGTATCAAGTATTTCACTGAACAGATTGCGTGCCTCGGAGGCAGGCAGATCGGTCGGTATGGACTTGATCGCAATAGTTCGCCCCGAAAGCCGCATGGTTCCGAAGCCAAGCGAGGCAAGGTCCGCCTCAACGAGCTGGAAGGCTTCTGCCTGAGCTGGCGTCAGATCGACGGTTTCGGGCAGCAAGAGATTTTGCGATTCGATCGGCCGGTCGGTTTCCTGCTTTCGATATTTATCGAAGAGTATTCTTTCGTGAGCAACGTGCTGATCGATCAGCAGCATTCCTTCGTCGTCGACGGCGATTATGAAGCTATCGTGAAGCTGTGCGATCGGCCGGATCTTCGAATATCTGACCTCATCGATCTCAGCAGTCGAAACGATCCGCTCTGCCGAATCAACCGGCGGGAGAGCCCGATTTTCTGATCTGGCGGAACGCGCCGGAGGCGGTTCTTCGATCGCCGTTATCGTCTCATGATCGAAAATACGGCGTGTCTCGGCGATCTGCTCAAACACGAGAGAGGCGGGAGCAATATCAACCAACGCATCACCAAAAAGGCCTGAGGGCGGTTCTTCGGTCGTCAGTTCCTTTCCCATCGTGTCTTTGGACACATCGTCAGTTCGCTCGATCGGAGCCCCGCTGCCTGCAAAAGCAGTACCGGGACCAAACGAGGTCGCTCCATCCGCGAGCGGCGGATCAGAGGTCCTTTCCGTCGGACTCATGAATGCATCCAGCCGCTCAGGCCTGGTTTCATCTTCGGCAAGGAAACCGGCTTGGGCAAGAGACATTCGTACCGATTCACCGATCACGTCCTTTACCGCTTCGCTTCGTCTGAAACGGATCTCGGTCTTCGCCGGATGGACATTTACATCGATCTCTTCCGGTGGAAGGTCAAGAAAAAGAAATGCGACTGGATACACGCCGTTCGGAAGGACCGAACGAAACCCTTCACGCAGCCCCTCGGCGATCGTTTTATCACGAACAAAGCGGTGGTTCACAAAAAAGTACTGTGAGTCGCGATTGGTCCGCCGCTCGCGGGGTGCCGAAATGAACCCTGAGACCCTTGCAACATGGTCTCGCCCGCCCGAAACGGGGATCAGGCTCTCCATAAGACTGCTGCCAAAGATCTGAAACGCACGCTCTTTTAGATCCTTTGCAGGAGCGGCAGAGATCGTTTCCCTCCCATTGTTCATCAGGGTGAACGCAATATCCGGGTGCGCAAGAGCGTAATGCGTGGCGATAAGGGTAATGTGATAATTTTCAGTAGCCTCCGACCGCATGAACTTACGGCGCGCAGGCGTATTGAAAAACAAGTCGCGCACTGTGATGGTTGTCCCGACCGGCCGCGCCGCATCTTTTACATCCAGCAGCCTTCCTCCCTCGATTACAACACGCGTTGCCGGTTTATCGGCATCGGTGTTCGTCAATAGCTCGACTCTTGCCACCGATGCGATGGACGCAAGAGCCTCACCACGGAACCCAAGCGTGACGATACGCCCAAGATCGTCCAGTTCGCGTATCTTAGACGTTGCGTGACGCTCGAAGCACAAGATCGCATCGTCGCGTTCCATTCCCTCGCCATCGTCGCTTATTCGCATCAAACGCCGGCCGCCCAGTTCTATTTCGATCTTTATCCGTGAGGCACCGGCATCGATCGAATTTTCGACAAGTTCCTTTATTACGGAAGCGGGTCGCTCAACGACCTCGCCTGCCGCGATCTGATTGGCGAGATTGTCTGAAAGAACGCGGATCTTGTTCATGTTATAGAGACACGACGCGGTGGCCTTTGTCGCTTAGATCGATACTGTCATATATCCAATCGACAAAATCAGTGCCGAATCGATCAACAAAGTAGAGAATATTGAGACTACGTTCCTGAAGGTGCTCGTGAGGCAAGATGGCTGCGAACATCGTCTCAAGCCGCCGCCTGATCACCTCGTCGCGGGAGAACTGCGAGTGGCGGAATTTGTTTCGAATTGACTCGATATGGTAGATGATCTTTCTGCGCCGCTTCTCGAGGTTATTGGCCAATGTCGGGTCTACCGCCGCAAGGTTGAGGTCGAGCCGATCTAGTTCGCTGTTTATTCGCGCCTCTACCTCAGCGATAAGCCCGGCCGTGTCCGCATTCAAGTATTCATCGACAATTCTCGGAAGCAGTGAATCGAGCCCGGCAAACAGATCGGTGAACCGCAATTCGTATTTCTTCAGCGATCTTGCATGACGCGATTCGACCATCGTGAAGCTCTGGCGATGGAGGATGGGCGTTATCGGTCGGTCAAGAACCCGATACACCTCGCCGCTCTGTGCAAAATAGGCGATCTCAGCCGCACCTCCGAAATAACAAACCGTGGGCAGCAAATGATCTTGGACGACCGACCTGAGCACAACGCTCGGGCTGAACCGCGTCGGCTCGCGCTCGGCGATCTCGGCAAGTTGATCGAGCGTGAATTCTCTTGATCCGTCTCTCGTCCTTAATGTACCCGTCTCGCTCTTTTTGAGCGAATGACGGCTTCCGTCGCGCGACTGCCAAAACAACGGGAAGTAATCGTCGCCGATAAAGACCTGAGCCTGATAACCGTCAGCGACCAATTCGTCACTTCGTTTACGGAGTGCCTCAACGATCTCGGCCGATCGCATGATGGCGTCGCGGTAGACCGGCGATGCAAGGCCTTTCAAACGTGAATCGAGCGGGCATAGCATTATCAGTCCGTATTTGCCCAACAGCGAGGTCAGTTGCGTCGCAAATGCATCGCCGAAGTAGTTTTGCGGAGTCCAGCTCTCTTCGACGATCGCCCGTAATTCCGCCGAAAATTCGGTCGGGAGCAGCTCTGCAATAAGCACGTCAATTGTTTCACGAATGCTGTCGTCGAGTTTGATATAGCCGACCGGAAGCTCTTCGTGACAACGTTTAGGCTGATTTTTTAGTTCAACGATCCGGCCTTCGCTGTTCAGCACGAACGTCTTCGAAACTTCCTCGAAGTCGTGATCTTCGGTGGCGATCCAAAACACAGGCACGGCCTTGATGCCGCGTCCTCGAAGGCATTCGGCCATCTTCACAGCTGAGAGCGCCTTATAGATCGTATATAGCGGCCCGGTGAACAAACCCGATTGCTGACCTGAAACGACCGCAACACAGTCCGGCTCCCTGAGGGAGGCAATGTTGTCGAGTGTGGTCTGCGGAGCACCAAACTTACGGTTCATATCCTCAAGTGCTTCGCACAAGATCGAACGGTCAGCTGTATGGTGTTTTAGCACGTCGTTGACCCGGTCCGCGATGTCCGTATGCGAGGCAACAGCCGTTGGATAATATTTCCGAAGCGACAGCGGATCGGCTTGGTATTCCCTGAAGAGGCGCGATTGTCCGGGCAGATCGGAAAACGGAATGCTCTCAACCGAGACGGTCACATCGCCGCTCGGTGCTGGACATGCTATTTCTTGCATCTAACAGATTTGCTCCTCGATGAAAAAAGTATAATTGTCCAGGCCGTCAGTTCCAAGCCCCAAATGAAAAGAGACGGCCGATTGACCGTCTCTAGTATCGGCCGGACCGTCCCGGCTAATTTCCAAGCTGCTTCGAAGAGGCTGCTTCGTTGCTGCGTGCCGAGTCGTCAATTCGCTGAATACGGTAAATGCCGGATGAGTGTGATGCAGCGAATATTCGATTGCGGTCGACCGGGTCAAAAGCAAGGGCCCAGACCCGTCTGCTCGGAACGATCATCTCCTTCGAATCGACACGCCGCCACTTGTTGCCGGCATCGTCTGAATAATAGATCCCGCCATCGGACTCTAAAGAACTTGCGACAAACAGTTCATCCGTATTCTCGGGATTTATCAATATGCTCGTAAACTTGCCAAGCGGCAGATTTCCGCCTCGACGCGTCCACGATCGGCCGCCATCCCTGGTCAGGTAAAGCGACTGGGTAGTTCCGGCGTAGATGTAATTAGGTCGTTTCGGATCGCCGGCAAGAGAGATGACCGGAATGTTCTGCGGCGCACCGTCGGTCTTTTCCCAGGTCTTTCCGTCATCTCGCGAAACAAGCACGCCTGATGTCGCGGTCCCTACCCAGATCGTTCCCGGCACGAGCGGTGACGAATACACAGCAAAAACGTTCTCGCTGACGCCGGCACCGAACGACAACTTTTCCCATCCTTTTGATATGTCATACGTTCGAAATAGTCCGTTGTCCGTTCCGGCAAAGAGACCGTTCTTTTCATCTTCGGTGAAAGCAAGTACCTTGACCTTTTCGGTCAATCCCGGAACGAGTTTCGGACCTGCTGCCGCGGACTTTGCCGCAGCAGCCGCCGCCGCGCGACGTTGCGCTGCGGTCATGCGTTTCGACGTTGTCGCCGCCTTGGCAGGCTTCGCTACCGGAACCAGCGTCCAGGATGCTCCGCGGTCGAGAGAGCGGAAGATGCCGAGATTTGTACCCAGAAACATACGATTCGGATCGATACGATCTTGCAGAACCGAAAACAACGACACCTTATTCATGTCGAGTCCGCGAGCCGGCTGCCAATTCGCTCCGCCGTCGCTGCTGACAAAAAAGAAACCGCCGCTGCTTGCCGTATTGTGCGTCGTTGCATAAAGCCTGCCCGGTTGCGAGACATCCGCCGTGACCGAATATGCAAAGCGGCTTGTAAAGTTCTGATTTGTCTGCGAAAAGCTCTTACCACCGTCATTCGACACCATCACGCCGTTGTTATTCGTGGCAATAAATACCCGGTTAGGGACTTGCCGGTGCACGGCGATCTTGTTTATCTCAAGATTTTTCTGGGTCGTCATGCTCCAGGTCTTGCCGCCGTTGACGGACATCCAAAATCCTTCGGTGGTTCCGGCATACACCGTTCCTGGCTGTGAAGGGTGTTGAAGGATAGCTCGTGTGCGGCGCGATGTGGACGGGATCCCCTGGATCTTTTTCCATTTCTCGCCGCCATCAAGCGATTCGTAGATACCGCTGCAGGCCGAAGCAAAGATGTGATCGCGATTCCGTTCGTTAATGTCGATCGCAAAAACATCCGAATCGTCGATCATCCCGTCCTTGATCAGCTTCCAGCTCTTTCCTGCATCGGTCGACTTGTACGCACGCCACCAGGTTCCAGCAAATATGGTGTCTCGGCTCCGCGGGTCGATCGCCAGCGAATTGACATTTATCGGCATTGACCCGGACGAGATCTTTTCCCAATCGTCGCCCGAGTTTCGCGAGACCCATACTCCGCTCGTCGTTCCGACAAAAAGATTTTCAGGGTCGCTTTCCGATTGAGTCATTGCATGAATCGATTCGTTTCGCAGTTCCTTTGACTCTTTCCAGGTTTTGCCCCCATCTTTCGATTTAAAGAAACCGCCGGGCGCCTTGTGGCGATGGCCCGCGGCATAAATAACGTTCGAATCGCGGCTGTCAACGAACATGTCGTCGATGACAAGCTGAGGCTTATCGAGATTTACGAGCATTTGCCACGTTCGTCCACCATCGCTGGACGAATGTATCTGTCCGTCAAGCGTACTGATATAGATACGTTCAGGATCTTTAGGGTCGATAGCGATCGCTCTGACATCTCCGCCGTCGGGTCCGACAACGGTCCATTCAGCAAAGTTCTTCGGATCCTTGAAGACATTCCCATCCGCTAATAGCGTCGTCGGAATCGAAACCGCAATCAACGCCGCGAATACCAAAAGTGATGTGACTCTATAAATCTTAGCGAGATCGATGTTCATATGATTTTATTGGCCGCTTCGGGTAAAGAGAATCAATTTCAGGAAGATCAACGGAGATCAGATGAAATCAGCTCGTTTAACGTTCGCACCAAATTAAGTTTGGGGGAAGTATTTCGAACGCGGACAGACGTTTGAGCTGCAAACCTTAGTTTAGCCAAAATACGCGCCCAAAGCAAAGAAATAATGTGCGGGATAACCAAGAACGAAAAAAGCGAGCAGGGAACCAAAGTTCCCTGCCCGCTGCTTTTATGATGTTCATGCCGTTTCCGGCATGAAGCGAGTCAGACGTTACGGTGCCGGATTCTGTGCTCCGGGCGGTATACGGTACAGCTTGGTGTTTATGCCTGCACCGGTGTCTCCGCCGCGTACCAGCGTGATACGGCTGCGGTCAAAGCGACGGAAGTCAATATGATTATTGATCAGCCGTTCGCGTGCAGCGATATCTCGGTCAGTACCGTAATTGATGATGTAGCCCTGATTTGTCGGGTTGTTCTGCAGTTCGACAAAGAAGGCGTCGAGACGTGCACGAACATCATCGTTCTGTAGCTTAGCGAATTCGTCAACCAAAAGCGGTTCCGGATACGGATCGACAGGAGCAGTTTCCGAAGCAGTCTCCGGACAATTACATGCCGGATCCTGTCCGCCAAGGTTCACCGTGGCAGTTATGTTCTGGCCCGCGTCTTCACGCGAGGTGCGAACACGAATGCTCGGCGTGCCCTGACCGCTTTCGATCGTTCCGCGGCTCACCGTCCAGTTGTACGTTACGCTCGCACCACCACTAACGTTAGCGGTGAAGGTCATTGCGTCACCCGGTGTCGTGATTCCAGCCGGGCCGGTCACCGACAAGGTCGGGCAGTCGCAAGCCCTGCGGCAGTTACAGTCTTCGATCGTTACGGTCTTGGTCTGGGTCTGTCCGCAAAGTCCGCATCCGTCATCGACGCCTGCGGTCAGGGTATAGGTTCCCTTTCCAAGTCCACTCAGATCCCACTGGACATTAGCACCTGAACCAACGATCCGTCCGCCCGAAACCGTGTAGTTGTAGGTCAGGACGTCGCCTTCCGGATCGACTGCCGTCGTCGAAACATTGATCGTTGTGTTGTCGTTACATGTCGCACCTTCGACCGGAACAAATCCCGGGCCGCAAGGCAGCGTAATGGTCGAATCGCTGAGTTCTACAGCTGTAACGTTTGCCCACTGATTGACCTTGTCCTCGAGACGCGTGTTTCGTCGTCCGATAAAGGTCTGGAAGATGTAACCATGCGGGTTATCCGAAACGCGGAGTCCCGGAGGACGTCCCGTGAACGTATTGGTAACAGTCTGCGGAATACATCCGCCATTGCCTAGATCACCCGGCTGGGTCACGACCGTAGCACACGGAATGAACGCAGAACCGGTAAATGATTCATCGTCAAAATCGCCGTCATCCAGCTGGTTGACGTTGTAGCGATAAGCGAAGCTCATACCGAACCAGCGCGTCGGGAAAATACGGAATCCGCCGATCAGATCCATCGGGTGCTTCTCAAGTGCATTCGGCGTTCTGCCGCCGATATAACGAAGCGAGCGGAACTCGACGATCGGTTGGAAATATCGGTTGACCGGGAAATCGATCGCTGCCGACGTAAGGAATTCGTCAGGACGATCGAGAAGCGTAAATTCGCCGCCCGGGAAATCTCCCTTGACGCTTGCATTCCAATGGTAGCCGACGTTTGCCGAGACATTTGCCCAGCGGGCTACGCGAGCATCAGCAAACAGAGACAGCAGGATGTCGCCGCGGTTTCCGCCCGGGCTGGCACCACGCTGAAGCTGATTGAAACCAGCGAAATCATTTGCAGTATCAGCATAGAAACGATACGCACCCATGATGCCGAAACCGACCGGATTGTTGACGTTCGTCCAACGCCACTTGCCGCCGACCGTGAATGTGCTGAACGATGCCGTTCCCCACGTTCGGTTTATGAACGGTGCATCTGGCAAATATGAAGGTGCCGTCGTGAATACGCTAGGTGCCGTACCTGAGGGTGCCCCATTCGGGTTCAGCAATGTAACCGTCTGGAGAACGATGCCCGGAAGAATGCTGCCATAAACAGATCCTATCCCGGGGAAATTGTCAGCAGACGAACCGCCGCCACCTGGCCTCGGGGGTCCCATAAGAGCGTTCGTGCCTGCGCCAAAGCCAAAGAGCGGCCCTGAAAACTGCGGCGGAATCAAACCAAAGGTGCCAGAGTTGCCGCCGATGTAAGGAAACACCGACCACGGTTGTGTACCTGCCGGACGAAAGACCGCTCGACCAGAGTAAATACCCGGTGACGGCCCCTGCGGAGCATAAATGATCGCAGCCGGGCTAATGCCGTTGATCCGCGAATTAGGGAGGTAAAAACCTGATAATGTTGCCGGGTTGTTCACCTTCACACCACGGTATGCATCGGTGTTAAAGAACATTTCAAAGTAGTTCGTAAGACCTACCTGAAAGCTGACGGGCACCTCAGTAAAGTCAGCGTTGCCCGGATCACGGTCATAATTGCTGACCGCAGCGCTAAATGTAAATTCACCCTTTCTAAGGGTTTGGCCGTCGTAGACTGTGAAGAGACCGGTAGGGCCGCCAGTCGGGCCTCCAGTTCCTACAGTAGGAGCCGTGTTTCTGTCATCTTTAGCAGACCGCTTGCTGTTGTCCGTTTGCGAATTGGCCGCAAATACAAGTGCCAAGAGGGTCAGCGTTACAATAAACACTCTGTAAGCGAGATTCATCATATTCCTCCGCCGAAATAAATAATCAAATTTCAATTTGTAGCTGTAAAATATGGTAGTGCAATATTTTCTGAAGCTACATAAGTATTACACACGCCTAGACTTTTGCCAAACCATTTGGCGAAAGAACATTTAGCGCTCAGTACAAAAAAGCTCTATTACTTGCGTTCCTGCAAGATCACACAAACCTAAGCCGTCCTAAAACTGCCAATGCTTATGGTCTTACTTCACAAAGACCTTATTACAAGTTTTCCCGAAAATCAAGTATTTTTAACTAATTACGCATTTTTTCTTTATGCATAAATGCCGCGCATTCGCGTGTCGTACGCAACGCGGTCGATCGCCAACATGTACGCCGCGGTACGTGTGTCGACCTCGTGTTTGTCGGCGTAGTGGCAAAGCTCATTAAAGCTCGCAACCATTTTTTCCTCGAGCCGTTCATTGACCTGGCTTTCAGGCCAAAAGTAGCCCATTCGGTCCTGAACCCATTCAAAATACGAAACGGTCACGCCGCCGGCATTGGCCAGAATATCAGGAATAACGAATATCCCCTTATCATGCAGTATCTTATCGGCTTTCGGCGTCGTCGGGCCATTCGCTCCCTCGGCAAGGATCTTACACTTGATACGATCGGCGTTCTCTGACGTGATCTGGTTTTCGGTCGCACACGGGGCAAGCACGTCGCATTCCAACTCAAGCAGGTCCTTGTTCGAAACGGGTTCGGCGTTCTGGTACCCCTCAAGCGATTTATTCTTGTTGAGATACTCAAGAACGTTTGGGATGTCGAGCCCGTTCTTGTTGTAAATTCCGTTGTTGATGTCCGAGATCGCTACTACCTTATACCCCTGTTCATGCATCAAGGCGGCGCCGATACCGCCGACATTGCCAGAGCCTTGGACGACGACCGAGGTCTCCTGTGGGGTCAGTTTGAACCGCTTGATCGCCTCATTGACCGTAAAAAGCACTCCTCGGCCGGTCGCCTCTCGGCGTCCGAGCGATCCGCCTAAAGCCACCGGCTTCCCGGTCACGACGGCTGTAACGGTGTGTCGGGCATGCATCGAATACGTGTCCATGATCCAAGCCATGGTCTGTTCATTCGTGTTCATGTCCGGTGCCGGCACGTCCTTATCGGGTCCTATGAAATCGATCAATTCCGCCGTGTATCTGCGCGTCATTCGCTCAAGTTCGCCGATCGACATCTGTGCCGGGTTACAGATTATCCCGCCCTTGCCGCCACCGAAAGGCACGTTGACGACCGCGCACTTCCATGTCATCCACGCCGAAAGAGCCTTAACCTCGTCGAGTGTGACATCAGGTGCGTATCGAATGCCGCCCTTTGCCGGCCCGCGTGCAAAATTGTGTTGAACGCGAAAGCCTTCAAAGACCTGTATGTGACCGGTATCCATCCGTACCGGGATATATACCTTCAATTCCCGGCTCGGCACGCGCATTACGGCGTAGAGGTCGGGGTCAAGGCCCATCAACTGAGCAGCACGGTCAAACCGTTCGCTCATTGCCTCGAACGGGTTCTTTTCATCGCTTCCCTTGAATCGCCGCATTTCATCGGCCATCGGATTTGCCATTTCTTTAGATCATCTCCAAGTATTTCGAGTCATTTCAGACGACCGTCGTCGCCTAATTCTTGATTCATAGACCCTGATCGAAATCCGTCAAGGTCAAATGTCACATATTTGAATCCAAACTTCTTAAAACTGTCTGCGATATCCTTGATCACATCGCCGTGAAGGAACTTGTCAAACTCGCCCTTTGCGATCTCGATCCGCGCGAGATCGCCGTGAACACGAACGCGAAACTCGATGAATCCGAGATCTCTCAGAAGCTCTTCACCTTTTTCGATCCTCGTCAAACGTCCGATCGACACAGGAGTGCCGTAGGCGATCCTTGACGAAAGGCACGGGCTTGCAGGTCGATCCCACGTGGGTAAGCCGAGTTGTCTGCTCAGCGCCCGGACGCCGTCTTTCGTAATTCCGGCATCCGCAAGCGGGCTTGCAACATCATTCTCGGCTGCCGCGGCCCGACCCGGTCGATGATCGGTGAGGTCGTCTGCATTGGTGCCGTCAATGATCTGATCGATCCCTCGCGCGTTGGCGATCGCCCGCAACTTTTTGTAAAGCTCGGCCTTGCAGAAGTAGCACCTGTTCGAGGCGTTTGCCTTATATTCCGCCGTTTCGATCTCTGCCGTCTCGACGGTCTCGAATTTCAGCCCATAGCGACGTGCAAAGCCGATCGCTTCAGACCTCTGATGCCTCGATACACTCGGCGATAACCCCAAAACACAGACCGCATTGGAACCCAATTCCTGATTTGCAATATGCGCGAGATACGAACTATCTACCCCACCGGAAAACGCGATCAGAACCGTCTGCATCGAACGAAGCATGGTTCGGAGTTTGATCTCTTTTTCAGATAGTCTTGGATCTATCGCAACTGACGACCCGATCGGCAGGTATGGCATCGTGTTCTCGAAGGCTTTCTGATCGGCGTTAGTCACATCGCAAAATCAAAATCTTAACTTAGCGGTTTACGATAGGCAACCGTATCGAATCGAAATCGACGTTTCGTCGAACAAAGTGAATTTCGTAGGAAAATTCAGAACCGAATGGTATGATTGAGCATTCTCTATGAGTTTTTTTCGTGTAGTCTTCCAACTGCGAAATTGTCGTCCGATCCTTTGGTGCGTCGCGGTCGTTTCTCTGGTTTTGGCCGCGAACGGCCCCCGGGCATTCGGACAAGAGAATGGCAGTACGGACAGTGACGCCGTCGCGCTTTTCAATCGTGGGCAGGACCTTCATGAAAAAGGCGACCTGAAGGGTGCGATCGACCTTTACCGTCAGACACTAAAACTCCTTCCTGAATTCCCCGAGGCTGAGCTACAGCTAGGAAACGCTTATTTGGCTCAAGGAAATTTTGAAGAAGCCGAGTCTGCATTTCGCCGATCGGTCGAACTCAGAGAGGATTGGACTCTCGCTTTGGCGTGCCTTGGTTCGATTCTCGTCACAAATGCAAAATTCGCGGAAGCCGAGCCGATACTACTAAAGGCGATCAAACTCGATGAACTCAATTTCCCGGCGTACGCTGCGATCACCGAATTGCGGATCGCAACTAATGCATCAAAGCCGGTCCTTCGTGATCTGCTAAATGCAGTTTCATCCTTGACCGAGAAAGCAAAACCAACGGCCGCAATTTGGGCATCTCGCGGTGCATTGGAGAATGCGCTCGGCGATCATTCCGCTGCATTTTCCAGCGCACTAAGGGCGCTGCAGGTCGATCGCGAAAGCACGTCCGCCATGACGGTCGCTGCGGCGGCTTCGCTCGCACTTGGCGATCCAACCCGTGCAGAAGAATACGTCGCCCGCATCGAAGCCGCCGGCCGTAGAAGCGGCACGACCCAATTGCTTCGGGCTCAGATCTTGGCCGCGTCAGGTAAGACCGATGATGCTGTGGCTCTGATCGACGCGATGCCTTCTAAGTCAAAAGCAGCGGTCGAGTTTCGCGAACGGCTGAGGGTCGAGGCGACCGAAAACCCCGCCGATCTTGAAAAACTACTGGTCGCGGATCCGACCGATGCCGCAGTTCTTGGGCGTCTATGTAATCTGTATCGCGCGAGTTCGCCGGCAAAAGCGATGCAGTATTGCCGTTCCGCCTACGAACGAGAGCCGAGTAATATATCCCATGCGATCGGTTTCGCCGGGGCGTTGGTTCAAGCCAAACTCTATCTTCAGGCGATTGACCTTCTTCGCGAGATATCCAAAACGTCGCCCGACAATTCGACGGTCCGAGCCAATCTTGCGACCGCGTTATTTCAGTTGAAGCGATACCCCGAAGCGAAAGGGGAATTCCGATGGCTGATCGAGCACCAACCGAATCTGACCACGGCCTACTATTTTTTGGCGGTTTCGCATGACCACCTGAATGAATATCTTGACGCGATGGCGAATTATCAGGAGTATTTACGCCGTGCCGACCCGGTAAAAGATGCTCTTGAAATAGACCGTATCAGACTTCGATTGCCGACTCTCCAGCGGCAGTTAGATTCAAGAAAGGGAAAGTGAGAACAAGCAGCTACTATCAATTGCGCGAAATCGTATTGTCTCCGGTACGTGGAAAGCAGCGTAAAAGCGGCCGCTATGCCGTATTCGTTCTTTCAGCATCGGTTTTATTCGTTTCTGCGTTTCAGTTAAATGCCCAGACACCAGCCGAGATCGACACGGCGCCACCTCCGTTGAAGGTCATCTCGAAGTCTGAGCGAGACGAATTGAGTAGTTCAAAAGGTGTCAAAGAGCGAACCAAGACCGCTCTCGAGTTTATGGACGTAAGGCTAAAGAACGCCGAGCTTGCGAATTCGCGAGGCGACCTTGATACTGCTTTTGCCGAACTAGGTGCCTTTCATGCCCTGATGGACGACACGCTGTCGTTTCTCGGTTCGAACGATAAATTCAAGGGAAGGGTTCTGGACAATTTCAAGCGGTTCGAGATCGGCCTTCGCCGGTTCACACCGCGTCTGGAGTTGGTCAGACGCGAATTGCCCCTGACCCATGAATTCTATGTTAGGAGCCTTCTAAAGCAGCTGCGTGACGCTCGGACCAAAGCGACAGAACCGCTCTTCGGCGAAACCGTACTTCGCGACGGTTAGAATGGCAGATCAAATGATACAGATTCGTAACATCCGGCACTTGGTTTTCATGTGGCTTTTGTGCAGCCTCGTTGTGATCATTTCGGTCGACAGTGCGGTTGGCCAGCGGCGCGATTACATGACCGAGGCAGAGATCGAGCTTGTTCGCGAGAACCAGGATATCGATCTCAGGATCGATGTGTTGGTAAAAATGATCGATCGCCGCTTTAGCTTACTCGGGATCAACTCCGGCGGTGATGAGGTCAAGAAAAAGGATGCGGACAAATGGGGCGAGCCACCAACTGGCTCCAGTTTAGAGCTCTTTTTTGATATTCGCCGGTTATTGGAAAAGGCCATAGATGACATCGACGTTATTGCCGCTCGCAACAATGACGCGTTAAAACAGAACAAGACCGAAGGTGACTTGTTCCCGAAAGCCGTTAGAAAGCTCGAAGCAGCCGCCCGGCGTTTTCTCCCGTTACTCAGTGTCGCTTCGGACAAAGCACGAGACGAAAAAGAACGTGCCCACATCCTGAATTCAATGCAATATTGCGAGCAGATAATTGAGGCCGCTGCTACGCTCCCCGCTCCCGTGAAAAGAACAAAGAGTTAGGTCTGTCAGGCCTCGATAGTCGGATTCCCGCCAGATCAGGTTCTCGAATCTGTCGCATTAATATCCATGATGTTGTGACAATTGACGCTATCCGCTTGAGCGTGATAGCGTCCTCATTTACAGTTACCCATATATGTCAGACGAAAACTTGAAAAAGACGCCGCTTAACAGCGTTCATCGCGAACTCGGCGGGAAAATGGTCGACTTTGGCGGTTGGGATATGCCCGTCCAATATAAGGCGGGTGTGATCGAGGAACACATGGCGACGCGGACCCGAGCCGGCCTCTTTGATGTTTCTCACATGGGCGAGATCTGGGTTGATGGTCGGGATGCAATATCGTTCGTAAATCGCATTACGACAAATGATGTCGCGAAGCTGATCGATGGACAGGCGCATTATTCTGCGTTGACCAACGAAAAAGGCGGCGTTGTTGACGACTTGCTCGTATACCGATTTAGCGGCGAACGATTGTTGTTGGTCGTCAACGCCGGCACCACTGAAAAAGATTGGGCGTGGATCACAGACCAGAAGAAAGACGACAGTGTTGAATTGAAAAACGCTTCGTCAGAATATTGTCAGATCGCGATACAAGGGCCGAAAGCGATAGCGATCCTTCAACAGCTCACCCAGACCGAACTCGAAGCGATCAAATATTATCATTTTGCCGAAGGCAAGGTCGACGGCGTTGATTCGATCATCTCTCGGACCGGTTACACAGGCGAGGATGGATTCGAGGTGTATGCGGCAGCCGAATTTGCGGTTCGGTTGTGGAACAAATTGCTTGCGACCGGCGAGCCGTTCGGCATACTTCCCTGCGGTCTCGCGGCACGAAACACTCTAAGGTTGGAATCGGCGATGTCGTTATATGGCCACGAACTCGGAGACGACATCTCTCCGCTTGAAGCTAACCTCGGCTGGATCACGAAATTGGATAAAGGCGCTTTCATCGGCAGCGATGTTCTCAAGGAACAAAAGGCGGCCGGGATCAAGCGCAAACTGGCCGGTTTCGAGATGACCGAGCCCGGCATCGGGCGCGACGGGTTTGATATATACATTGGCGAGGAAAAGGTTGGTGTCGTCACCTCAGGTTCGCCTGCCCCGTTCCTTAAGAAGAACATCGGCCTTGCTTTCCTGCCCCTTGAATTTGCAAATGTCGGGCAAGAACTTAAAATCGATATCAGAGGAAAGAAAACTAGTGCCCGAGTCGTGCCGACGCCGTTCTATAAGCGTCAAAAATAGCCCCGATCTTTGTTCGAATTTTACGTGATCGCTTAAAAAATATGTCAAATATCCCCGAAAGTTTACGTTACAGCAAAGACCATGAATGGGTCTCGGTCGAAGGCGATGTTGCAAGCATCGGTATCACAGATTATGCGCAGGCATCATTGGGCGATGTGGTTTACGTCGACCTCCCGCGTGTCGGCGATAAGTTCGCAACGCACGAGGCCTTCGGGTCGGTAGAATCGGTCAAGGCGGTGTCCGAGATCTTCACGCCGATCGCCGGCGAGGTCGTTGAAGTGAACGATTCGCTTAACGACACCCCGGAAAAGGTAAATGGCGACCCTTACGGCGAAGCCTGGTTCATCAAGGTCAAGATGGACAATGCAGGTGAGGCTGACGGACTTCTATCAGCTGAAGAATACGAAGAATATTTGTCGAGCCAGGGCTAGATCTCAGATCGATCCGGGATCGCCTTACATGATTAGTTCCAACTGATCAGATCAGATCGAAGCAGCCGGCTCGACGATCGAAGCCGCAACGCATAGCTGAAAACTTAATGAGATATATTCCAAACTCGCCCGAAGAAAGGGCGGAAATGCAGGCACAACTCGGGATAGCAGATGCTAACGATCTGTTTCGCTCTATCCCTTCTGACGTTCGACTTGACCGCAACCTGAAGATCACCGATCCGCTTGCAGAACCTGAGGTCATCGCTGCGATGGAAGAAATGGCTGCGAAGAACACAGGCGCCACCAAGCCATCGTTTCTTGGTGCCGGCACCTATTCTCATTATTCGCCGACTATCGTAGATCATCTGATCCAGCGATCGGAGTTCTTCACATCCTACACGCCGTATCAGCCCGAGATATCGCAAGGAACTCTTCAGTACATCTTTGAATTTCAAACTCTGATCTGCCAATTGACGGGGATGGAGGTTGCCAACGCATCAATGTACGATGGTTCGACCGCGATGGCCGAGGCTTACGTGATGGCGCAGCGCGTCACCAAACGCGACAAGATCGTCGTTGCAACATCAGTTCACCCAGAATATCGCGAGGTCGCTAGCACCTACACGCAGCATGGCGATACGAGTATCGTCGAGGCACCCTTTGATAGTTCGACCGGACGATTCACAGATACATCGGCTCTTGATGATAAGACCGCCGCACTTGTGGTCCAATCGCCCAATTTCTTCGGCTGTGTCGAAGACCTCGCTTCGTTGGCCGACGCTGCTCATGCGGTCGGGGCCTTGTTTGTGGTCGTTGTCACAGAGGCCATCTCGTTCGGAATGCTCAAGTCGCCGGGAAGCTGCGGTGCAGACATTGTCGTCGGCGAAGGACAGAGCTTTGGGATACCGATGAGCTTTGGCGGCCCGCACGTCGGCCTGTTTGCAACGCAGGATAAATTTGTACGCCAAATGCCCGGACGTCTTTGTGGTGTCGCATACGACAAGAATGGCAATCGCGGCTTCGTGCTGACGCTTTCCACACGCGAGCAGCATATACGCCGTGAGAAGGCGACGTCTAACATCTGCACCAACCAAGGCCTGATCGCTCTTGCCGCGACCATTTATATGGAAGCGATGGGTAAGAAAGGCCTGCAGGAAGTTGCCGAACAGAACGCGCAAAAAGCCGCGTATGCAAGAAAGAAGATCGCCGAGATCGATGGCTATGATATCGCTTTCTCGGCACCGACTTTCAATGAGTTTGTTGTACGCGGACCGAAACCCGCGGCCGAGTTGTTGGGATCGATCCGTCAGAATGGCATTATCGGCGGGCTCGCCCTCTCAAAGTATTACACAGGCCACGAGAACGACTTTCTCGTTTGTGTCACCGAAACCAGCAAGCGCGAACAGATCGATCGATTTGTCGCGTTGCTCTCGTAGGTTTTATTGATGACATAACTGGTGCAGAAGCCCGGTTTTCGTTCTGGTTGTTCAAGGGCAATGCTTTTTGGAACTTTCGAGATCGCAATTTGTTTGGGCGTTGTTTTGCTCGCGGCGCTGATGGCCGCTCTTGGGTTGGGAGCACAAAACATTTTGATCTGGTGGACGGGCCTCAGGCCACGATGTCCAAAATGCCTCTCAACCGTAAATCCCGAGGCCTATATTTGCTGGTCGTGCAAAGCGGAGTTGGAGCAGGCATATGTCGATCATCACGAACTTTCCTGACATCGATCGACGTCGCTTTTTGAGATCGGCAGGAAAGGGCCTGGGCCTTATGGCCTTGTCTTCAACCGCAGTTGCATCGCTCTTTGAAAACATCAAGGCAGCCGGAAAGGCGGTCGACCATCTTTCGCCGCTTGAAGCCGCGATGAACGAGGATTATTGGGCGAACATTCAGCAAGCTTTTTCTGTCACTCGCGGGATCATTAACCTGAATAACGGCGGCGTAAGCCCGAGTCCGCGAATCGTAACAGAGGCATTTGTTCGCTACACCTGGCAGCAGGAGGACGCAACCGCCTATACGATGTGGCAGATCCTCGAACCACAGTCTGAAACGATCCGGACCGGCCTTGCCGAAATGTTCGGCTGCGACGCCGAAGAGATCGCGATCACGCGTAATGCTTCCGAATCCCTTGAGATCTTGTTGATGGGACTCGATCTCAGATCGGGAGATGAGATCTTGACCACGACTCAGGATTATCCGCGAATGATCACGACGCTCAGACAGCGTGAACTTCGCGAAGGCCTGAAACTGAATCTGATCAAGATACCGTTAGCCCCGAAGAACGTTGACGACATCGCATCGGCGTTCGAACGTGCGATAACGCCGCGAACCAAACTCATCCTGGTTTCTCATCAAATAAATCTGACCGGCCAGATCGTCCCCGTTCGCAAGGTGTGCGAGATGGCTAGATCTAAAGGCATCGAGACGATCGTTGACGGTGCTCATTCGTTCGCTCAGTTCGATTTTAAACGAGACGATCTCGGCTGTGATTATTACGGCACGTCGCTTCACAAGTGGCTTTATGCTCCCAAGGGAACTGGATTGCTGTATGTCAAGAAGGATAAGATCGCCAAGGTGTGGGCGTTGATGGCGAGCGAGGACAAGAACCGCAGCGACATTCGCAAGTTTGAAGAGATCGGAACTCATTCGGCGGCGATGCGATTGGCGATCGGCGAAGCGATCTTGTTTCACAATGCGATCGGAGGCAAACGAAAGGAAGAGCGGCTTCGTTATTTGTCGCGATATTGGATGAACCGTTTGAAGGATGTTCCCGGGGTTGGTTTCAATACTTCGTTCGACCCCACACAATACTGCGCGATCGCAAATTTCAAGATCGACGGTGTCGACCCTGTGAAGCTGGGAAGTTATCTGATGTCGAAGCACAAGATATTTACCACGCCGATCGAACACGAAGAATTTTCCGGCATTAGGATCACCCCTAATGTTTATACGACCATCTGGGAACTCGACAGATTCTGCAGTTTGGTCGAAGAGGTCGCAAAAACCGGCCTGCCGAAGACATAATGGGACCTAGATTTGAAAAGTTATTCGAGGCTGGTTGGCGTCATGTCGATCCGAATGGTCACGTAGCGAACATGGTCTATCTCGAATATGCCGTCGATACGCGGATCGCCTTCTTTGCATCGCAGGGCTTCCCGCCCGGAGATTTTGGCCGGCTTGGGTTCGGGCCGGTGATCAAGAGCGATTTCGTCGAGTATTTCCGCGAAGTGAAAATGCTTGACAAGATCTCGGTCACAATGGAGAACGGCGGAGTCAGTCCGGATTCGTCGAGGTTCCGCGTAGTGAACAACTTTTATATGCATGACGGGACACACGCGGCCAGAGTTACGAGTGTTGGCGGTTGGCTCGGGTTGAAAGAGAGAAAACTGGTCGAGCCGCCTGAAAAGCTAAAGGACGCGTGGAATCAATTGGTCAAGACCGAGGATTTTGAAGAACTTAGATCGAGCATTAAACGATAGTATGTCAATTACGAAAGTCACACAGCATCCTACACAGAACGAGGGACTGATCTTTGAACGTTCGCAGACCGGACGCGTGGGTTATCGCCTCCCGAAGCTCGACGTCGAAAGCATCGAACTCGATTCGATAATCCCGGCTGCACTTCGGCGGAACGATGGGCTCGAAGGCGTCCCTGAGGTCTCAGAGGTCGACGTCATCCGCCATTTCACTCGGATCTCGACGTGGAACTACTCCATCGACCTCGGGTTGTATCCGCTCGGTTCTTGCACGATGAAGTACAATTCGCGGCTAAATGAGAAAACAGCCAGAATTCCCGGTTTCACAAATCTTCATCCGCTCGCACCGGAAGAAGAATCCCAGGGCGCACTTGAGCTAATCTATCGCCTTCAGGAAGACCTCGCTGAGATCACCGGCTTGCCTGGTGTTTCGCTGCAGCCGGCCGCCGGTGCACAGGGCGAAATGACAGGCGTGATGCTAATTCGTGCATTTCTGGACAAACGCGACGGCGAAGCCTCGCATGATCGCCGCGTGATCCTCGTGCCGGATTCGGCTCATGGAACAAATCCGGCATCGGCTGCTCTGGCCGGCTTTACGGTCAAGACGATCAATTCCACGGCCGAAGGCCTGACCGACATGCAGCACCTCCGCCAGCTTTGCGACGAAGGTGGAGTTGCAGGCTTGATGCTCACAAATCCGAACACGGTCGGCATTTTCGAACGCAACATAAAAGAGATCTGTGAAGTCATCCACAATGCAGGCGGCCTGGTCTATATGGACGGCGCGAATATGAACGCTCTCGTCGGCGTTGCGCGGCCGGGCGACATGGGCGTCGATGTTATACATCTTAATTTGCATAAGACCTTCTCAACTCCCCATGGTGGAGGCGGTCCCGGCTGCGGGCCGTGCTGCTGTACGGCTGAACTTGCTGAGTTCCTTCCGGTTCCGCGAATCGAAAAGACCGGCGATCGTTATCATCTGAACTATGATCTGCCGAATTCGATCGGGCGGGTAAAGGCTTTCTTTGGTAATTTCGGGATGATGGTTCGTGCCCTCTCATACATCTACACCCATGGTGCTGAAGGCCTTCGAGAGGCGACCGAGGCTGCCGTCCTGAATGCACGTTATCTGGCCGACAAGCTGAAAGATACGTTTCATAAGCCCTACGATTCCGATTGTATGCACGAGGTGATCTTCTCGCATAAGAATCAGACCGCCTCCGGCGTTCATACTCTCGATATCGCCAAACGGCTCATCGATTACGGTTTTCATCCCCCGACAATTTACTTCCCTCTTGTTGTTGAGGGCGCGATGCTCGTCGAGCCGACCGAATCAGTAGGCCGCGCAGATATGGATGCATTCATCGATGCGATGAAGAACATCGATCGTGAATCGCGTGAAGATCCGCAGTTGGTCATCAATGCTCCCCATTCGACTCGTATCGGCAGGCTGGACGAAGCCGCCGCTGCGAGAAAGCCTGTGCTCCGATGGAAACCCGAAGGCGATGCCTCGGCCAAATCGGCATAAGCGTAACCATTTCGGACTAAATTGCACGCCGCAGAATATCATTTGGATATTCTGCGGTTTTCGTCTATATTCTCTCGGCAAAGGAGACAATTAGATGTTGAAAAAGCTATTGATCGCTTTCGGACTGTTGATTTTCGTTGGCATCGCTGTGATCGCCGCACTGATCATGACCACAAAGACCGACTTTGGTGTCGAACGTGAGATCACGATCAACAAACCACGAAACGAGGTTTTCGCATACGCAAAATTGGTCAAGAATCAAAACGAATGGGGTCCTTGGTTCAAGCGAGATCCCGCAATGAAACAAGAGTTCTCCGGGACGGATGGCAGCGTTGGATTTATCTCAAAATGGGAAAGCCAGAATCCCGAGGTCGGTTCGGGCGAGCAGGAAATAAAGCGGATCGTCGAAAACGAACGCATCGAAACCGAACTCCGGTTCAAGCAGCCGTTCGAATCAAAGGCAGATGCTTATTTAACGACCGAGACAGCAGGCGAAAATCAGACCAGGGTGAAGTGGGGTTTCAAGAGTTCGATGCCGAAGCCAATGAATCTTTTGCTTCTGGTGATGGACATCGAGAAAGAGATCGGAAAGGACTATGAATCGGGACTGGACGGCCTCAAAAAAGCAGTTGAATCGATGCCCTGAATGTGACCGTCGTCACATGCTAGCACGCTGCAGGTTAACCATCTCGGTTTTGATTGTAAGTTAGTGGTGTTGGGTATATAATCCGGCGCAGGAGGCGGTTTCGCGAATGCGATTTTTGGCCGCTCATGTTATCGGCTTGGCTCTTTGAATTTTTGTATCATTCCTACTCTCAAAGAGGTGAATATATGAGTGTGAGAACAACTTCATTTTTTATATTCGTCGCTTTCCTGTTGTCACCTGCATTGACGGTTCGGAGCGAACGTCAGACGATCATCTCATTTACCAGTGCGAGTTCTGTTTCTGCGCAAACTGGCCCCGTTTACGATTCTTATAAAGGCGTTAAGATCGGAATGCCCGCAGCCGAGGTCCGTGCGAAACTCGGAAAGCCAAAAGAGGAATCTGACGCCGAGGATCTATATGAGATATCGCCGCTCGAAACGGCACGGGTCTTTTATGAACCCGACAAGACCGTACGCGTCGTTTCCATCATGTATTCAGGAGACATGAACCTGGCTCCAACGCCAAAGACCGTAGTTGGCACTGACGTACCTGCCAAAGAGGACGGCGGGATCTACAAGATGATGCAGTATCCGAAAGCCGGCTTCTGGATCAGTTACGTCAAGACCGGCGGCGAGGGGCCGATCGTGATCGTCACGATGCAAAAAATGGCGAAAGAATGACCTTCGATCCCAACGCCGCTCGCTGAACAAAGCTGTTCGGTCGTCACAATCAATTGCACACCATCGATTTACACTGTTCGTGTATCTCCTATATAGTATTTTGGAAAATATGGCAGTTATCGGTATTCCACGCGAAATTCACCCCGGCGAAAAGCGCGTTGCCGGCACACCTCAAACCATTTTGAAGCTCAAGAAGCTCGGTTTCGACGTGGTCGTCGAGACCGGTGCGGGCGAGGCGATCGATTGTTCGGACGGCGAGTATCAGGAAGCCGGAGCCGCGATCGTCGAAAATGCAGCCGAACTTTGGGCAGCATCGGATGTTGTGATAAAGGTGCGGCCGCCTGAGGACGGCGAGACCGAACTTATGCGCGACGGCGGCTGGTTGGTCGGTTTCGTTTGGCCGGGCCAGAACCGCGACATCGTGGACCGGATGGCCAAGAAGAATGCAACGGTATTCGCAATGGACAGCGTCCCGCGCATAACACGTGCGCAGAAGATGGACACGCTCTCGGCGATGGCGAACATCGCAGGATACCGCGCGATCATCGAGGCCGCCAACAATTTTCCGCGATTTTTCACGGGGCAGATAACAGCCGCGGGCAAGATCGATCCGGCAAAGGTGCTGGTGATAGGTGCCGGCGTTGCAGGGCTTTCGGCGATCGGCGCCGCAAAGGGTCTGGGAGCGATCGTTCGCGCTTTCGACCCCAGATCAGCCACCAAGGATCAGGTCGCCTCAATGGGAGCCGAGTATCTCGAACTCGACGTTAAGGAAGAAGGCGAGGGCAAAGGCGGTTACGCCAAAGAAATGTCCGACGCTTTCCTGAAGGCGGAGATGGCTCTCTTTGCACAACAGGCGATGCAGGTCGATATCATCGTTACAACCGCCTTGATACCGGGCAAGCCCGCTCCGAAACTGATCACCCAGGGCATGGTCGAATCGATGAAGCCCGGTTCGGTGATCGTCGATCTTGCGGCTGAACAGGGCGGCAACTGTGCCCTTACCGAACCCGGAAAGGTCGTCCGCCATAAAGGTGTGACGATCATCGGGTACACCGATCTGCCATCGCGAATGGCGTCGATGTCGAGTCAGCTTTACGGTGCTACCGTGACCGCGCTGCTTGCAGACCTGCAGGATGAGAATGGCGACCTGCATGTTGATCTCGAAGATGAGGTCGTGCGCGGTGCGATAGTGCTGGACAAAGGCAAGATGTTGTGGCCGCCTCCGCTGCCGCCGGCCCCGCCAGAGCCAGGCGTACCGACAAAAAGCTCGGCTAGTGTTGCGGTCGCAAAGGCAGCATCGGGCGCCCACGGAGCAGAGGAAGGAAGCGGAATGCATCCGCTGGTTCTGGTCGCGGTCGGTGTCGTATTGCTTGGTTTGGGTTACTTCGTCCCGGACAACAAGCTGTCGCATTTCACGGTTTTCATGCTCGCGGTATTCGTCGGCTTTCAGGTCGTTTGGAACGTCAAACCTGCCCTCCATACACCGCTAATGTCCGTTACGAATGCGATCAGCGGCATCATCCTGGTCGGCGGTATGCTGCAGCTTTCTGGTGACCTGAGCGTGACCACGATCCTCGGAGCCATCGCCGTCCTCATCGCCACGATAAACATTGTCGGCGGATTTTTGGTGACAAATCGAATGTTGGCGATGTTCAGAAAATGAAAACCAGCCTTATCACCATTGCTTACATCGCCGCGAGTGCGTTGTTTATCTTGAGCCTTGGCGGCCTGTCAAGACAGGAGACAGCGCGCCGTGGGAACTGGTACGGCATCATCGGGATGTTTATCGCCTTGGCGGCAACGGCGGCGGCGATGGACCCGAGCGGCTGGCCGATCCTGGGCGGCGTACTCATCGTCGGAGCCTTGATCGGTGCGACTCTCGCCTCACGTGTCCAGATGACCTCGATGCCGGAGCTTGTCGCGATCCTGCACAGCTTTGTCGGCCTGGCGGCGGTTCTCGTAGGTTTCGGTACATACCTCGGCGGAGCGTCGATCCCGCAGAACGAGATACTGATCCATCACATCGAGATCTTTATCGGCGTATGTATCGGCTCGGTCACCTTTACCGGTTCGGTGATCGCGTTTCTGAAACTTCGCGGGTCGATCGGCGGCAAGCCGTTCATGCTGCCGGGTCGCCACTTCATCAACCTCGCGATGCTGATCGCGACGATCGCTCTCGGCGTGCTGTATGTCATGGCTCCGGGCGTTAGCGGCAATCAGTACCTGCTCGCGGCCACTTTACTGACCGGCATACTCGGAGTTCACTTCATCATGGCGATAGGCGGGGCAGATATGCCGGTGGTCGTCTCAATGCTCAATAGCTATTCAGGTTGGGCGGCGTCGGCGGCGGGCTTTATGCTGTCGAACGATCTGCTCATCATCACGGGAGCCTTGGTCGGATCATCCGGTGCGATCCTCAGCTACATAATGTGCAAGGGCATGAACCGCTCGTTCGTGAGCGTTATGCTCGGCGGATTCGGCACCGAAGGTGGAACCGTTGCCGCGGCCGGTTCGGCACCCGCGGGAGAGGTCCGCTCGGTCGACGCCGAAACGACTGCTTCGATGCTCCAACAGTCCAAGAAGGTGATCATTGTTCCAGGCTATGGCCTCGCAGTGGCTCAAGCTCAACACTCGCTTGCCGAGGTCGTGAAGATTCTTAAGGACGGCGGTACCGAGGTGAAATTTGCCATCCATCCGGTAGCCGGACGGCTTCCCGGCCACATGAACGTTCTGCTTGCCGAAGCTAGTATTCCCTATGACATCGTCTTCGAGATGGATGAGATCAACGATGAGTTTAACGGAACCGATGTTTCGTGGGTGATCGGAGCTAACGACATAGTCAATCCCTCGGCGCTCGACGATCCTGCATCACCTATCGCCGGAATGCCCGTCCTCCACGTCTGGGAAGCCCGCGACACCATCGTCATGAAACGCTCGATGGCATCGGGCTACGCCGGCGTCGATAATCCGCTGTTCTATAAAGACAACACCCTTATGTTGTTTGGCGATGCAAAGAAAGTCGTCGATGAGATTTTGACCGCCATGCGAGCTTAAAAAATGCAGAGGCCCGCGCGTAAGCAAGGGCTTAACGGTCAACGCAACACAATGCTCGACGACTATGGATTCGAAATTTATGAGGAGAACGCGTTCCCAATCGCCTATCTCCTTACATTTCGCACGTACGGCACTTGGCTCCATGGCGATGAACGCGGCTCCATTCGGCGCAATGGGAATAACCGCTACCAAGGGCCGAAAGTAACAACGAGCGTTCCTTTAATGGACGCTATGGCTGAAATGCAAAAAGGACCGACATTCGTTCTCAACTCCGAACAAAGAGAATGCGTCGAGGCCGCGATCAAGGAAGTTTGTGAATTCCGAAATTACCTGCTTCGAGCGGCTAACGTGCGAACAAATCATGCGCACGCAGTTGTTTCAGCTACGATGAAACCGGAAAAGATAGTCAATGATTTCAAGGTGTATGCGACCCGGCGGTTACGCGCGGAAGGATTATGTTTCCCAACTCAAAACATTTGGTCGCGCGGGGCAAGCACTCGTTATCTCTGGAAACCGAGGCACGTAGAAGCCGCCGTGGATTATGTGAAGTATTGTCAGGAAGATGTGCCGTTCGAGTTTCGTGATTAGCCGGGCTTGGGTGCAGAAGCCCGACCGTGTGGAAGGGCTTCACACACAACGCCAGTTCGCGTATCTTGGATGTTAAGCCCTTGCTAACGCGCGGGCCTCTGCATTGAAGCACACAGATGCTCTTCGGCGATGCAAAGAAGGTGGTCGATGAGATTTTGACCGCGATGCGAGCATAATTTATTGTGCGAATATTAACTTCCAAACTATTTACGCGATTGAATCTCGTTGGTCTTACACTTGCACTCCTATTGTGTAGTCAGATCGCTAACTTAAATCAATCTCAAAGCACACTATCACCCGAGCCGCTGACCTTGCACTCGCCCGTATCCGCGACAAATCCGAGACCGTTCGATCCTAAGCTCGATATCGGCGTAGTCGTCGCTGGATCTGAGTGCTCCGAACTTTACATAAGAAATACGGAACTGAAACCGGATGACGAGATTCATGTCGTCCTGGCGGACGATATTCCGCATAAAAAACTATTCGCGAAGGTCGTCGGACCGAATAACTGTCCCAGGTATTCGCAATCTGGAATAGAGGAAGTCATTCTCGACGGAGATGACTCGGCGCCTACCGAATACATGATTCGTTTTGCAGATGAAAATGACCGTGACTCAGGTTTCGCAGTGATTTCTGCAAAGGCGCGCGTCGAGATAATAAAAGGCGTTGCAAATCTCACGGTCAGTAGCATTCCATCGCCGTTTCTATTTAGAGTGTGTAGTGGGAACGAGTCGTATCACATGACCGTTTGGAACGGTAAGCCGCTCGTCGGGACACGTGTCTGGTATAGCTACCTGAGCCTCTCTTACGGCACCGTTCCGACATGCAAACCTGCCGACTTTAAATAGTTGTGAGATCGTTGGGCTTCCCGGACTTCCATATTTTTCTTTGTCCTCTTTAGTGATATATTTCCGTCTTACCAATCGGAGGATTTATACATATGACTACAGCGGTATCTCCGGAAATGGAGACCCTTAAAACAAGACTTAAGACGATCTGGGAAGCAGGTGACTTCACCGAGGTTGCGAAGCATATCGAAACGGTTGCCGATCAATTTGTCGAGCGGCTCGACATCAAGCCTGGAATGAAGGTCCTTGATGTTGCCTGCGGCAGCGGCAACCTGGCGATCATTGCGGCGCAAAAGGGCGCCGATGTGACGGGCATCGACATCGCAGACAATCTTGTCGAAGCGGCAAAACAGCGAGCGGAAAGGCTTGGGCTCAATATCAAATTCGAACAAGGCGATGCTGAGGATATGCCCTATTCTGACGGCGAATTTGATCTCGTAATGACAATGTTCGGTGCAATGTTCGCACCTCGGCCGGATGTTACGGCAAGCGAACTTGTTCGTGTGACAAAGCCCGGCGCGACGATCGCGATGGCAAACTGGACGCCGACCGGTTTCGCAGGCCAGATGTTCAAGCTCTCGGGCAAGTATGTGCCGCCGCCGCCAATGCCGCCCCCGGTGCTATGGGGCGTGCCTGACGAGGTGGCCGCCCGTTTCGGTGACAGCGTTGAAGACCTGCGTATGAGTCCGCAGCTCGCCGACATGATCTTTGAGTTCGGCCCTGCTGACGTCGCAGAATTCTTCAAAACCTACTTCGGACCGACCGTGATGGCAATGAAGGCGATGGGCGAGGATAATCACGAGGCGTTCACAAACGACCTCGTTGAGATCTGGACCGCGAACAATACGAAATCCGACGGCATGACCCTGGTCAAAAGCGAGTATCTTGAGGTGGTCGCAAAGAAGAAATGATCGGGCAGGATCTATTCTGAACAATGGGGTTACCGGGAGTTTCGAGATTCACCCTTCAAACTGGGGTGTCTTCAACTCCATTAAGGCGAGGCGTTTGACGACCTCGCCTTTTTCGATATGAGTTTCGACGATCTCGCCGACGTCTTCGGGCGTGACCTGGCCGTACAAAGTGCCGTCGGGATAGACCATGACAGCAGTCCCGACCGAGCAAAATCCGATCGAACCGCATTCGGTCAGGACGACCTCGCCCAGCGGGTTCCGGCCCTTTGATTCCTTCCCTTGCCGAAGGCCTTTTTCTTCCAGAATCTGTGCAAACTCGTTCTTTACATCGACGCCGCCAACGGCAGCACAAGATTTGCCTGTGCAGACAAACACCTGCCGTTTTATCGGTGCCTTCAGCATCGGAGCCAGTTTCTCCAACTGCTCCCGATCCTCTATGAACTTCTTTTCAGCCATTGCTTATATTTTGCCACGAATGTCCCTGGGATTGCATCGAAGCGTGTGTTTATTGTGGTAGAATTCGGGTAGGTAGACGTGTGTCTGCTGTACGATGGCACTAGGCATTATCATCCACATTTCGGTCGGCTCTGAGAAAAGAACGGAGTTCTTTTCCGATGAACGGCTGAGCATCGGTTCAGATGAAACGTGTGACCTCCAGATTCACAGCAGACAGCTCGAATCGTCGGGCGTTTGGCTTCAATTGGAGAACACCGAAGGTGTGTCTCGCGTCATCAATTTCGATCCCTCGCTTGGGCTGACCATAAATGACAAGCCGATTCGGCGGTTTATAGCGATATCTGACGGCGATGTTGTCAAGATCGATTCGGCCGACATCTCGTTCGCATTTTTCACGCTCGCCGAAAAGCCCTCGCTGATCACGACAAAGCGGAACGACCCGCATGTAGCACCGTTCATCTCCGACGCTGCCCTCGACGCCGCAGCTTCGCCTCAGCGTGATGATGCCAAGGCGTTCTTACGCGAATTTACCCGCGAGCTGATGCGGGAGATCAGTTGGACGACCAAGGCGATAACCCTTGTCCTTTCGGTCGGGTTTCTTACAGGTATTTTGTATCTGGGCTACGCCGTAAGTTCTGAATTGCGGGCCAATCGCATCCAGGCCGAACAACAGAAAGACATTATCTCAAGGCTCGAAGAACAGCTCGGGACGGCCAGCAATCAGCTTGGGGAATTGGATAAGACCAACCGCGAGTTGATCCGCTCGCAGTCGCTCGCACAAAACGTTCGTGTCGAATACGGTGGCGGCATCTGCCTGATCGTAGGTGTTTATGACCTAGTGGATCGAGGCACCGGAAAGGTCTTGCGCTATCCCGATCCGCAGTCTTATCAAGGAAGTCCGTACGAGCCGCCTTCCGAAGATGGTGCGCCGCAGCCGTCAACGCCTCCGACGCAGTTGACGACCGAAGGAGCAGGTTCGCCTGTGGAATACGACTTTATCGGAACCGGATTTCACGTCGGCAGCGGCTATATTGTAACGAACCGGCATGTGCTCCAGCCCTGGACCGAGGACGAGATCGTTCAGGCAATGATCCGAGATTCGCGCGGACGTGCCCGCGTCAAGCGTTTGGTCATCTACTTCCCTAATCTGCCTCAGCCTTTTCCGCTTAAAGTGTTACGGACCGGAGGTAAAGAAGACGTCGCTGTCGCCTCTATCGATGCTGCTTTGATGCCGCCCGAGATCCCGACACTACCCCTCGAGAATGACTCCGAGGCCTCGACGATCGGAAAAACGGTCGTCACGATGGGTTACCCGAGCGGACCAGACCGCCTGCTTGCAATGGTCGATGACGAGGAAGCCAAATCTATAAACTCACGGTTTGGAAATTCGCGGCAAAACCTTATCAACTTTCTTGCTCAATCGAAAAAGATCGTTCCCCTGACGACGCAGGGTGCGATCACCGATCTCGACACGAGGCGGATAGTTCATGATGCAAAGACAGCTGAGGGAGGTTCGGGTGCTCCGCTGTTTGGACAGACCGGCAAAGTGATCGGGGTCAACTTTGGTGTTTTCACTGAGAATACCGCGGTCAACATGGCTGTTCCGATCCGCTATGCTCTCGACCTGCTCCGCCTCGCTGGATGGAGATCAGCCGAAGAGATACAGCTTGACGCCCAGCAAAATACCATCGCCGGGGCAAACACTAATACAAATTCAGCCCCGACGCTTGCCCAACCTCAGAAGTGATCAATGGATAACCTCGTTCTCTCGAATATGTTCCATCGGCCAGCGCGAACCGTGGTCAGCGTACTAGGCATCGCCGTCGGCGTTTTGCTGATCGTTTTTACGGTCGGCCTTGCGAATGGCTCGATCCGCGAACAAGCAACTCGCGAGGCGAATGTCGGAGCCGAACTCTTCGTGAGAGCCTCTGGTTCGATAGGTATGAGCGGCACCGAGTCGTTCCGGCTTCCCGAGACACTGGCCGCCGAGATAGCGAAGGTGCCCGGTGTCAGATCCGCTGTCGCGATCGGACAGAATTCTGTCGATGCCGCAGATAATAACACCGGCAAACGCCTGATAGATGGCGTCAGATTTGAGGAGTATTCTGCGATTTCGGGCCTCGTGCTGGTCGACGGCCGCCGGTTCATCGACGGCGCAGACGAAGCCATCATCGATACCGCATGGCAGCGTCAGAAGAAACTCAAGGTCGGCGATACGATCCCCCTTTATGAACGGCCTTTCACGATCGTAGGCACGTATGAACCGGCCGGCGGCGCACGGATCAAGATTCCGCTCTCTACGATGCAGGCTCAACTCGGAGGCGAGGGTAAGGTGACATCGGTCCTTGTTTCCATCGCCGAGGGATCGACGGCGGATGACGTCGGGCAGCGTCTTGTCGACGCATTCCCTGACAACCAGGTCATCCGAACAGACGACCTGGAAGAGTTGTACATGGCCGGTTTTCCGGCATTGAACATTTTTCTCAATGTTTTCATCGGCATCGCGGCTGTCATCAGCGCACTTGTGATCCTATTAACGATGTACACGACCGTTACTGAACGCACGCGCCAGATCGGCATTATGAAATCGCTTGGAATGAGTAGTGGTCGAATTGCCTGGACCATAACTCAGGAAGCACTACTGTTGAGCCTTTGTGGTATATTTGCGGGCATACTGATGACGGTCGTCCTGCGTTTCGGATTGAATCTCGTTACTACGCTCGAGGTCGAGATCAGTCCAACGGTCATTTCCATAGTCTTCGTTGTCGGTTTGATCGGAGGAGCGATCGGCGGGCTTTACCCCGCTCTGCGGGCTGCGCGGCTCGACGCCGTTGAAGCTCTCAGTTACGAGTAAGTTAGCCCTTTCTGATCGACCCCGGTCTTTTGGCCTCATGGGTGCCTAACGTTGCACCGGCATCCGATCTCAATTTATCGCGATTCCTGATACGATTCGGATCCATTTTACGCGTATCTAACTAGACGAGCTTTATCGTCTGAATTCTCACCTTTAAGTTGGCTTAATTTATCAGATCAGGAGGACGGACATGGCAGATTGGAGTGAAAAATTTCAGGCAGCGTGGGTAACCATTAAGAAGAAAGCAGGAGCGTGTGCTGCAAACACCGATCTTGAGGAGATCAAGGCCTCGGTCGAGCTTGGGCAAAACCGCATTAATCAGGCATTGATGGCCGGAACGATGCTTCAGGGCGATTCAGCGGTCTTCGAGAAACTCAAGAAGGCGAATGAGGGCCTCGGCCAGGTTGGCGAAGCACTCGGAAAGGTCCAGGACATATGCCTGGATATAACCGCGGTTGGCAAGATCCACGATGCAGCCGTTGCCCTAAGTAATGACCGCTTGATCTACGACGACCCGCAAGCTGCCGCTGCGGCTTTCGATTCGATGTTTCAAGGATTCGGCCGACTTTGCCGTTATTTGCCTCCGCCCGCGAAAGCTTGGCAGCAGTTCTTCGAGAGCTTCAACCTATTTGGGAATATGGCTCCGAAACTGATCCCTGAGCTTCGCTGGAAAGACACCTTCAAGCAGGTCGAAGGATTTCGTTAAGGGTTGACGGGGCCGTCATCTCGCGTCGATCGTGGGTAATTGAACTGCTTGCGATCCGCTTCACCTAGTTCGCCGATCTTCTTCATCAGATGGTCGGCGATCTCCTTATGTGTTCGAAGCCGGTCTGACCTCTCATAAAACTTATTCAGGTCAAGTGGTTCGCCAAACCATATCCGGATCTTTTCTCCGCCTCGCCAATTTCCCAGTATTTGTTTTGGAAGGTCGTTTCCCAATCCCGCAATAAAGACCGGGATCACCTGCGGCCGTGCTGCGAATATCACTTTTCCAATACCTGGCTGAGCCGGCAGAAAAGAGTACGGATCGCCATTCAGATTACGTTTTCCTTCCGGGTGAAATCCGATCACGTGCGCATGGCCCTTTGAGCAGATTCGGGTCAGTTCGCGAAGTGAGAACTTGTCGAACTCGCGCTTTACGGCTTCTTTCTCCTCACGAAAGAATGGCGGATACATCGACCACCAGCCCATGACCAGGTTGACAAACCAACCCGCCGGATTCGTATAAAAGAACTTCGCCCTGACTGGGAAATAGAGTTCGATCGGCCGTTTTGTCCGGCGAAAGAGAACGCTCGATACTGTGTACATATCGAAGAACGATCTGTGATTCGCCACCAGTAACAGCGGCCTCGAATGGTCGGCACGCTCGACATTTTCGATCCCGAAAACGTTCATCAGGTTATAGGTCGCAAGGTAGATCCAGAGCGATCCGATGTGACGCTGACAAAATGTCCAGACGCGTTTCCAGGCACCGAGGTTCATCCGGCGGGTGAGGTAAAAGCCCGCTTTTTCGGTCGCATTGAGTACAGAGATCTCCTCGGCCGCCGGTAGCGGAGCTTGCCGTCTTTCGATGGAATCTGACGTCGCGATGATATCTTGGTGATCGTTAGGCATCTGCAAATCAAGCAGTTTAGCATTTTCTGAATTGTTGCAGGAAATCGCTATTGTCAGAGGTCGACAACGATAGGCAACTGCGTTGGGCGATAATCTTCGTCGCACGTTGAGGCGTTTACGAACTTCATTCCGAACTCTTCGTGAGTTCCATAGCCACAATGGATATGGCCGAATACGTGCAGCTTTAACCGACCGTGTTCGGCAATTTCCGCAACACGTCGTTTCAGTTCCTCGCAGCCGGTATTCTCAATTCCCCATTGCCTTGGAACTTCGTCCAGAATTCCCATTGGCGGGCCGTGTGTTATTAGAATGTCGATGTCGTCGGGTATCAACTTCCATTTTTCAGCCAATTCGCCTCCGCGGTTCAGGTTGAACGCCCAGTCAAAAAAGCGCGGCTGCCAAGGACTGCCATAAACCTTTAGGCCTTTGACCTTAGTTATTGAATCCTCTAAATAGATTACGCCGCGGCTGAGAAGCTTTTTGGAGGCAAGCTCGTCGCGTTCGAAGAGCCAGTCATGGTTACCTGCAACGAATATCTTACGTTCGTGAGGGAGGTTCGAGAACCAGTCGATGAATGCATCGACCTCGGCCTCCGTGCCGTTCACGGTCGCATCACCGGCGTGAATGATCAGATCACCGTCCGGGACGGCGATCGCCTCGTTGCAGTTGTGCGTATCCGAAACGCAGACGATCCTCATCTATAAACGGTCGAGACAAACTTCCCACTCATGAATTCATCGGGTTCGAGTTGGCTCTGCAGGATCACACCGCGGTATTTGTCGGTCAGTAACATCATTGCCGATTCGCAAAGCGGAGCCGCGGTTGTCGTTTGTATAGCCCGCAGGTGCTTGCCATTGATCACGATCGGCTCGACGAAATACGCTTTCTCGAGCATTCTCCGCCTTTCGCCGGCATCGAAACCATCAACGGAAGCATGTAGAACGACAAGATCATCCTCGACTGACGGAATAGCCTGCAGCATCAGATCCTGCAGCCGGTCGGGGAGGCTCTCATTTTTCGGCAATGTTTCGACGATAGATTCGACCCAATCGTAATGACCCGGATAACGAAGAGTTTTGTAATCTAGTTCGCGAGCCTTGCCTGCAAAGAAATCAGGCAGGTCGGCGGCTCCGCCGGATGTCAGATCTGCCTCATAATTACGCGCTCCGATGACGATCCGCTCGCGAGAAGAAAGGGCGGGCCGTTCGGCGATCTTAAAATCACGGATCACACGCGAGTCTTTGACATATTCTGTCGCAACGCCGATCGGCGACCATGTAAATCCGTAATAGTGCGGCTCGTGAGCGTGGGCGGTCAGTGCCCCGACCTTCATCGCGACCCGCTCGACCATTTCATTTTCGTGTTTTGCAACAAATTCGCGGTAAAGTGCCATCGCCTGAACGTTGATGAACCCCGGCGCAAGACCGGTCTGAAGCACGAATCCGGTTCCGGCGTCCTTGGCGAGTTCCATTATCGCTTCGGTTTCGGCGACATACTCGGTGAGATTCGCGTAGTGCATTTTGAATTCCCGTGCATATCCGGCCATCCGCGGCGCCTGGCCGCCGGGAGAACAGTCAAGCAAGACGTCAGAACGAACGAACGCGGCCTTTAATTCCTCGCTTTCGCCTGTTTTCGGCATGATCACCGTTTCGACCGCGGTAGATCTCGATGAACCGTCGAGAACAAATTCCCTTGCCCTCTGAAGACTGTTTTCGCTTATGTCGCCAAGGATTATGGTCGTATCAAAATCGCACCACTCCCGCAGTAAAAGTGCAGCAGCTTCGCCGATCCCGCCCGAGCCGGCGATAAATATTGTTTTGGTCATAAAGGACAAGGTTTTACGTGTAGAACGTGAGAAAACTCCATTTTATAACGCAGAAGCCGACATTGCTAATCGGCAATGTCGGCTTTATTCTTGGATTTGGAAGCCTAGTTATTCGATATTGAAATACTTCGCCTCGCGATGATGAATGATGATCGCAGACGTCGATTGTTCCGGGTCAAGCATGAATTCGTCTGTAAGCGAGACGCCGATCCGTTCCGGCTGTAACAGCTCGAACAGTTTTGTCTGATCCTCGATATTTGGACACGCCGGATAGCCAAAACTGTAGCGCGAGCCCTGATACCCTTGATGAAACAACTTCGCAAGTTCAGGAGAATCGTCGCCGTCGATTCCTAGTTCCTCTCGTATTCGCTTGTGCCACATCTCGGCGAGTGCCTCGGCAGATTCGACCGAAAGCCCGTGAAACAAAAGGTAGTCAGTATAATTGTCCGACGCAAATAGTTTCGCCGAATGTTCGCTCGCCTTGCGGCCCATCGTTACCAGATCAAAAGCGACAACATCGATCTTGCCCGACCCGACCGGTGCGAAATAGTCCGCTAAACAGAGATTCTTGCCGCCTCGCTGTTCAACCGGCTGACGCGGAAACGTAAATCGCATTCGCTCGGTCTTTTCGTCGTCATTGTAGATCACGAGGTCATTGCCGTCTGAATTGCATGGATAATAACCATACACAAGCTTGGCCTCGAGCAGCTTTTCACGGATCGTATTTGCTTTTACCTCCGCGTATTTCGGGTAGACCGTCTCATCGAGGATCGCGGCGTATTCGGCCGCAGATTTCTTACCTTGTTTGTACTGCCACTGACCCTTGAACAAAGCCGTCTCGTTGATGAATGCAAAGACCTTTGTCAGGTCGGTGATCTCGACAACCTTCGAACCGTAAAACGGGGCCTTCGGTATTTCCAAACCGACTGACACATCTGATCGGGTCGTATGCGTCGTGTCGCCGGTCGAACGCGATGCGACGCGGGCGGCGACCGTACCGAGTTTCGCATCTTCACCGACAAGGTCCTCTGCATCAGTTACGGTCTGGACAGCCTCGCCGGACGCACTGCTTACCGCTCTTTTCGACGCCGCCTTATGATCTTCGTCCGAGGCCGTGCTTTCGATCGTCGTATCTTCAACGGCATTTGTGATCTCGTCCATTGCGTGAAGCCCGTCGAAGGCATCGCGGGCGTAATAGAGTTTCCCGTTATAAAGCGGAATAAGATCATTGTCGACATAGCGGCGATTGAGCGCAGCCCCCCCAAGGATGACCGGGACGCTGATGCCGCGTTCGTTCATGATCTCGAGGTTATCGCGCATGATCAGGGTCGATTTCACAAGCAGTCCGCTCATCCCGATCGCGTCTGCATTTGTTTCTTCCCAGGCCCGCAATATCTCGTCGACGGTCTGTTTGATGCCGAGGTTCACGACCCTGTAGCCATTATTGGTCAGGATTATATCGACAAGGTTTTTTCCGATATCGTGGACGTCGCCTTTGACCGTGGCCAGAACCATCGTCCCCTTATTGGTCGAATCGGCCTTTTCCATGAAAGGCTCGAGAAATTTCACCGCAGCTTTCATCGCCTCAGCCGACTGCAGCACAAAAGGCAGCTGCATCTGTCCGCTCCCAAACAGATCGCCGACGACCTTCATTCCATCAAGCAGCAGATCGTTGATTATGTCGAGCGGCGGATAGGTCTCCAACGCCTTCTTGAGCGAATCTTCGAGGCCTATCTTTTCGCCGTCAATGATGTGGTGTTTGAGCCTTTCTTCGATCGGCAGGTTTGTTATATCCGGTTTTATCGATTGTGCCGTTTTGCCTTCAAAGAGCTTTGTAAACTCTGTCAACGGATCGTACGTGCATACGTCGCCGTCAAACCTTCTTCGATCAAAGATCAGGTCGCGGGCCGTATCGATCTCGAGTTCGCTGAACCTCATGAGAGGCAATATCTTCGACGCATTCACGATGGCCGAGTTCATTCCGGCCTCAACGCAATGATGCAGAAAAACGGAATTGAGAACCACGCGAGCGGCAGGGCTCAGCCCGAATGATATGTTCGAAACCCCGAGAATGATGTTTGCATCAGGCATCTCCTGGCGGATCTGCCTTATTGCCTTGATCGTCTCATCAGCATTCTTGCGGTCTTCCTCGATGCCGGTCGAGATCGGCAGAGCGAGCGGGTCAAAGAAGATATCGTGGCCGGGAATCCCGTAGTCAGTTGCGTGCTTGTACGCCCGACGTGCGATCTTCAGTTTATCGCCCGCGGCACGGGCCATACCGGTCTCGTCGATTAGCCCGATCACCACGGCCGCTCCGTATTCTCGTGCAAGATCAAGCACCTTTAGGAATCTAGGTTCGCCGTCTTCGTAATTGGTCGAGTTAAGAATGCACTTTCCGCCGGCGTGTTCAAGGCCTGCTTCCATTTTTTCCCACTCGGTAGAATCCAGCATTATCGGGATCTTGACGCTCGTCACCAGACGCGAAACGAGTTCGTGCATGTCGGCAACGCCGTCACGGCCGACGAAATCAACGTTCACATCGAGGATGTGAGCTCCCTCTTTTTCCTGCGATTTCGCAAGGTTTACGAGGCCGTCCCAATCTTCGGCATCGAGAAGGTCACGCATCTTCTTCGAACCTGATGCGTTCACGCGTTCGCCAACGATCAGGAATGATGCATCCTGCGTGTATGGCTGCTGGAAATAGATAGACGACGCCGACGGTGCGAGCTTGGCGTCACGCTGTTTCGGGGAGAGTCCGCCCACACGCTCGATCACTTGACGCAGGTGTTCGGGTGAGGTGCCGCAGCAGCCGCCGACGATATTCGCCCCGAGGTCCTTTGCAAAATGCTCCACCTGTGCCGCAAAGCTCTCCGGAGTCTCATCGTAATGCTGCTTGCCGTCCTTGACCTCGGGCAGGCCGGCATTGGGCAAAACTGAAACCGGTATGGGCGAGTTATCGCAAAGATATTTGAAGCTATCGGCCATTTGCTTCGGGCCTGTGCCGCAATTCATCCCGATAACGTCGATCGGAAAGGGTTCGAGAGCGGTCAATGCTGCCCCGATCTCAGTCCCGTTCAGCATCGTGCCGAAGGTTTCGATGGTCACCTGTGCGATCACCGGAATTCGCACCTTGCGTTCTTTGAAAAGATCGAAGATCGCCGAAAGAGCTGCCTTGGTCTGCAAAAGGTCCTGACAGGTCTCGACAATAAAGACGTCGGAACCGCCGTCGTACAATCCGCGGACCTGTTCGACATAAGCCTTTTTCAGATCGCGGTAGGTGATGTGTCCAAGTGTCGGCAGCTTTGTTCCCGGCCCGATCGAGCCCGCAACGAAACGCGGTTTGCCCGGAGTCGAATAATCGCGTGCAAGCCGCTTTGCAAGCTCGGCCGCTTTTTTGTTGACGTCATATGTCTTTTCGACAATGCCAAATTCAGCGAGCACGACCTCGCTGCCGCCAAAGCTGTTGGTCTCGATGACGTCGCAGCCGACATCCAGAAAGCTGGTGTGCACCTTTTCGATCGCGTCGGGCCGCGTATAAAGCAGATTTTCGGAGCAGTTCTCGAAATTCGGCCCGCCCCAATCGTCGATGGTCAGATCCAGCGACTGCAGATTGCTGCCCATCGCGCCGTCGAAAACTACGACCCTCTCTTTCAATAGATCAAGAAAATTGTCCATACACAAAAACAAGAAGCCTCGCGAAACAGCACGAGACTTCTAAGAATACTTGGTTGTCCGGTAAGCTGTTTAGCCGTTTATTTTACGTGGCCGCAAGTCGCAATAACTCACCACGCATCGAAGCTACAAGGTTAGCCAACTGTCCCCAATAAGTCAATCAAAACCAGTGCGCAATGGCGGCCAGAGGCGACCCGATCAGGCCGTTCATTTCGCGATGAGCCAAAAAGCCCGCCTTGCTTCTAAAGAACCGAAGAAAAAACGGATTCGTTCGCCGCAATATCTGACGTAACCTGGAGCATCGGTTACCGACATTCTATCGAACTATCGAACGATTTTACCGCTTGGTGATATAGTTCAAGGCCATCGAAGCGATGTCGTCCATCGCGGAGCCGTCGCGGTCGCTGTCCAGCATACTTGACGCCATGTCGACCATCACGTTACCGGACGATTGTGGTGCGGCCTGAGCCTGTCCTCCTAAAAGTCCGCCAAGCAAACCTCCGAGACCATCTGCGCCGATTCCCTGCTGCTGCTTCTGCTGTCCGAGATATCCCATCACGAGCGGAGCGATCATCATCAGGATCTGTGCGACCTGCCCCATATTAAGGCCTGTATTGTTGCTGACCTGTTCGACCACCGGGCTTTGGTTCGTTCCAAGTATATGGCCCAGTATGCCGCCAGCATCAAGCTGCTTCGGCGTCGGTTCCGGGGTCTGGAGCTGTCCAAGGATCATACTCCCGAGCCCTCCGAGATTGTTCAAGATGCTTCCGTCATGATCTCGGCTCAACGCAGCATTCAGGCTCTCGGCTCCCTGCGGATCAGACGCATTTTTTGCCAGGCCGCCGATTATCGCAGGCAGCGCCATCTGAATCGCCGAATTTACAAGCGAATTGTCGGCTCCGACGGTCTGGCTGATCTCGTTAAGTGCCGATTCTCCCTGTTCCTGCCCAAGCAGATCCTGAAGTGAAAGCATAGTTGATCGTTCTCCCTTGAATTGAAGTTATAAGCTGTAGGATGATAGTAACAGAGTCCTCTAACCCGTAGCAAAGTTTTTCCTGTGCCAGCTTCTTTCAAACCCTTTTGGCCCAGCCCAGAAATTTGGGTCCTTTTGGCCGTGATCGGCGTTTTCATATCGGGATGTTCCGATGCCGACCGGATCATCTCGCTCCAACGCGTGTCGACCAAGATCAACCTCCAGGATAAGCTGGCCGAGCCTTTCGGAATAGCGGTCAAGGGCGATGAGATCTATTTTTCTGACGGAAATAGCGGCAATATACATCGTCTCTCACCCGCAACTGGGTTGACCGTTTACGCCGGAGGATTCGACACGCCATCTGGGATCGCGTTTGACAAGAACGGCGGATTGCTAGTGGCCGACTCGGGGTCGAATACGGTCAAGCGCATAGATCGGTCGGGAGTAGTTACGATCGTCGCGGGAATTGCAGGATCACGAGGAAACGCTGACGGTGAGGCGGCGACGGCGACTTTCAATGCTCCGATCGGCGTCGCCGTTTCGGACGATGGCCGCATTTTCGTAGCTGACACCTATAACGACCGTATTCGCATGATCGAAAACGGCGTCGTTAAGACCCTTGCCGGCAGCGTGAAAGGCTTTGCTGACGGACTTGCCGGTTCAGCGATGTTTGATACCCCACTCGGGATCGCCGTATGGCAGGACAGCAAATTGCTTGTTGCAGATTCGGGAAACCGCCGGTTGCGGGTCGTCGAACTGGATGGCCGCGTCACGACGCTCGCGGGCGATGGCAGCTACGGCCTACGGGACGGAACACTCGGCGCTGCATCGTTTGTTCAACCGACCGCCGTTGCTCTTGATCTCAGCGGTTCGATATTCATAACCGACGGAAATGCGATCCGTGCAATAGGGCTGCGTCCATTCGCGGTCGTCGAGACCATTTCGGGTGGCAGCCGCGGGTTTCGCAATTCCGTCCCGTCTGCTGCTCTCTTTAACCGGCCTTCGGGCATCGCAATTGGATCGCAAGGTCAGCTTTACATCACCGACAGCGATAATGCATTGGTCAGAGAGATCGGCGGAATTAAGGATGACTTCCAGGAAACGACATCCGGAACTGAGGAACCGCCTCGTTTCACATCATCTGAATTTCGTGCCATCGCATCCGGTCGCTGGCCGTACGAACCGCAAGACCGGCCGCGTGAGATCGCCGGAACACTCGGTGAGATACGAGGTAAGATCGTCGACGCTTCGTCGGAAGTTTGGTTTCATAACGGCCTCGATATTCCCGGCGCTTATGGTGAAACCGTCCGTTTCATTCGCAATGAAAAGGTGCTGCATCCGGCCGCGGTCGAGAATTTTGAGACTTCGCGAGAGCTTCTCCGCATGCCGACGATAGGCTATATTCACATAAGACTCGGCCGCGAAGCCTCGGGAACTCCCTTCGATGACGAACGATTTTTATTTGAAACTGTAGGTACTCGAATCATTGATATCCGGATCCCGCGAGGGACGAAATTCGCGGCGGGCGATGCGATCGGCACTCTCAATGCAATGAATCACGTTCATCTGATAGCCGGTCGCAGCGGCGCCGAAATGAACGCTATCGACGCGTTGACCCTGCCCGGCATCACGGATACGATCGCCCCGATCATCGAAGACGTAAAGCTTTACGACGAAAATTGGGACGAACTCGAAACAAAGTCCGCTGACGGGCGTATCATCATCAACGGTAAGACGCGTGTTGTTGTGCGTGCATTTGACCGAAAGGACGGTAACCCCGAACGCCGGCGACTTGCCCCTTATAAGCTGAGCTTCATGATATTCAGACCGGGCGAAGAGACAGATCGCCCGGGCGAATGGAACATCTCATTTGAGCGTATGCCGGCTCACGATGCAGTCAAATTCACTTACGCCGTCGGCAGCCGCTCAGGTGCGACCGGCGAGACCATTTTCAATTTTATCGCTTCGAACATTGTTAACGGGGAAGGCCATCGTGAAGCGTTTATCGACCCCTCAACACTGGAAAATGGCGGATACACGTTGCGCGCGTTTGCGGCCGACTTTTTCGGCAATATCGCGTCAAAGGACATTAGAATAGAGGTAAACAAATGAAGAAAGTTATTATCTGGGTGTTAATTGCTGCATTTTTGCTGTCCGGTTTAAGCGTCGCAGTATTTTCGAAGGACGCAATGGACCCGAAATCGCCGGCGATCAAGGTCGCTCCGCCAGCCCCGCGTTTCAGTGATGCCGAACGCCACGCCGAACTCGCCCGACGCAGGACTGCGGTGGCTTCGAAAATGGCAGACAACAGCATATTGATCTTGATGTCCGCCGAGCCGAAACTTTATGCGAACGACGTCGATTACGTTTATCGGCAAGAGAACAATCTTGTTTATCTGACCGGCCTTAAACAAAACGGGGCAACGCTGGTATTGCGTAAGAATGGCGGTTCCGTCTCAGAGTTTCTTTTTCTTCCGAAGCGAAATCCGCAGTACGAGACGTGGAACGGCAAGATGTATTCGAATGAGGACGCATCGAGGATCTCGGGCCTGAGGAACGTCCTGAATGCAGCCGAGCAGCCCGCGTTTTTGGAATCGCTTAGATCGCGCTCGACCTTCACCGCAAAAGAGGGCGGGTTTGAGATCGCTGGTGAACCTGCCGCGGTCTATATGCTTTTGCCGAACGGAGATCGTGACGGCAACGGCTCAAGAGAATATAGCCAGGAAAGCAGGTTCGCGGCCCAGCTTTCAGGTCAAAAGGTAGAGAATGCTCGTCGCATCTTTGACGAGCTTCGGCTGATCAAATCGCCTTATGAGATCAAGCTGATGCAGCACGCGATCAACATCTCGAATGAGGCGCATATGCGTTCAATGGCAATGGCGAGCCGGACGAAATGGGAATACGAGGTCCAGGCCGAGGTCGAGTACACCTTCCGCCGTCGAAATGCTGATTTTTGGGGCTATCCGTCGATCGTCGGCTGCGGACCGAATGCGACGACGCTGCATTATCAGATACCTGCGGGTGAGGTCCGTTCGGGCGACCTTTTGCTGATGGACGTTGGAGCTGAATTCGAGCATTATACAGCTGACATCACACGTACGTTTCCGGTAAATGGACGATTTACCAAAGAGCAGAAAGAAATATACCAGATCGTGTTCGATGCGCAGGAGGCCGTTGCGAAGGCCACAAGGCCCGGTGTCAGATTCTCGGCGCTTCAGCAAATAGCAGCTGGTGTCATCGAAGACGGCCTTTTAAAACTCGGACTGATCACAAAGAAGGACGGCAGGCAGTTCCGCGTTTGGTATATGCATGGCCTTGGCCACTGGCTCGGTATGAATGTTCACGATGTCGGCGATTACGGGACACCGCTTGCGCCCGGAATGATCTTCACCAATGAACCCGGCATCTACATCCGACCCGATACGCTCGAGTGGCTGCCTGATACGCCCGAAAATCGAGAATTCAAGACAAAGGTCGGCCCCGTTTTCGAGAAGTATAAGAGTATCGGTGTCAGGATCGAGGACGACATGCTTGTTACGGCCGATGGTGTCGAATGGATGAGCAAAGATCTGCCGCGAACGATCGCCGACATCGAGTCATTCATCGCACGGGCTTCAAAGGAGGTCGCCTATCGCCCCGGCCTTCTGGTCGATCCGAACCAACGAGTCCCGATCAGGCACACCGCGGCCGAATAAAGGCCTTCAACGGTCGACCGAGCGAACGATCGGACGGTGGTGAATGATTGACAAGACGCGCGGTCTGAAAGCAGAATTGTCGCTATTGATGCGATTCACATCTATCAGTCTGCTCTTGCTGATCACCATTGCTCCAGGTTGCACGATCGATCGTGACGGGGCGGATCGTCCAGCCTCCAATACGGCCATCCGGAGCGACAATTCAACTGCCGCAACGGCAAAGCCTGCTGATGCTCCTGCCGAGGCGGACGCTCGGGCCGCCGCCAAGATAATGGGTTCGAACGCCGAGCGCGAACTTTGCTACCAGACTGATACGGGAGACAACGTCGTCCTCAAGAGCCAGACATTCGCGATCGATTTCGAGCCGTTTAGATCGACGTGCTTCGTTACGGAGCACAATCCGGAATACGACGACCCCCCGATGGACTCTGAGATCGCGATCTACCGAAAAGGCAAGCGCTTATATGGCTTCCCAAATCAGTTCAATGGCGTCACTACGGGATGTTGGGTCGAAGCTGTCGGATTTCAGGATCTAAACTCGGACCAATTGATCGACGTGATCGTCATCGGCAAATGTTCGGCGAAATCTGCGCCCTACAACGAAAATATGGTCTACGTGAACACCGGAAAGGCCTTCACCACCAATGAAGACGCAAACACAAAAGTCTCCGAATTCACCACGGTAAAGGCCGTCGTCGGCTATGTCACGGAAAACCGCGAGATCTTCTTCAAGCAATAAATGCTGCCGATCGTAATCGTAAATCCGAAATCGGCTGCCGGTTCGACCCGTGAAAAATGGTCCGGCGTTGCATCTGACCTTCGGGCCCATTTCGGAGCATTCACCGTCGTCTTTACAAAAGCGGCCGGTGACGCGATCGAACTTGGTGAAAAATATGCCAATGCCGGGGCTGAGTTCATAATTGCCTGCGGCGGCGATGGAACTATCAACGAGGTCGCGAACGGCATTTTGCGGTCAGGGAAAGATTGCGAGCTCGGCGTCTTTCCGTCGGGCACCGGCGGCGATTTTCGACGGACGATCGGCCTGCCATCGATTCCGCGTGAGATAGCCCGATCTCTTCGTGAAGGCGAGACCAGGACGATCGATGTCGGGCGCGCATCTTTCGTCGGACACGACGGCAAGCCGAAAGAGCGTTATTTTATCAACGAGTCGAGTTTCGGCCTTGCGGCGGCGATCATCGAACGTGTTAAAGGTGCGACAAGCCTTGATTGGCTCCCGCTCGACAGTGTTCGAGGGCGGGCGAGCTTCGCACTTTCGACCCTACAGGAGGTTGCGGGACTTGATACGACAATGGTTCGGATCAAGATAGACGATGGTGATGAGGCATTTCTCCAAACCGTCAATTTCTCGATCGCAAACGCTCGCTATTTTGGCGGCGGCATGATGATCGCTCCTGACGCAAAGCTTGCTGACGGGTTTCTTGACGTTGTCAATATAGGTGACATCAACACCGCCAAGATCGTCCTTAAGGCCTACACGTTGTACATGGGAACTCACCTCGATCTTCCCGAGGTGAAAAGTAAGCTCGTCCGACGTGTGACCGCTGCTCCAATGAACGAACGGGACGAGATCCACATCGAAGTGGATGGTGAACTGCCCGGCCGTCTGCCAGCCACGTTCGAGATTGTCCCTGGTGCTCTCAGGATCAGAGTTCCGAAACGATGATCAGCTCGAAACTAAACCTTGCCTTTTTTCGTTCGATTTTGCTAACCTTTTTCAAACCAAGTTGCCGAAGCTGAACTGCAGCAGCATTTCAGCACGGGGGATCCAATCGCCTTGATATCTTTAAGGCCGGGGCGTATCTGCATCACAGAAGAAGACTTCTTCGCTTCCAGCCCGTCAGCTAACCTCGTAGGCATCACGAAGAAGGACGCTATTCGATACCTGAAGAGGTCATGAAGTGTCTGCTTCATGGCCTCTTTTTGTATCGGCAGATCCTTCGATCTAGACCGCGGAACGTAGGAGGCCGGATCGAATGAAACGAATAACAATAATTGGTGGTGGTGCAAGCGGGACTCTGCTCGCAATAAATCTACTCAAAGCGAAATACGACGGCCGGCTTGAAATAAACCTCGTCGAAAAGCGAGCGCATCTCGGCGGCGGGGTTGCATTTTCTACTGAGCAAGATGTGCATCTGCTTAATGTTCCCGCCGCAAAGATGGGAGCATTTGCAGATAACATCGAGCATTTTTTCGATTGGCTGCATGACAACGGACACGCTTACCAGCATGCCGATTTCGTGCCCCGAAGACTATTTGGCGAGTATCTTAGGGAATGCCTCCGCTCGGCTTATGAAGTTCGTGAAAAAAACATTCACCTTAATATTTACGATGACGAAGCGATAGATATTGCGTTCGACGATGGCAAAGCTCAAATTATCCTGAACTCGGGCGACATTCTTTATGCTGAAAAGGTCGTACTCGCATTCGGAAATTTTCTTCCGCCACAGCCTTCGGTCGATGACCTCGATTTCACAAGGTCGCCAAATTACCATCGCGATCCCTGGAGTCCGCTGGCACTCGATTCGATCGATCGTGTAAGTAGAGTGCTTATCATCGGAACAGGCCTTTCAATGGTCGATGTTACAATGCAGCTGCACAAACAGAAGCATCAAGGCGAGATCAATGCGATCTCTACCCGTGGCATGCTTCCCGCCGTACACAAACTCGGATTTACGTATCCGCCATTTGATCATGAGCTTGCCGGGTCTCGGCGGATCACCGACATCCTGAAGGTCGTCCGTCGTCATGCCGAAAATGCCGGGTCAGTCGGCAGCGATTGGCGTGCCGTGATCGACAGTCTACGTCCGGTCACACAGCGACTATGGCTTGAACTCCCGCTTTCTGAGAAGAAATACTTCATGCAGCATTTGAGCCGGTATTGGAATGTCGCGCGACATCGCATGCCGCCGACCGCGGCCGCCATCATCGACGAACTTCGCGGTACGGGCCAGCTTCGAATTCTCAAGGGAAGGCTTCGCAACATCGCGTTGGAGGACGAAGGCCATTTTGAGGTCACCTACGCGACGATCGGAGTAGAAGACCGGATCGAGGCTGACGTGATCGTCAATTGTATCGGGTCAGAAAGCCGCTTCGATCGGCTCGACTCGCCGCTTATTCAAAATATGATCGCGGCCGGCTGCATACGGACGGATGATCTCCGGTTCGGTCTCGACGCGACGCCGGATGGTGAGCTGCTCAACCGTTTCGGCGAAGCGAAAGGGATATTGTTCACACTGGGAACGGCTCTTAAAGGGATCTTATGGGAATCTACTGCGATCCCGGAGATACGCGTTCAGGCACGAGATCTGGCCCAACGACTGGTGGCCTGAGTTGACGTTCCGCTGATCCGACCGCGCCAACGCGACCTCGGCCGCGGCCGGATGGCCTGATTGCGAATTTCGCGATTCCTGTTATCCTAACCAGAAGTAACTTTCTCCCTGTGTTCCCTCTATGGCCGGTTCATATCTAAATCGAGTGGTCGGTTCATTCGAATCCCGCTCGGATCGTATCGCAATGCGGATCGTCGGCGACGATTCGCAAGTGTATACGTTCGGCGAGTCGCTTCGTCAGATACGATCGGTCGCCTATCGCATACGGCAGGAAGGTGTCAATTTTGGCGACCGCATCGTCGTCATCGGCGAGAATCATCCGAGCTGGGCCATCTCATATCTCGCAAGTCTCTATCACGGTGCCGTTTGCGTCCCGGTCGATCCGCACGGCGAGATCGAGACCATCACCAATTTCCTCGAGAACTCGGAAGCAAAGCTTGCCTTCATCGACACCGATCAGCGTACACGTTTTGGTCTGATCGAAGAAAAGCTCGGCCGAAAGATACCGGCGGTTGTTTGGTCGGCTAGACCAGACGCGACCGACGCTGCGGTATCGAACGGATTTCAGAGCTTCGCTGAATGGGCCTCGACCGATTTCCCTGACAGCTTTGCGCAAGAGATGCCAAAGGCAGCCGGTGACGATGTCGCGCTTCTGATCTACACGAGCGGTACGACCGGCACGCCGAAAGGTGTCCCACTGACGCACGGAAACATCGTTGCCGAACTTGACGGCATTAACGAGGTACTCAAGCTCTCGGATAAGGAAAAGATCCTAAGCCTGCTGCCGCTTTTTCATGCCTATTTGCAGATCGTCAATCTTTGGGTCGCGACCACATATGGGTGCGAGGTCGGTTATCTGAAGGAACTCTCGCCGGCCGAGCTTGGAAATGCGATGAAAGAGTTCAAGCCGACGATACTGACGACGGTCCCGCGGCTTTGGTACCTTTTCCATAAAAAGATCTTCGACGCGGTCGAGGCCAAACCGAAAGCGGTTCAAAGTCTTTTTCGGATCATGCTTGCGGCCAACGGCACATTGCGCGATACGATCGGTGTGAATGTCGGTAAACGCCTCTTTGGCCAGGTCCACGAGTCGTTTGGCGGCGAATTGCGCATCGCCATCTCGGCGGGTTCCCGATTTGACGAAGATGTAGCGATCGATTTTCATCGCCTCGGGTTCACCATCCTTCAGGGTTACGGACTTACCGAAACAAGCGGTGCGGCGACCGCCACATATGTCGACGATAATCGGATCGGTTCGGTCGGCAAGCCGATGTTCAATGCCAAGATCAGAATAGCTGACCCGGACGAGGACGGCGTCGGTGAGGTTTTGATAAAGGGCGAGATGGTATTTTCGGGCTACTACAAAAACCCCGAAGCGACGAAGGATGCCTTCACTGACGACGGTTGGTTTCGCTCGGGCGACCTTGGTCGGATAGATAAAGACGGGCATCTTTTCATAGTCGGGCGGGCCAAAGACGTTATCGTGCTCCCATCGGGCAAGAATGTTCATCCCGAGGACCTTGAGGTCCACTACCTCAAAGCCCCAGAGGTCGAAGAGCTTGCGATCATCGGTGTTGCCGACGAAAGCGAGGCTCGGGCCGGAGCCGAAAAGCTGATCGCCGTCGTAATACCCGATTTTGAATATCTTAAGCAGGCAAAGATCGCTAACTCGAAAGAGGCCGTCCGATATGCTCTCGATAACCTCGGTCGCGAACTGCCCGAATATCAACGGGTTCGTGATTACATCGTTCGCGCTGAACCGCTGCCTCGAACCGCTACCAGAAAGATCAAACGTTTTGCGCTCAAGAAAGAGATCGAAAGCGGCGTTATAGTCGAGGGGCTGCCGGAGAAAAGGTCGTGGGTCCTGTCACCGGCCGATGCCGCCCTGCTAGAATCGAACGTCGCACGAGCGATCGTCGACGTTGTCAGAAAAAACGCAAAAGACGTATCCGTTATCCATCCTCAGATGAATCTCGAGATCGATCTTGGACTTGATTCTCTTGCACGGGCCGAGGTCTTTGCAGCTCTCGAACAGGCATTTGAGGCTGAGTTTACGGCCGATGAGGCTGCATCAGCCCTGACCCTCGCGAACGTGATCGAACTCGTCGGTTCGACACCTGCCGGAAAAGCGGCGGCCGCAACCGATACTGCGATAAGCGCCGATCTGAATTGGTCAAAAATACTCAAAGAGGCTGATGACGACTTTCCCGAGGTACGTGCGGTGCTTCGAAAGCGTCCTATCTTCATCACCTTTGCATTCGTCGTTTACCGCTGCTTCAATCTGTTTTGCCGCGTTTTTATGAGGCTTGAGATCGAAGGCATCGAGAATCTCAAAAAGGTCGAGCGCCCTTATCTGATCTGTCCGAATCACCAGAGCTTCCTTGACCCGTTCGTACTTTGCTCCAACTATCCGCTATCGGTCTTTAGGAATATCTTTCATGTCGGTGCAAGCATGTTCTTTAAGAGCCGCTTCATGCAGTTTGTTGCCAAAATGCTCAATGTCGTCCCGATCGATCAGGACACGCAGCTGTTGCGGGCAATGAAAGCAGGCGCGATCGGATTAAAGAATGGAATGATCCTGAACATATATCCTGAGGGCGAACGTGCGTTCGACGGCAACCTGCACGAATTCAAAAAGGGTGCGGCCATACTTGCTACCGAGCTCGAACTGCCTATCGTTCCGGTGGCTCTCGATGGGCTACAAAACGTGTGGGCGAGACGCTCGTGGAAGATCAGGCCGGCAAAGGTGAAGATCCGGATCGGCCAGCCGTTTTACGCGTCTGACGTGCAGTCAACTGCTTCAGTCGATCAGGAAGACCATGAGAGCAAAACGGCGATCTCTGACGACGCACGATACGAGTTTGTTACCGAACATCTAAAAGCGACCATCGAACGGATGATCCAGGAAATGCGAAGTTGATTGCGCTTGTCGTAACGTCAAAAATCAGCGAAAATCATTTTTCGCGGCGACGTCCTTTGACATCGCTCCTCACCACTAACCCGGGCGAACCTCTTAACAGGAGTTTGTGACCAAACAACCGATCGAACATCAAAAAGATCATGAAACGAAATCAACCAATCTTACTGCCGCTGTTAATTCTCATATTTACGTCAGCAGCCTTCGGCCAGACATGGCAGCAACTGTTTGATCAGGGCCTCGCCGAATTCCGCGCAGAAAAATATGTCGAAGCGGCCGCGACCTTTGCGCGTGTGAACGCATTGAATGCAACGAATCATGCATCGCGATTTAATCTCGGTCTTTGCAACATGCGGTTAAAGCGATATTCGGAAGCGATCACCGCGTTCAATGAGGCAGTAAGGATAAAGCCTGATTACACTTTGGCGTGGATCCAGCTCGGAAATGCGCTTGATTACAATAACCGCTATCCCGAAGCTCTTGTCGCCTATCAGAAAGCCTTATCGATCGAACCGAACAATTCGCAAGCTTATTTCGAGATCGGTGTCGCTCACTATGCGGCCAAGAAATATGCTGAGGCCGAAACGGCATACAGAACATCGATTCGGCTGAAGGCGGATTACGCTCCGGCACAAGAAAATCTGGGAAAATCACTTGATATGCTCGATAAGATCGAGGCCGCGGTGCCGTATTACCAGGAAGCCGTCCGGCTCGATCCTAAAATGTCGCATTCACATCGCCGGATCGGCGATTTTCTGGTAAGACAAAAGCGGTTCCCGGAAGCGATCGAATCGTTTCGTAAATGTCTGGCTTTGACGCCGCGAAACGCCGATGCGTACCTTGGCCTTGGCAACGCATATTACAATGACAAGAAATATGCCGAAGCTGCGCCAAACTACCGCGAAGCAGTTGCGATAAGTCCGAAATGGGTTTTGGCAAATGTATACCTTGGCGATTCGCTTCGATTGCTGAAACAGTATTCCGATGCTGAGAAAGCTTACCTGAAGGCTCTCGAACTCGAACCGCGTCACGCCGATGCGATCTATTGGCTTGGGATGCTTCAGGTCGTCGCAGGTAAGAAAGAGGCCGCAAGGGTATATTACGATAGACTGAAACCCATCAATGCTGAAAGGGCAGCGCGTCTGCTCCAATTCATCGAACCATGACCTTCGACGACGATTATGAGAAACGAATGGCCGCCCGACAAAAGGCGGCCTTCTTTTTTTCGTTTTATCGTACTCATTCCACCGCACTCGTCTTTGGCCAAGAGTTCTGTTAGATTTCAATTAAATCCTAGATCTTTCTTCTGAACATTTATGCCAAATACGTCAATTTTATTCGGAGTTATTCTGCTATTGGTCGGCATCGCCGGTTACATTCACGGCATCTCGACTGAAAAGGCCAGTCTCACGGCATTGATCCCGGCAGCCTTTGGTTTGCTGCTGGTCATTTTCGGAGCGGTATCGAAGGCGAAAGAAAGCTTGACCAAGCATATGATGCACGCCGCAGCAGCGGTCGCGTTTCTTGGCGTCATCGCAACTTCAGGTCGTCTGATCCCGCGGCTCGGCGAACTCACGCTCTCGGCAGCCGTACTGTCGCAGGTAGCGATGTTCGTAGTCTGTCTAGCTTTCGTACTTTTGGCGGTAAGATCGTTTGCTCAAGCTCGTAAGAACCGATAACGGGCAGATCAAATATGGCGGTCGAATGATATTTCTACCTCGAGGCCGCCGTCGGTATTTCGAGCCTTGATCGTTCCTTTATGGACCCTTACGGCTTGCTCAGCGATCGCCAATCCAAGCCCGATACCGCCGCTTCCGCGGTCGCGGGCCTCGCTTACACGGTAAAAAGGCCGAAAGAGATTGGCAAGTTCGTCTTCGGGAACTCCGCCGCCGTGGTCCCTGACCGTCACGACCGCCTTGCCGTTTTCGGCTCTTAAGGTTACTTCGACGGTCGTATTTTCTTTTGTGTATCTGACGGCGTTGCGAAGCACGTTCTCGATCGCGCTCTGGACCAACGTCTCGCCCCCTCGCATTCGGCATTCATCTGCACGTATGATGCGGACGGATCGGCCCTTTGCAGCCGCTTCGAAGTCAGCGTCAGCTGCGACCTGCTCGACGAGTTTCTTTAGATTCAGCTCTGACTTTTCAAAATCTTGCGAACCGGTCTCAAGTTTCGAAAGGGTCAGGAGCCTAGAGATCATTTCGTTAAGCCGGTTAGATTCTGTTTCGATTCGTTCGAGGTTTGGTGCTGTCTCGGCGTTGCTTTTCTGCTTGGCTATCTCGAGCGCAACATTCATTCGGGCGAGCGGCGAACGCAGTTCATGCGAAATGTCGCGAGACAGCCGCTTCTGCGAAGTTATAAGTGATTCGATCCTCTCAGCCATCACGTCAAAGTCCTTGGCGAGTGCCGAAATCTCGTCGCCTCGTTTCCCGACCTCCCCGGCAACGCGTGCACTGAGTTCGCCGCCCGCGAGACGCTGTGTCGCCTTTCGAAGCTTCTCGATCGGTTTTGACATGTATCGGGCAAGCGCCCAGCAAAGCAGGAGTGCCGTCAAGAGCAAAGCCGCATAGCGGAGATACCGCAGCGGCGACTCACCAAAAAACGGCGTTATCCTAGGCCTTTCCCAGCGAACGATCAGAACGTAACGGTCACCGTTCGCGAACCTCAACTGCCTTGCTGTAAGTGCCGTTTCCGGCTGGTTCAGTTCGAACTCGACCGCATTGCTTGCCAGCGATCGTGCTATCAGGTCGCGATAGTTCTCTGCATTCACCCCTTCGGAAAGATATAGTTTGCCGTTTTCGCCGATAAGGTCCACTTCGCCGATGGTCTCGGCTTCGCGGATCCGTGAAAGGAATTCATTGAGTCCCGACTCGCCCTGATTGGCGTGGATCTGGGCCGCGGTGGCGGCATAGATATTTGTCTGATTTCTGACCGAGATCCGCCATCGGCTTACGACCGGTTCTGTCTGGACGGTCCAATTTAGAAGCAGCATCACGCCGACCATCAGCGCCAATGCGGCGAGAAACCACAAAAAGATCTTTACGAACAGATTCATACGATAGTGTAGATGTAACCGACGGACCTGACGGTTTTTATCCTTTCAGTGCCATCGGCCCGAGCCCCCAGCTTTTTGCGAAGGTTGCTGATATGCATATCAAGACTGCGGTCGTATGGCGAAAGTTCGCGTTCAAGGACGGTCTCGCTAAGTTCGTCCTTTTTAACGACGTTTCCGGCTTCCCGAAGCAGCGCAGCAAGAAGGTCGAATTCGACCGAGGTAACAGCGACCGGAACGCCGCCGACCTTTACCGATCGTGACGACGCCGAAAGTTCAAGATCATCGACGACTATCTTTTCTGGCGTATGACCTTCTGCTTCATCGACGGTTGACCGCCTCAATATTGCCCGCAAACGGGCAACAAGCTCCCTTGGATTGAAGGGCTTTGGCAAATAGTCATCCGCTCCGATCTCGAGTCCTACTATCCGCTCCATGTCGTCGCCCCGCGCGGTCAGCATAATGACCGGCAGTTTCGACGTTTGACGAAGCTCGCGGAGCACCTCGAAACCGTTCATCTTGGGCAGCATCACATCCAGGATCGCTAGGTCATATTCGCCGGTCTTCGCCTTGGCTAGCCCCGACTCTCCGTCGTGAACCGCACTTGTCTCAAAACCCTCGACCGTAAGGTACTCAGACACCAGCTCACACAGCTCGTCGTCGTCGTCGATTATCAAGACCTTGTTCATACGAAACTGAATTCTACGTCAAATGTCGCTGCTATGCATTTGGTTTTACAAATCTTTACGTTACTTCACAAAATAGCCACAGTCGGGGGCCTCGCGATCTCGTCTAAGTGTTGGTTCGTCAAAATGACGAAAAAGATTACAAACGGTAAAGGAGAACGAAAGTGAAAAAGGGTTACATAGCAATGATACTGGTCGCGGTTCTTGGGCTCGGCGCAGTTTTCGCGGTCGCACAAAGGGCGGGGCATAATTCGGAGGGCGGCAAAGGCCGTCATTTTGGCGGACACAAGGCCGGCAAGCACGGCATCGGCATGGCACTTCGCGGACTCGACCTGACGGACGAGCAGAAAGCAAAGGTCAAGGAATTGACGGATGCACACAAAGCCACTGTCGAGCCGATCAAGGCGGCGGTCAAGGAGTCACGCATAAAAATGAACGCGGCTACGGCGAACGGTGCGTTTGACGAAGCTCAGGTTTCGGCGATCGCAACGGAGCAGGCCGGACTAATGGCCAAACTCGTCGTTGAAAAGGAGCGTCTCAAGGCACAGGTTCACACCTTGCTCACCGACGATCAAAAGGCCGAGCTCGCTGAAAGGAAAGCCAAAATGGAGGAGCGGATGAAAGATCGGCAGCAACGCAAAGCCGAAAAAGCCGGCGAATAGCGATCCGGTTCAGAACGAGCAGGGGAAGAAAAGCCCGACGCCTGTTAAGGCATCGGGCCTTTTTGCGTGAAGACCCATTGCGTTCTTCGTGGCCACGATCAGGCGGATCCGAAATTTTCGACCATACGTCCGCCGATGATCACAAATCGTATATGACCATCCTCATCCCATCCGAACAGATCAGCCCTTTTTCCGACGCCGATCGCACCTCTATTATCAAACTTGAGCAGCCGTGCTGGATTTGCTGAGGCCATTTGCGCGATCTCGGACGCAGAAAACCCATATGCCACGAGGTTGCGCATGGCATCAAGCATAGTTATCACCGAACCTGCGATACTTCCCCGCTCATTTCGAGTCCTGCCGCCTTCGACGATCACCTTTTCGCTCCACAATGCATATGTGCCGTCGCCTAAGCCGGTCGGAGCGATCGAATCGCTAATGAGCAGAACCTTTTCAGGCGATTTTGCACGAAGTGCGAACTCGAGCATTGTCGGAACCACATGAATCCCGTCGGCGATAATATCGAACGTCACATCAGGGCTCGTCAATGCCCATCCCGCAACGCCGGTTTCGCGATGATGGATACCGGTCATGGCATTGAAGAAATGTGTTACGTGCGATGAGCCGGCACGACGAGCCGCATCGAGCGTCGTCACATCGGCATGCGTATGTCCGATCGAGCCGATCCATCCCTGACGATCCAGCTCCTTCGCCAATTCGATGCCGCCTTCGATCTCAGGAGCAAAGGTCATCATGTGAGCGCCTTTCTTGAGCCTTGGAAGTTCGTCGAGCTCGCTACCGGTGAACTTCTTGAAATATTCGGGCCGCAACGCACCGCACATCTTTTCGTTTGCGAAGACCCCTTCATAATGCACGCCGACGGCTTGAGCGACCGGCAAATCACGCTGTCTTTCGATCGCTCCATCGATAGCGGCTATCGCCTGCCGATAGTTCTCGGCGGTGTCCGGAACAAGCGTTGGCATCCATGCCGTCACGCCGTTCCCGGCGAGGAATTTTCCGATCTCCAGCAAACCTTCGGTGTCCGCCGCATTCACGTCTATTCCGACCGCGCCGTGATTATGTACGTCGATAAAGCCCGGAAAGACCGTCAGGCCGTTACAGTCGATAACGATATCGTACTGGTGCAACGCCTTTTCGATCGTGGCTTCTGCGATCAAACCATCTTTGATCCCGATGGTCCGTGACTGTTTCGGATCTGGTTCGCCCGCGCAAAGTGCATTCAATAGACAGATCGATCTCATCGTTTAGAATCTTATCAAAGAAAAAAGCCCGCGTCCTTGAATGAACGCGGGCGATAGGTTGAAAGCCGAGCCTCGATCAGAAGTTGAACTTCAGACCGAACTGCATCGTACGCGGATCGCGAACCGATATCACCTGGCCGAATGCGGCACTCGTAACATTGGTTTGCAGACCGCGGAAGTTTGACTGATTGAACACGTTGAAGGCCTCGGCCCTGAACTGCAATCGGAATCGCTCTCCGAAACGCAGATTCTTGACCGCCGTGATGTCGAAACGCGTTGTCGGCGGCCCTTCGATATTACCGCGAGCGGTATTACCGACGACGTTAGGCACGGGCGTAAATACGCCGGTGACAAGCGGCGGATTCGTAGTGAAACAACTAGTGTTGAACCACTGCTGCGGTGTCCGTCCGCCGCCCGAATTCGGATCGCACAGCAGGTTCGGCCGGGCCGCAGGGTTCGTGTTCACAATGCCAAGTCCGGCCGCATCATACAGCGAGGTTGTTGCCGTAAACGGGATGCCCGTATTGTATGTGACTATTCCTGACAACTGCCAACCGCCGAGCACCTTACCAACAAACCCTTCCTGCTTGCTGAAGAAAGGAACCTCGTACGAATAGTTGATCGAGAGAATATGTCGCCGATCGAATGCGGCCAACTGATATTCGCTTCGGATGTCGTACGCATTTTGCGGTGACGTTGATCGGTCGTTGATGCTCGTCGTAAGGTTCTTTGACCACGTGTAATTCGCATTTATGAACGAACCCCCGGCAAACGACTGCTGTGCCGAGACCTGCAGGCTGTGGTAGTTCGAGTCATACCGCGGCTCGACCATAGCGATCGAACGGTAACCGCGATAAGGCCGAAGCTGATCGAGTATTAAAACATCGGTGAAGGCGGTCGCACCAACGACGTTCGTGTTTCCTTGCAGAGCCGTCGTGGCCGAATTGCGGAAAGCGTATCCGGGCTGTTGGCAGGCAACAAGCGTGAAGGGAGCGGCCTGGCCGACATAATTGTTGCCCGGCGCGCATTGCGATGCGAGGGCCTGGCCCACGGGCAAGCTGTTCTTTTCGGTCAGGCCCTGAAGGTGGGTACCTTTCGAACCGTAGTAGCCGATCGTGACAAGCGTCCGACGCGTCAGCTGCTGCTGCCAATCGAGTGACCAATGCTGCATGTAGGGTGTGTTCCAGTCAGACTGAACCGCACGCAGACTCGGCGTTACGAGCGATATCGCCGCGGCTGCATTCGCCGCCGGATTATTGAGGCTCGTGTTCGAAGCGGTCGCATTCAACTGGTACGGAGGATTGACACCGATATTCTGCAGGAACGTACCATTAAGGACCTGCTCATGATAGATGCCATAACCGGTTCGGATCGAGGTCATGCCTTTGCCGAATGGATCCCATGCAATTCCGAATCGCGGAGCAAAGTCGGTCTTAGAGACCTTGATGACGTGTTCGCCCCATGGCGAGACCGTCGGCGTGCAGTTGTTCGCTGCTGTTTGGTAGTTCTGCGAATTGACGATTATTCCGCCGCAGAAATTACGTGCAGGGTTCACAACTCGGCTGCCCGCACCGGTAACATCCGGTGAATTCGCACGGTTGAAGAGCTCCGGAACGAAGTTTGAAAGTCGTCCGTTCTCGTCTCGCGGCGACCCGAAGAAAGAGTATCGGACACCGATCGAAAGAGTCAGATTTCGCCGCAAGCGCCATTCGTCCTGGGCATACCATTCGAGAGCTTTCTGCCGGAGATCGGCGGTATAGTCGAAGCTCGCCTGTGTGAACGTCGATACGTTGCCTACGAGGAAATTTGCCCACCGCTGCAGATTTTGCGCGACCCCAGTGGTCAATGCGTTGGTCAAAACGCCCCCGCCAGGCAAAGGATAGTTTTGCGGGAATGTCTGGCCGGTAACAAGCGTCGCCGGAAACGCACTGAAATTCCCCTCGTTGTTGCCCGCAAGAGCGTTCTCGTTCTTTCTGTAGAGTGAATATACGGCGCCGAACTTCATCGTGTGCGAACCGACCAGATAGGTCAGACCGCCAGTGAAGTTGTGCTTATAGGAGAAGTTGTCATATGGGCCAAAGCTCGTCAGGCCCGTAAAACCGTTACCGGTGATGGTCGGTATGCGGTCTCGCTCGTTCACGAATGGGAGCGTTACCGGAACCTGCGTGTTCTGGAGCGATAGCAACCCGACATTGTTGCTGAGGATCGCGCCGTATCCATAATTGTAACGGCCCTCGATTATCAGCTGAGGGCTGACCGCATAGGTCGTCTGAAACGTGTGTGTCTTGCCGGGCGAGTTGGTCGATGTCGTCGAAACGCCGGGCAAACTCGATCCTGACGAAAAGAGTGCATTACCGTCGAGCGTCGGGATCTTGTCCTGCTGGTAGCGGTAATACATCGACCATTTGTCATTTACGCTGTGGTCGATCTTAAAAAGCTCCTGACGAAAATCGGCTTCGTTAGCGATCTGTGTCGTGAGTCCGAACGGATTGCCGACGGTCCTGTTGTTCGGCAGCGGCAATTGCCGATAGATGCCGTTCAAGTAGGCCAAAGCCGCCGGATTTATCATGTTCGCCGGTATCGGCGTGTTCGCCGGAAGAATGTTGGCGCCTGTGCACGTCTCGGAGAGATAAGTGCGGTTAATGCAGACCGGTATCGGGAAGATGCCGTCGCGAAGCAGAGCGTCGGGGACGCTCGTCGTTACCGCAGAAGTAAAACGCCGGTCGCGACGCTGTTCAGCCGAGAAAAAGAAGAATGTACGGTCCCATTTGCGGAACATGCCGCCGTCATCCTCACCAAAATTGAAGAAATAGACAGGGCCGCCGATCGTTCCGCCATAATTGTAGTACCTGAACGGTGCTCGTTTGGCCTTACCATTTTCGTCTCGTCCGAAAGGCGGTGTGCCTGTGATGCTGTTCGTCAAAAAGTTGTTGGCATTGAAAGCCTCGTTACGAGCAAAGATGAAGGCACTTCCACTAAAGTCCTTGCCGCCGGAACGCGTGACAACGTTGATCTGGCCGCCGCCGCTGCGTCCGGATTCAGCCGGATAAAGCGATCGCAGAATGCGAAACTCGCCGATCGAATCAACGCTCGGATAGGCCTGAATGGTGATATTCGAACCGCGGTCGGTCACGTCAGCACCATCTACCGTGAAGGTATTTTGGCTCGAACGAGCTCCGTTGACCGAGATGTTGACGGTGTTCGCCTGGCCGTCTGGATTGGTCGTACCGACGTATACCTGATCGGCAAGATCGTTCGAAACGCCTGGTGCGAGAGTGATCAACTGGACCCAGTTTCGGTTGTTGATCGGGATCTCGCGAACCTGATCGCCGGTGATCACGGTGCCGCTCGCAGGCGAAGTCGTATCGACGGTAAACGCATCAGCCTGGACCGTCACGACCTCGTCGATGTTGCCGGCCTCGAGGGTGACGTCTACGCTCCTGCGTTGACCGACGTCGACCTTGATATCGGTTTGGATCGCTTTTTTGAAATTCGGCGATTCGACCGTGACCGAATATGTACTGATCGGGAGATTCGGTGCTGAGAACTCACCACTGCTGTTGGTGACCGCACTTCGGATCGTAATATTGTTCTTTGATGGGTCCGTGATCGTGACCGTCGCTCCGGCAACAACTGCGCCTGAAGCATCGCGAACCGTTCCGACTATCGAACCCGTGATCTCTTGAGCGCTTACTTCGCTGCCCATGAAAACCACGAATGAAAGAACGAACAGGATCGAACCCAAAATTTTGTTGTTCATAGCCTTCCTTCCTCTTTGCATATTTGGAAAATCGAGATTGCGAACCATAAGAATTCTTTACGTTTTTGGAAGTTTATCCAAATTTTCGTTATCGTTACGAGCGAACGAATCCGGCATCAATTCCGAAAGTTGTTGATAACAAAAGGTTTGTTACAAAAACGTGAAGCATCGGAACTAATTGTTACAAGAGCTACTACTTATAAAGCAAATATGATGCCCGACGGCGGCCGAATTCTGTCAATGCCGCCTGCCAGGATCTTTCGATCTGTTCGGGCGTTTCACCCCTTTTTAATCGGTCAAGCACATCTTGGTTTACGAGCAACCTCAAATATCGGTCCGCCTGCCACTCCGCCGGATAGAACTTTCTGATCGCCGCTGCGATCTCGATGCCGGTTCTGACCGAATTGAACCGCGAACGATCCGTGATCACGATATTGACGCCGCCGAGGTCTTCGTCCTTAAAGACGGATGCTTTCGGTTTGAACCGGACAGGAACGAACCGCACGCCGGGATTATTTCTCTCATTCAGATATTGAGCCAACCGCCTGCCATCGAGCCAAGGAGCTCCGATGACCTCAAAGGGCGTATCGGTCCCGCGTCCGACGCTGAGGTTCGTGGTCTCGAGCAGTCCGATGCCCGGATAGAGCGTCGCCTGCGTCAGCGAACGCATATTCGGCGACGGGTTCACCCACGTCTGCCCCGTTTCGTCGAACCACATCGACCGCGACCAGCCTTCCATCTTGACGACGCGAAGGTCGGCTCCGATCTTCCGCTCGGCGTTCATCATCTGGCCAAGCTCGCCGATCGTCAGGCCGTAGCGGACAGGAATGGTGTGAGCAGCGATGAACGATAGTTTGTCTTCCTCCGCAAGCGAGCCTTCGACCTCATTACCGTTGATGGGGTTGGGCCGGTCGAGAACATACACCGGGATCTTCGCCTTCGCGGCTTCCTCCATCACATTCTTGAGCGTCGCGGTGTAAGTGTAGAATCTCGCTCCGATGTCCTGAATGTCGTAGACGATCGCGTCGAGCCCCTGCAACTGCTCCTGCTTTGGCCGACGCATGCCGTCCTTATAGAGCGAGTAAACCGGCAGCCCGGTCTTCTCGTCCTTCGTATCGTCGATCTTCTCCGTATCAAGCTCACCGCGTATTCCGTGCTCGGGTGCAAAGATCGAGACGAGGTCGACGTTCTTCGCTTCATGCAAGATATCGATCGTCGATTTCCCTGCCAGATTCCGTCCGGTGTGATTTGTTACCAAGCCGATCTTCTTGCCTTCGAGCTCCTTAAAGTTGGTCTTTTCGAGAATGTCGATGCCGTTCAAAACCGTCAAAGTATGTACGGACTGCGTCCCGCCCGCTTGCCGGCGAGCCGCTTCGGCCCGAGCGACAAATCCCGGCACCTGTGCCGCGACCGCCGCGTTGAACTTCGCTTCGGCCTCTTTCCATTTCTCGATCGGGAGGTCTTCGATCGCGGATGCGACGATGGTCGCGACTTTCCCGCGGAGCGGGGTCACGTCGCCTTTGCCGTCTGGATGGACGCGGTTAGAGAGGAAGACGTAGAACGTCTGCGACGTTGGGTCGATCCAGATGCCGGTGCCGGTGAATCCCGTGTGGCCGAACGACCCCAGCGGAAACAGATCGCCACGGTTAGCCGAGAACGACGTGTTCATGTCCCACCCAAGCCCGCGTGCCGACCCGTCCTCCGCAACCACATACGGCTGCGTCATCTTCGCGATTGTCTGAGCGGAGAGGACACGCTGCCCGCTAGAGGCGGAAACCCCACCTGTAGGGAGGGTGTACTTACGCCTGCCAGAGACACCCTCGCTACCGCTCGGGTTTCTGCCTGTGGAGGCCGGAGCCACGCCGCCGTTCAAGAGCATCTGCGCGTAGCGAGCGAGATCGTCGGCGGTCGAGAAGAGCCCGGCGTGACCAGCGACACCACCCATTCGGTACGAGGTCGGATCGTGCACCCGCCCGCGAAGAATTTCTTTGCCGGAGGTTTCGTCTCCCTCAAATTTCGAACCAAGATAACTATCTTGGCCCCTAATGTTTTCCGTAGGCGCGACGGATGACTTGTGGCGTCGATAAAAAGCTACATCCTTGGTAACGTCACCGTACTCACTGACAAATCCGACAGGCATGTCAACGAACGCAGCGCGATACGGGTGGAAGAAAGTGCGTCCTCGGTTGAGAAGGTCGCGTGGACCAATTATCGGTGTGTAGACCGATTCTTGGAAAAAAGTACTGACCCCGGATTTTGTGATCCGATGTAGAATCTCCCCCAACACAATGAAGCCGATATCCGAATAAACAAACCTCGTCCCTGGCGGGTTACGAAGCTTCTCCTTCTTCAACGCCGCGAGCATTCCGTCGCGGCCGGTCCATTTTTCACCGAGATCGAAATCGGGGCGGTAGCCGGAGGTGTGAGTTAGGAGCTGCTGGATAGTGACACGTTTGGCGGACTCGTCGTCGATATCGGGGATGAACTTGCCGACCGTATCGTTCAGCCGGAGCTTGCCCTGTTCGACAAGGATCATTATCGACGTAGCGGTCGCAACGGGCTTGGTCAGCGACGCGACATCGAAGATCGTATCGACCGTCATCTTCTCGACCGTCGGTACAAGCGAGCGGTTGCCGAACGCCTTTCTATATACGATCTTCCCTTTGCGTCCGACGATAACGACCGCTCCAGGAAGTTTCTTATCAGCGATGTCAGCAAGTACGATCTGCTCGATCTGATCCAGCTTCGCCGCGTTCATCCCGACCGAAGCCGGCGCGGCCAGCGGCAGCCCCTGGGCAGCGGTCATAAAAGAAAGCGATCCCGCGAGAACAAAAAGCCTCACCGAAAACACAAGGCTGCGGAACACACCTGACTTCCTTAAACTTGAAAAGCGAACGCTCATTCTCTTGATCTTTCTTCTCTCCTTTCGTGCCGTTGCGATTCTGCCGGAAACTACCTCTTGGCCTTGAGTTCTTTTTCCCGCTCAGCAAAACTCTCCTTGCATAATCTTACAAACTCTTTCCCGATCGGCGAGAAATGGCCGCCTCGCAGACGCGCCAGGCCAAGTTCCCATTTGATCTCGGCACCTTCGATCAGCCACGAAACGAGCCTGCCTTCGCGGATCTCCTTCGCGACCGATTTCGCACCGGTCATCCCGACACCGAGGTTGTTCTCGACCATCATATTGATCGCCTCTTGACGCGAAAGTTCCATCGTGATGTTTGGGCGAACGTTGGCCGCATTGAAAAATTCGTCGATCATCCGGCGCGTGTTGCCGCCGCGTTCTCCGAGGATGAGGCTTTCGCCTGCGAGAGTTGCAGCGCTGATATATTTCTCTTTTGCGAGCGGGTGCTTTGGATGGGCGATGGCTACTATCTCGTCCGAAAACAGCGATTCGGTACTGATGTTGAGATTATCGACCGGCAGCGAAACGAAGGCTGTATCGATCTCGCCGTGCATGATCTTATCGACAAGTTTCTGGCTAGTTCCCGATGAAACCGTCAGCTCGGAATTCGGAAACTTCTCTTTCAGCTTATGCATAATCGCCGGCAGTTGATTCATCGCAAAAGTGCCGGATGCAGAGCCTATCCGCAGTCGTCCGTATTCCGCACCTGCTACCTCGGCGATCTCTGCAAGTGCCGAATCATGTTCGCGAAGTATCTTTCGAGCCCGTTCGAGCAGGTATTCGCCGGCTTCGGTCAATATCACGCGGCGTGGCGTGCGGGTAAAAAGCTGTAAGCCGACCTCGTCCTCAAGCTGACGGATCTGCATCGAGATCGCGGCCTGGGTCACATTCACGCGGCGTGCTCCGGCGGTAAACGTCTTAGCCTCTGCGATCGCCAGAAATGCTTTTAACTGTCGTATCTCCATCGCGTTTTATTGGAACAACCGGGTGTGATAATAACGTCTTCGTATCAAAGACGCTTATTGATAACATAAAATCTGTTAAATTTGATTATATGTCAAGTATGTCGCAGTATATAGCGACATTTTTAGCATTTTTTTTCCCCAATGGCTTTACGCTCCGCAAAAGGCAAACGATCGAAAGAGCCTCACCAGTTGTATCTAGGGGTTGACGGCGGAGGAACAAAGACGCATATCGCCGTGATGAACGCGAGCGAGAAAGTAATATGCGAAGGATCTTCCGGGCCGTCCAATCCGCTGCGTGTCGGTGTCGAAACCGCTGTAAACAATATCGTTAAGGCCGTTAACGATGCATGCGACGAAGGCGGCGTTTCACGCGGAGACATCGCAGCAGCCACACTCGGCCTTGCCGGAGTCCGGCGTGCGGACCTTAAACAACGCGTCCGCGAGAGTTTTGTCGAGCGGCTCCGTATCCGGCGAACCCTTGTCGTCACCGACGCCGAGATCGCTCTTTACGCAACGACAATGGGCAAGCCCGGTCTCGTGGTGATCGCCGGTACTGGTTCGGTGTGCTTGGGAATGAACGCTGGCGGCGAGATCGCAATATCGGGCGGTTGGGGGCCGCTCGCGGGCGATGAAGGCGGCGGCGTCGGCATCGCACAAACGGCCCTTCACGCCGTGGCAAAGGCATCCGACGGTCGCGGAATCGCAACGATATTGAGCGACCGTGCATCGGAGTATTTCAGAGCTTCCGGCCCTGAGAACCTGATAGTTGCGATCTATTCGCCGCAGGTCGACAATACACGCATCGCCGGATTCGCGCGGCTGGTCGTCGAGACGGCTCAGGCGGGCGACGCCGTCGCTGTAAACATTCTTGAGGAGGCCGGCTCGGAACTTGGCCTCGCGGCATGCGCCGTCATTGAAAAGCTCAAGCTCACCCGAAAAAAGATACCGATCGGCTGCGTCGGCAGTGTCTTCAATGCCGGAGAACTTTTGACACGACCGATGATCGACGTTGTGCACACCGTTGCGCCGCTCGCGTATTTGACCGAACCGCTGATGCCGCCGGCACACGCCGCCGCGCTTATGGCCCTGCGAAACAGCAACGGTTCGCTGAATGGAGGAAACCGATAGATCGATGCTTCCGATCACTGAACAAGAGAATCCAAAAACGGTCAATATCGACGAAGTTTCTACGATCGAAGCGCTGCGGCTGATCAACGAAGAAGACAAACTGGTCGCGATCGCGGTCGAGAGGGTTTTGCCGCAGATCGCCGATACGACCGATAGGATCGTCGGCCGCCTGCAGAACGGCGGACGGTTATTTTATGTTGGCACCGGCACGAGCGGACGGCTCGGGGTGCTGGACGCGTCGGAGATACCGCCGACGTACGGCGTTTCGTATGATCTCGTTCAGGGGATCATTGCAGGCGGCTGGGACGCACTTTATAAAGCCAGCGAGGCGAGCGAGGATAACAAACAGGCGGGTGCCAATGATCTTATCGACCGAGGGGTCAACGGTAAGGACGCAGTTGTCGGCGTCGCCGCTTCGGGGAGGACTCCGTATACGATCGGAGCTGTTGAATATGCCCGAAGCATAGGCTGCTTTACGGCTTGTATCGTCTGCAACCCCGAATCGGCGATAACCAAGGCAGTCGATGTCGCTATCGTGCCGGTAGTTGGCCCCGAGGCCATCACCGGCTCGACCCGGATGAAATCCGGCACCGCCCAAAAACTGGTGCTCAATATGATCTCGACCGTCACGATGATCCGGCTTGGCTATGTCAAAGGCAATCGCATGACGAACGTAAAGCCGTCGAACGAAAAACTCCGCGACCGCAGCCTGCGTATCCTGATGGCAGAAGCCGGGCTTGATGAGACCGCAGCAGGAGAGTTGCTTGAAACCGCCGGCGGCGACCTCCGCGTCGCTCTCGTTATGCACAAGGGGTCAGTCGACAGAGAAACCGCAGAAAGTGCCTTACAGCGTTCGGATCATGTTGTTGAAAGATCGCTCGAATTGTTGTCCGCTCAGCAGTGAAGTGACGGTTGGTGAAGAATGAAAAGGTTCGTATTCAGCATTGCTTTCATTTTGCTCTTGCTTTGCGAAACTGCAACCGCATGTACGGTCACGATCCGTGGACTTAGAGTGGAGTTTCGTCGGTCGAGCCAGATCTTTACTGGCGAGTTCGTGGGGTTTGATGATGGTTCCACCTACGAGATCCCGACATGGCTCTCGGAGAAATGGAAACCCGACGCCACTTTAGTAAAGGCAACTTTCAGAATCGAGAAAAGCTGGAAGGGTCAGCGATCGGGAAACATTTCACTTTATATAAACCCAACGTGCGATTGCCCGATGCGCTTTTTTGTTCCTTCGAAGGGCCAGGAGTTGGTTATCTTTGCGGACAAGGACGGCGTGGTAGATAGTTGCAATTTCCAGCACGTTATTGAAATGAAGGATGAAAAGTCGAAAGCGGAAGCCAAAGGCGTAACCGATAAACTTGACTCGTTCTGGTTCCGAACATGGGCACGAATTTATCCGTTCTGATGAAAGAACCCGATGCTGAAATATTAAATGCCGCTCTCGAGTTGGCCACTGAGTGGGGCGAGAATTTCCGCAAGCCGATCGATGAGCGGATGAAGGCAAAGTTTCCCGGCCTTACCGATGGTGAGATCAGTGACGCAGAGTCGATCGCAAAGACCGCTGAAAGTAGAATTTACGAATTAGCCGAAATGGAAGAACGCGGCGAAATATCGGAAACTGATATCACACGGATCGCCGCAGAGCAATTTCCTTGGATCGACGCGGGTCAGATCGCTCGATTGAAGAACATAGGAATGTATTACGCCCGCAGATAGCTGGAGATAGAATTCGATGCAAACACTCGACCTCATCATAATATTCGGCTATCTGATCGGCATCACGGCCTTTGGCATTTGGTATGCCGGCAAGCAGGAAACGACCGAGGACTACTTCGTCGGCGACCGCAACGTGCCGTGGTGGGCGATCGCGATGTCGATCGTCGCGACCGAGACCAGCACGATCACATTTATTTCAGTTCCGGGCATCGCGTTCGCACGCGGCGGTAATTTTCAATTCCTGCAGCTTGTCTTCGGCTATCTTCTCGGCAGGGTCGTCATTTCGCTCGTTTTTATTCCGCTGTATTTCAGGGGCGAACTGCAGACGGTCTATCAACTGCTTGGCGATCGTTTTGGCGGCAAGGTCAAAATGCTCGCATCGGGCCTTTTCGTCGTAATGCGAAACATTGCTGACGGGATCCGCTTATTATTGACGGCTATCGTTCTCGCCGCCGTTTACACTGCATTTAACCCCAATACAGATCCGGCATATGTCATCGTTGGTTCGATCCTGATCCTCGGCATCGTGATGATCGTTTTCACGTTCTACGGCGGCATAGAGGCCGTCATTTGGATCGAGGTCGTCCAGCTCGTTATCTATGTTGGTGGCGCGATCGCTGCGGCTGTCGTCCTGATCAACAGCATCGACGGCGGCATTGGCGGAGCGATCGAGCTCGGCAGACAATACGATAAGTTCTCACTTTTTGATCTCAATCTCGATTTTGCCAAGACCTATACCTTTTGGGGCGGCGTTCTCGGCGGGTGTTTCCTGACGATGTCCACCCACGGGACAGATCAGTTCCTCGTTCAGCGATATCTGTGCACAAATAAGCCGAGCGCCGCGATCGCGGCGTTGATGACCTCGGGTGCCGTCGTCCTCGGTCAATTCATTGGCTTTCTTTTCATCGGTGTTCTGCTATTCGCGTTCTTCGCCCCGTATGGCGATCCCCTTTACCAGAATTTTGCAGAAGCATGCGCAAAATTGAATCCTGATATGGCCTCGCGGTGCTTTACGGATGCTGCATTTGCACGTACTTCGAGCGCGAATTTCCCCTTTACGGGCGGTGATAAGGTCTTCCCGAACTTTATCACCCAGCATATGCCGACGGGCCTTTCGGGCCTGGTTGTTGCGGCTATCTTTGCAGCCGCGCTCTCGTCGTCGCTCAATTCGATCGCCTCGACAGCGGTCAACGACCTTTATAAGCCATTTGCTAAAGACAAGTCGGACAAGCAGTTGATGCGGATCGCCGGCATCCTTACGGTCGTGGTCGGTATCGTTCAGATCGCGATCGCCGTCGGGCTCAAGGATGCAAACAGTTCAGCACTTAGCATGGCCCTGGCGGTCGCATCGCTCATCAATGGCCCGATACTCGGTGTCTTTCTGGTAGGTACGTTCCTCAAGAAAGCACGCGAGATTCACGCATTGACCGGAATGTTGATCAGCATTCTTGTAATGACGTATGTCCTTCTCGCATCTAATGGTTTTGTTCCCGGCCCGGTCATCGCGTGGCCATGGTACGCACTGATCGGCAGCTCGATCACGATAATTGTTGCATTCATAACGACATTGGTAATTCGAAATAATGAAAAAGCTTCTTAGCATCGCAATTGCAGTTTCGATCTTTTCTCATCTGCTTTCAGGCATGGCAGCGGCGAATCCGCGTTCCGGGTTCCGAGACCCGCGTTCGCGCTTTGAGCCGTCGAAAAAGGCTTGGGCATTTGCTGAAAAGACCGTGAAGAAAATGACCGTCGAGGAAAAGGTCGGACAGCTCGTGCATGTCGGCATAAACGCCCGATTTGCTAACCAGGAGAGCTGGTTTTTCAAAGATCTTCGGCGTCACGTGACGGAAAACAAGATCGGCGGCATCATATTTTTCGGGGCCCCGATCTACGAAACGACACATATCGCTAACCGAATGCAGGAAGCGGCGAAATATCCATTGCTGATGTCGCTCGACGCTGAAACTGGCATCGGAATGCGGTTCGAGGACGCGACGAACTTTCCGTGGGCGATGGCGGTCACCGCGACAGGCAATCCTGAATTCGCTCGCCGGATGGGCGTCGTCACGGGCCGCGAAGCCCGTGCGATCGGCATACAGCATGTGTATGCTCCCGTGCTCGACGTGAATAACAATGCCGCGAATCCCGTGATCAATGTCCGCAGCTTTGGCGAAGATCCCGAAGACGTCGCGAGATTCGGAGTCGCATTCGCCGAGGGAATCCAATCGCAAAAGGTCATCGCCACCGCCAAGCATTTCCCCGGCCACGGCGACACAAATGTAGATTCGCACCGCGGCCTTCCGATCATCGATCTACCTCGTTCACGCTTTGATTCGCTTGAACTCGTTCCTTTCAAGCGTGCCGTAGACGCCGGGATCGGCTCGATAATGGTCGCCCATATAGCCCTTCCGCAGATCGACGGCGAAGAGATCCGCCCATTGAAGGATTATCGCGGCGGCGATGCCGAAGCCGGAGCCGAGATCGTCTCGGAGAAAGCGTACATTCCGGCGACGCTATCGGCAAAAGTGCAGACCGACATCCTCCGCAAGGAGATGGGCTTTAAGGGCCTGATCGTTTCTGACGCGATGTCGATGAGCGGCCTGACGCTTTATTTTACGCAGGAAGAAGCCGGCGTCCGGGCTTTTCTCGCGGGTACGGATATTCTCGAGAAGCCGGAAGACGTAGATGCGATGCTTCGGGGATTGAGAGCGGCCGTCGCAAGCGGTCGAATTCCAATGGCTCGCCTGGACGAGTCCGTTACCCGCCAGATCGCATGGAAGCACGAACTCGGACTATTCAAAGATCGCTTCACGCCGATCGATCAGATCGACCGCATCGTTTCTTCGCCCGACGTCACACAGCTCTCCGACGAGATCGCAAATGCCGCCATAACCCTCGTCCGCCAAGGCGAGGGCGACCTGCCGCTCGACCGGTCGAAAAAGATCGCCGTGCTCGGCATTTCGAACGGCTTTGACGGCGGCGCGGTGATGAATCCGCTGGCGAGCACGCTGCGGTCGAACGGGCTCAGATTTACTCAAGCGTACCTGCAAGAGAACTCGCTGCAGGCACAGGTGGATGCCGCGAGAAAAGCGGTGAATGAAGCGGACACGGTTGTAGTCGGTCTCTATGGCCGCGTGCGGTCCGGTGCAAGGAACAGCGTAGGGATTCCCGAAAACGGCGCCGCCATCCTCCGCGAAGCCCTAGCCGACAACAAACGCGTCATCGGCATCAGCTTCGGCAACCCGTACATCCTGATGTCGTTCCCCGAGATGAAAACGAACCTCGTAGCCTATGGCGATATGCCGAGCCTCGGCCGAGCCGCCGGCCGCGCCATCCTCGGCCTGCAACCGGTCACCGGCAAACTGCCGATCTCTCTTCCGGGCCTGCATCCGAGGGGAACGGGGTTGAGCCTCATCGGACCAAAAGCGATCTCGATTCCAAGGCCACCGTTTCCCCCAGCGGCCCGAGCGATTAGGGCTTTCGGCGACGTGGTCGTTCAAGCAACTGTGAATATGGACGGGACGGTCGCGACCGCGCGAGTATTGTCTGGACATCCGCTACATAGACGAGCATCCGAGGATGCCGCAATGAAGAGCCGATTCGAGGTAAGCGATAGTCAGTCTGCCCGCTATGTGACCCTTATCTACAGATTTTCAGAAACGGCTGATAACCTCGTTTGCTGCGAACAATATCCCTACGTAATTCCGGTTGTCGCGGGACCAGTCGAGATCAACTTCTCCCGATCCTTCTCATGAGCCACGCTTGGGTGATTCCCCACTTCTTAGAAATTCAAAACAACCGTCTCAACATCGACGGCGTCGATGCCGTCGAGCTTGCACTCGAGCACGGCACGCCGCTGTTCATCTACAGCGAGAATCGCATCCGACACAACGTCGAGCGGCTAAAGAAAGCGGCATCGGTTATCGACCGTCCGCTGAAGCTTTGCTATGCGGCGAAGGCGATGTCCACGCTCGGCATCCTGCGGGCGGTAAAAGACGCGGGTTCGGACATCGAGGTCAACTCCGGCGGCGAATTGTGGAAGGCGTTGCGGGTGGGCTTCACCGGCGAGCAGATCAACTATAACGGCAACAGCAAAGAGATCTGGGAACTCGAACTCGCCATCTCGAACGACGTTTACGCGATCCAGGTCGATTCTCTTTACGAGCTTTCGCTTATCGAGGAAACCGCGAAACGGATCGGAAAGCCGGCGAACGTCAGTCTCCGCCTTGTGCCCGAGATCAAGACCGGAACGCACAGCGGATTGCAGACCGCTCTCGTCACGTCGAAGTTCGGGATGATGCCGGACGAGGCTTTCACAGCGTTTGCACAATACAAAGGATCGCCGCACGTAAATCTCAACGGCATTCACCTGCACATCGGCTCGCAGCTTCCCGAATCGCAAGCCTACGTCGATGCGTTTCGAATGCTGACCGACTCGATGATGCGTATTTTCGACGCAACCGGCATCACGCTAAAGCACATCAATCTCGGCGGCGGATTTCCGGTCAACTATCTCCGCGACGGTTCTGGTGCATCGCAATTTCCCGCCGAACAGCGTGAGATGTTCTCGGCCGATTTCGAACCCGCAGATGCAGTTGGGCAGGCGTGGACCGAAGCAAGGAAGTTCGCAGCCGATTGCGGATCATCACATCTCTTCGACGACCTGACCCTTCTCCTCGAACCAGGCCGGTCGATCATCGCCGACGCCGGCATTTGTTTAACGTCAGTCAGAAACAATAAAGAGCGTCCCGTCCAGCAATCTGAAATCGCAAATCGGAAATCGCAGATCGCAAATGATACCTGGCTTCTCACCGACGCCGGTTTCAACATTCTGCTCTCGATGGAAACCTATAAGTGGTACTACCATCTGATATCAGCCGAGCGAGCCGGTGACGCGCACGACACACCGTACAAACTCGCGGGCCCGCTGTGCGACGGAGGCGATGTCTACTTCGACCACGAAGGCCACGGCCGTCTCCCCGAACACCGTCTGCTGCCCGCCGATATGAAACCCGGCGATGTCCTCGCCCTCCTCAATTGCGGAGCGTATTCGCTCGCCCAGGCGTCGCAGTACAATGGACGATTCCTGCCGCCGGTCGTCCTGATAAAAGAAAACGGCGAACCCGAGCTAGTTCGCCGCCGAGAAACCTTCGATGATCTGATCGCTTCCGACCTGTGATCAGAGAATATTCTTCATTAATATTGACCGCAGTATTTCGTTTTGCTCCTCGCTGACTGCGATCCCTGCACTGGCGAAAACGCTGGACAGGCTCGCGAGTGCTACGACCTTTGCACTCTCGCTCTTGATCTCAGCAATATTCTCGAGGTTCGCCGACGCCAGCTTTCGTGCTTCATCCGCTTCGCCGAGGTCTATCAGCCTGCTGGCGATCTCAGAGAACGCCATCGCCCTTGACGAACTCTGGCTGACCGTATCGCCCCCGTCAACCGCCTCTCTCAGCAGTGACAATGATTCGTCCTTCGAGCCCTCTCTTGCAGCAGCGTCGCTCATTCCGATAAGTGCGAAAGTTCGGGCCGTCTCATCCTCTATCGAATTCAGGGCTTGGCGTGCAAGTTCGCCATTGCCTTGACTCGTCATGATCTGCGCTATCTGCGATAACGCGGCCTTCGCCTGGTCGGCGTCCTCTATCCCTTCGGCGATCTCGATCCCGCGTTCGCCGCGTTCAAATCCGGCAAACTGTGCCGCGATCGATCCAAACAGTCCGTATCGCAGCTTGCTGTCGCGTGTTTCGGTCTCACGCTGCGACCGCAGAACCTCGTAGGCTTCATCAAGAGCTTCGAACGCATCGTCGTGCTCATCGCGCCGCCAATATTCGCGTGCGAAGCCGAGCAATGCCGTCGCGATCTGAGTCTTATCTGTGACCGCATCGAGCGTCCGGTCGGCAAGTTCCACGCTTCCTGCCCGTATGAAACCATGTGCGGCGGCCGCGAGCAGATTGTCGCGGTGAACATTGTCGAGTTCTTCAGCAAACTCGCGGGCACGGTCAAGAGTTTCGATCGCACGGTCGCCGCGTTTCGCATCGAAATAAAGATTGCCGATGTCGATCAGCGTCCTGATCTTTTCTTCGTCGTGTTCGATCTCAAGCGCGAGCGAACAGGCAGTCTCAAGATATTCCACCGCCTTTTCATTCTCACCTTTTTCGACCTTCATCGAAGTTATAGCAAGCAAGGCAATTGCGGCGGAGCCCGGGTAATCGATCTCGGAGATGGTCTCCAGTGCTGCGGCCTCATCGCCGCGCTCAGCCTGCTTGACCGCGATGCCGCCTAAGGCGTGATCCGGGTGGATCACCGAGTCTGCGACCGCACGAGCGCCCGCAAGATCGCCTTTCTCAGCTTTGGTCAACGCAATAGCTTCGCGGGCCTGTGACTGTAGTCCGTATTCTTCGATCGCCTCGGCCAGTTGCAGAGCGTATTCGTCATCGTCCAGCTCGGCACACTTTGCGGCAACGGCGATCAGCAATCGGTCGCGGACGAACGGATCATCGACCGAATTCGAAAGCTCGGCGGCCAGATCGACCTCACCTTTCGCCAGATAATGCGGGATCACTGCAGCTATCGCTTCGGCTCGGTCATCACTCCCGCCGATCTCTTCCGCCAGGTAAGCTGCGCATGAAAGAAGGTCACCGCGAGCGTCTTCGCGTGAAATAAAATGTTCGCTCATATTGTTGAGATTCTTTGATCGACCCGGAGCAAATACACTTCGGCTAATTAATTCGCAAACTAGTTAACTGCGGTCGAATTATCCGCGATACATCAACGCCTTAACCAGAAAACGGCTAAGCAAAGACCCTTCGGAGTGATTCGGGCATCCAATCATCGAGCCTGACGGCTGTGGCGTCGGCACCGGCCGTACGCAGGACGTCGGCCGAGACCGTGTTGGTCACACCAAGAACCGGAAGATCAGCGGCCTTTCCCGCTTGAACTCCCTGCGGCGAGTCCTCTATCACGAGACAATCTGCATGGACCATCGGCAGGTGCGACTGTGCTATCCGATGCAGGTCGATCTGGCGGAATCCTTCGCGATAACATTCAGGGTCGGGCTTGTGTGTCGCAATGTCTTCGGCGCTGAGAATCACCGAGAAATAGGGCCGGAGGCCGGTCAGGTTCAATACATGGTCGATCTCTTCGCGCTTCGCCATACTGACGACCCCAAGTGCAAGTTCCTTTGACGATTTCTTGACAAAATTCTCAACGCCGTCAAAAATCGGGACGTCGCCGGAAACCGATTCGCGCCATTTTGCCGTCTTTGCATCAAGCACCGATCGAAGTTCGCTATCGTCGATCGGCTTTCCGGCCTCATCGAAAACCGACTTTACGAATGCCCGGTCGTTCATACCCATTCGGGCGTAATACGCCTCGTCGGTCAATTCGATGCCGTAGGGCCCCATCACCTCGCGGTATGCTTCACATTGTATCTGTTCGTCGTTGATGACGACGCCGTTCCAGTCCATCAGGATCGCTTTTATCATAGATATTTTCCGTCGAACATATTCCCTCGGCCGAGGATACCCTTCGGGTCGAACGCCTTCTTGAGCTCGGCCATCTCGTTAATGTAGCGCTCGCCCATCATCACATATAGGTACTTCGATTTCAGCTTTCCGATCCCGTGCTCAGCCGAAACCGTCCCGCCAAGCATCACCGCCTGCGCGACGAACCGTCCGTAAAGATGCCGTGCGCGTTCGGCTTCGGCATCATCCTTCGGCAGCAAATTCGCGTGCAAATGACAGTCGCCGATGTGGCCGAAGATGACGTAATCGATCCCACTCGCATCGAGCGTGTCTTTATAGAACTTCAGAAATCCCGGGAACGCTTCATCCGGAACCGCCATATCCGTCCCGATCTTCTTCTGCTTGTTGCGAACAACTCGCTCATTTACCGAAACCGGCAGAGCATGACGGAACGCCCGCATCCTTTCGCGGTCCTGCTCGTTCGTCGTGAACCACGAGGCGTCGAGATCAGCGTTGTGTTTCTCGAGAAGCTCGTTCCACGCCTCGAGCAACGCATCCTCGTTCGCCGACGTCGTTTCCTGTTCGAAAAAGATCGCCCCAGCCATTCCGGCTGGCGTCTCGGGAAATTTCTCTGAAATGAACGTCAAAGCGTGCGCGTCGAAGTATTCGAGAAGTGTTGCATCTATCCAATCGGCCATTTGCGATTCGCGATGATCAATCGACAGATGCTTCGCGGAATCAGTGAAATCGAGAAGGTCGTCCTCATTCCGAAAAAACACGATTCCGCTAAACGCACCTTCCGGTTTCGGCAAAAGGGATACTTCGATCCCAGTAACCACACCAAGCACGCCTTCGCTTCCTACGAAAAGGTCAATCGCGTCGAGCGGCTGGGCGTTGTAAAGACCGCTGACGTTCTTTCGAACATCCGGCCTTTCATAAGTCGGGACATCAACATCGATCGACGGACCACCTTCCGTCGTCAGCCGCATCCCAATTGAAGAGATAGCTTCTCCGCGAGATATGGTCAGTTTGTCGCCGCTTGCGAGAATAAGTTCAAGGCGCTGCACAAACTCCCGAGTCGCACCGTACTTGAAACTCCGCGCACCCGACGCGTTCGTCGCGACCGTCCCGCCGATCTGGCAGCCCCACTCGGTCGGGTCAGGCGGATAGAAGAGGCCTTCCGCTTCGACAGCCTTCTGAAAATCACCAAGAATAACTCCCGGTTCCACCACCGCTCGCAAGTTCGCCTTGTCGATGGATTTGATTCGATTCAGCTTCTCCAGCGAGATCACCCATCCGCCGAATGGTATCGCACCGCCGACCGTCCCCGTCCGCGCACCTGAGACCGTCACCGCCGTTCCTTGTTCATTCGCCTCACGCAATATTTCGGCGATCTCAGCTTCGCTTTCAGGTAGAAACAGCTTCTCCGCATGACCACCCGGCATATTGCTGGCGTCGGTCAGATAGTTTTGAATATCCTCTACTTGGGTTTTGACTTGCATACGATGCGGACTTTCAGTTTGATTCTACCGAATCCATCAAAATCCGCATAATCAGGACTTGTCGCGTAAACCAGCTTTACCGAACGACCAATTCCCTTTCGCGAAGGTATTTTAGTTTGTCCCGAAGCTCGGCGGCACGTTCGAATTTCATTTCTTTCGCAGCCTCGCGCATATCAGCCTCGAGCTGAGCCATGGTCTCTTTCAGTTGTTTCGGTGAATATTCGTCGAACGCATCGAGATCAAGAGGTATCTTGAAGTAGTCGGCCTCATACGCGGTCACCAAGGTTGCGTCGATCGACTTCACGATCGTCGTCGGCGTGATGCCATGATCGATGTTGTATTGTTCCTGGATCGCACGTCGCCGCTGGGTCTCGCCGATCGCATTTTCCATCGAGTTAGTGATCTTATCGGCGTAGAGTATTGCCTTGCCTTCGGCGTTACGTGCGGCACGGCCCATCGTCTGTATCAGCGAACGCTCTGATCGAAGAAATCCTTCTTTATCGGCGTCGAGTATTGCCACAAGCGAAACCTCTGGCAGATCCAGGCCCTCGCGAAGCAAGTTGATCCCGACCAACACATCGTATTCTCCGCGGCGAAGGTCCCGCAGTATCTTTATCCGTTCAAGCGTATGAATATCGCTATGCAGGTACGAGACCTTTACACCGACCTCTGCGAAATATTCGCTCAGATTCTCGGCCATTCGTTTAGTCAGGGTCGTGACCAGAACGCGCTCGTTCCGCTCGGCTCGCAATCGGCATTCTTCCAAAAGGTCGTCGATCTGTCCTTTTACCGGACGCACCTCGACGACCGGATCTAGCAATCCTGTCGGCCGGATGATCTGCTCGATGACTTCGCCTTGCGTTTTCTGCAGTTCGTACGGCCCCGGCGTGGCCGAGACATAGATCGTTTGGCCGATACGAGCTTCAAATTCCTGAAAGTTCAGAGGCCTGTTGTCCTTTGCCGAAGGCAGACGAAACCCGTATTCGACGAGTGTACCTTTGCGCGATTGGTCGCCCTTGAACATCGCTCCGACCTGGGGGATGGTTTGATGCGATTCGTCGATGACCATCAAGGCATTTTCCGGAAGATAATCGAGCAATGTAGGCGGCGGCTCACCTGGTCTCTTTCCGGTCAGGTGGCGCGAATAGTTTTCGATACCGCGGCAAAAACCCATTTCCTTTATCATCTCAAGGTCATACATCGTCCGCTGATGGAGCCGTTGTGCCTCGACCACCTTGCCTTCCGAGACAAGGTGCTTTTCATGCTCGTCGAGCTCGGCGCGGATCGTCTTTACGGCTTGCTTTATCGTTTGCTTCGACATCACGTAGTGCGTTTTTGGGTATATCGGCAGCCGCGATTCGTGCTTAAAAAGGACTTCGCCGAGAAGCGGGTCGATGGTCGAGATCGAATCGATCTCGTCACCCCAGAACTCAACCCGGTAGGCCTGATCCTGATAGCTCGGATAGATCTCGACCACATCGCCGCGTACCCTGAAATTACCGCGGTCAAAGTCGACATTTACTCGTTCATATTGCAGCTCGACCAACTTCTGCAGAAAGTCCTCGCGTTTTAGCTGCATTCCGGGTTCGATGAACATCAGCATCCCGAAATATGCGTCCGGATCACCGAGGCCGTAAATACACGATACCGATGCGACGACAATGACGTCCCGTCTTTCAAAGAGCGCCCTCGTTGCCGAGAGCCGCAGCCGGTCGATCTCATCATTTATCGTGGCTTCTTTTTCGATGTAGAGGTCCGAGGCCGGAACGTAGGCTTCCGGCTGGTAATAATCGTAGTAAGAAACGAAATACTCGACCGCATTGTCAGGAAAGAACGATTTGAACTCCTGATATAACTGCGCCGCGAGCGTTTTGTTGTGAGCCAGTACGAGCGTCGGCCGCTGGGTCTCGTTGATCAGATTGGCGATCGTAAACGTCTTTCCGCTGCCGGTTATCCCCAACAGGACCTGATCCTTGACGCCGGTGTTGATTCCCTCGACGAGTTGCCTGATCGCCTCAGGCTGATCACCCTTTGGTGTGTTTTCACTTATGAGACGGAATTGCATTGTTTAATCATAATACGACCCGAAGCCAAAAAAAAGCGAGCCGGCAGCTCGCGTCATTCATCGTCGATTTTCGGTGATCTCGTTCAGCGATCTATCGAAGCAGTATCGTTCTTATGTGCGCACGCATCTGCGAATATTTCTCGACTGCCGCGTCGCCGCGCGCTGCATAGATCGCCGTGATCAAACTCTCATCTTCGGGCCGAAAAGCCCTCAGCATTATTTCGCGTTCGCGAATTATGCCTTTCGCATCGACGACCACGATCGCACGTGTGAAGCTTATCGGATAGAACCAGTGTTTTGCGAGTCTTCGCGTCACGACCCGTTCAGGATCCGCAAGCAAAGGTATCGGGAGGCGGTACTTTCTCGCAAACACATCGTGGTTCTCGGGATAGGCCGGCGAGATGCCGACGATGTCTGCTTTTGTATCAAGATATTTTTCCCAATGGTCTCGAAGAGAGCAAAGCTGTTTCGTGCAGACCATCGTTTCATTCCCCGGATAAAATAGGAGGACAACGACACTGCCCGCATGCTCATCAAGACGCCAGTGTTCCCCCGAATTGTCCTTCAGCGTGAAGTTCGGACAGACCGAACCTACCGCCATATTTTCCAGCATATGATCAAACTGCTCTGCGTATTTTTCTATTCGGAGTACTTAATAGAAGCCCGCTTTTTCGTTCGACGATCGACCGGCATCCGGCGGCCATGGGGACGCCGGTCGCACAAGTTTTTTATTGTTGCACATCGGTCATCCCGTTGCCAGAACTTTTGCCCTTGCGGATCTCCGTCGACTTTTTTCGTGTTCGTACTTGGTTTCGGATTCACCCCGCCTTTACCAATTCGGACATTCGTAATAAAGTAATTGCTTTCGCTTCGCCGCTATAGTTTATGTCAGCAGCATCGACACTTTCTGATTCAACATTTACCGGTTTACCATTGGTCCATAGAGGAAAGGTTCGTGACGTTTACGAGATCGACAAAGAGACTCTTTTGCTTGTAGCGACCGATCGGATCTCTGCCTTCGACTGCATATTGCCGACCCCGATCAGGCACAAAGGCGCCGTGCTTACAGCTTTGTCTGCGTTCTGGTTCGAACGCCTCCGGCATATCGTTCCCAATCATCTGATCACGGCCGACTTCGACCAAATGCCGAACGTCGTCAAAGAGCACCCCGAACTTCGCGGCAGGTCGATGCTCGTCCGGCGGACCGAGGTCTTTCCGGTCGAATGCGTCGTCCGCGGTTATCTCGAAGGTTCGGGTTGGAAAGACTACAAAGCGACCGGAATGGTTTGCGGCCGTGAACTTCCGCCCGGTCTCAAGCATTGCGATCAGCTTCACAAACCGATCTTTACGCCGGCAACCAAGGCAGCCTCGGGCCACGACGATAATATCAGCCAGCTCGAGTTCGTTAAGATCGTTGGGCACGACACCGCGGTCGAACTCAAGACGATCTCAAAGCAGATCTATACTGAGGCCAGCGAATATGCGCTCGGCAGGGGGATCATCATCGCCGATACCAAGTTCGAGTTCGGCATGGACAAGGACGGCAACATACTGCTCATCGACGAGGTTTTAACGCCCGACTCGTCCCGATTTTGGGACGCCGCGAGCTATGAGCCCGGACATCCGCAGCCGTCGTTCGACAAACAGTTCGTTCGTGAATATCTGGAAACGTTGGACTGGGGCAAGACGCCGCCTGCGCCGGCGTTGCCGCCGGAAGTTGCCGATGCGACGTCAAAGCGCTACTTGAAAGCTTTCCAATTGCTCACCGGCGAGGAACTACGGAACGATTGATCGTTTTCTACGGATCTGAGAATGCGAGACTTGATGGAAAACCTGATCGACGAAATGCTCGACGGCCGCATTCTGCTCGGCGAGGCGATCGACGAATTCGAAAAGATATACATTCAAAAAGCGCTTGAGCGAAACCGGGAACACCTCTCGAACACCGCCGATCTTTTGGGCATACACCGAAACACGTTGTCGAAACGTGTTGCTGACTATAAAGCCGCGTCGGCGCCGAAGAAGATCGCGTCCAGACGATCGAACGGAAGAAAGCCGGGCTCGAAGTCCAAACGAACTGCGAAAGGCAAACCCTAACGCCGAGTTTCAAGCACCTCGATCGGGTCGCCTGTTCTCAAAACGACTCCAGGATTCTCCGGTATCAGATTCTCGCCAAAGAGCACACTCGTCTCGGTGTGCCCAAATGCCTCGAATGTATCGGGAAACGCGTCCTTCGCCATCCTAAATCCGGCGAGCGTTTTTAACGGCTCTTTGCCGTCAAATTGCCCGCGGGATTGGTCGACCGTCGTCATCACGCAACGTGCACACGGTTTTACGACGCGAAAAATTGCTTCGCCGATCTTGATCCTTGCCCAACGGTCTTCTTCGAATGGTTCGCTGCCGTTTACGACCACATTCGGACGAAAACGGTTCATCGGCAGCGGCAGCTTTTCGCCGTATTCCTCATCATGATATCGGTCATGCAGCCGTTCGTTCAGTTCTCCGACCGACGCCTCCCCGAGAAGCAGCAGCGGATAGCCGTCCGCAAAGCTGACGATGTCATCGCCGGTGTCAAACGGTTTGCTAACGTGCCGATAGGATTTGTCCGGCATCCGCACAAGCTGGCATTTTCGACCCAGAACGTCGCTGAACCATTCGCTCACCTCCCCGACGTATACTTCACCGGCCACATCACTTTGCCAGACCGTCACATTCTGATACTTCCCGCGGTCGGGCTCGAACGGGATCGCGACCGAACCCTCTTCCGGACTCGAAACCCGCAACCCTCCGCTTTCGACCTCGACCGTCAAAACAGCCATTTTCGGGACCTCACGTTGAGTGAAAAACGTGCCGTCCGGATCGGTCAGCATCCATCGCCGATCGAACTGCAACCCACGTTTCTCGACAACCGAGCTTTGCAGCAAGATCCCCTTAAGCGATTTGATCGGGTAAATGTTTATCTCGGAAATTAACATGATCACATTCCAGAATGCGTAATTCTCTTGCCAAAACTCTCATTGAATTTGTGTCCGTCGTGGGCCGAAAGACCAAAGAAATTCATCTTGAGGCCTTTAAGCCGGATGTGCTTTATCCATGCATAATGCGTCTAAACGTTCATCGATTCTCCAAGTCTCACGCCGGTTGAGAATCCACGACGCATACGCTCTCATTTCAAATCAAAGATAAACATACACCAGACTTGACAGCATCACACTCATATTTTCTGAATCTTCAAATAAACCCTTGACAAGTTTAACCGCGTTTAGTAAATTAGCAGTCACAACAGCCGAGTGCTAATTCCGTTACTATTGCGTCCGGCTCAAGCTGTTATCTTAATCCGTTAATCTCAATTTTGGAAGGAGTACGAAACAAATGGCTACAAACATCAAACCTTTACACGACCGCGTGATCATCAGGCGGATCGAAGACAACGTCAACCAGACGGCTGGCGGGCTCTTCATTCCTGACACTGCAAAAGAAAAGCCGCAGGAAGGCGAGGTCATCGCTGCCGGCGAAGGCAAGTATAAAGAAGACGGCAGCCGTCAGACGCTCGACGTCAAAGCCGGCGACCGTGTGCTTTTCGGTAAATACAGCGGTTCTGAGATCAAGCTCGACGGTGAAGAGTTCATCATCATGCGCGAAGACGAGATCCTCGGCATCATCAACCGTGCTGGAGCTGCTGCGTAGTAAGCGTCAGGCGTTCTCGCATGACCTTACGCATATCGAATTCACAATTATTTCGCGCCTGAAGGCGTAACTCTTACGAGGAGAAAATCTATATCATGGCAAAACAAGTTATTCATGGAGAAGAATCACGTTCCGCGATTCTACGCGGTGTAAATCAGCTCGCTGACGCTGTAAAGGTGACGCTTGGCCCGAAAGGCCGCAACGTCGTCATCGACAAGAAGTTTGGCTCGCCGACCATCACCAAGGACGGCGTAACGGTCGCAAAAGAGATCGAATTGAAAGATTCGCTCGAGAACATGGGTGCTCAGATGGTCCGCGAAGTGGCCAGCAAGACCTCGGACGTCGCCGGTGACGGTACGACGACCGCAACCGTCCTTGCCCAGGCGATCTTCAAAGAAGGCGTCCGCACGGTTGCCGCCGGTGCAAATCCGATGGCTCTCAAGCGCGGCATCGATAAGGCTGTGACCGAGGTCGTCGCTGAGATCGGCCGTCTCTCGAAGCCGGTTTCGGGCGAGATGATCGCCCAGGTCGGAACGGTTTCGGCAAATGGCGACAAGACGATCGGAACGATCATCGCCGAGGCGATGGACAAGGTCGGCAAAGACGGTGTCATCACGGTCGAAGAATCGAAGACGATGGACACGAGCCTCGAGGTCGTCGAAGGTATGCAGTTTGACCGCGGCTACCTTTCGCCTTACTTCGTTACCGATCCTGACCGGATGGAAGCCTCGCTTGACGAGCCCTTCATCCTCATCAACGAGAAGAAGATCTCGAACATGCGCGACCTTCTGCCGATCCTCGAACAGGTTGCTAAAATGGGCCGTCCGCTGCTCATCATCGCCGAAGACGTCGAAGGCGAAGCTCTTGCGACGCTCGTTGTCAACAAGCTCCGCGGCACATTGAACGTCGCAGCGGTCAAGGCACCGGGCTTTGGCGACCGCCGCAAGGCAATGCTCGAAGACATCGCCATCCTGACGGGCGGCAAGGTCATCAGCGAAGACCTCGGCATCAAGCTTGAAGGCGTGACGATCGAAGACCTCGGCAAAGCCAAGAAGATCACGATCGACAAGGAAAACACCACCATCGTCGAAGGCGGCGGTTCGGGCGAGGCCATCGACGGCCGCGTCAAGACCATTCGCACGCAGATCGAAGAGACCAGCAGCGACTATGACCGCGAGAAGCTCCAGGAGCGTCTTGCTAAATTGGTCGGCGGCGTTGCCGTCATCAAGGTCGGTGCGGCGACCGAGACCGAGATGAAGGAAAAGAAGGCTCGTGTTGAAGACGCAATGCACGCAACCCGTGCTGCGGTCGAAGAAGGCATCGTTGCCGGCGGCGGCGTTACCCTCGTTCGTGCATCGAAGGTGCTCAACAACTTTGACGCCGGCGAGGACACGGACGAGCAGATCGGTGTCAACATCATCAAGCGTGCTGTTGAAGAACCGCTCCGTCAGATCGTTGCCAACGCTGGCAAAGAAGGCGCGGTCGTCGTCGAGAAGATCCGCTCGGAAGACAGCGAAGCCTACGGCTTTAACGCTGCGACCGAGAAGTTCGAAGACCTCGTCGCAGCCGGTGTCATCGACCCCGCAAAGGTCACCCGTTACGCTCTGCAGAACGCAGCTTCGATCGCGGGCCTGATGCTCACCACCGAAGCCATGATCGCCGACGCCCCTGAAGAAAAGGGCGGCGACCATGGTATGGGCGGCATGGGCGGCGGCATGGGCGGCATGGGCATGGGAATGTAGGCCCGGTTTTCAATTCCTACGACTCGTGAAGCGTGGTAACAACAAAGGCCTCGTCCCCGACGAGGCTTTTCTCTTTCTATTCGAAACGTGCTAAATTTGTTCCTAATTAATGCTCGATATTCTTGACGAATTGTTGTCAGAGGTCACGTCAAACAAGCACCTGATCTCTCTCGCGGTGGAGCTAGGGGCCATGAAGGTTCCTGTCGTTTCAGAAGCGGAAAAACAGCTTACTGTCGGTCCACTGCCAAAGATTTCGAAGAGTACACGGCAACGCTTTCGCTCAGTGATTGAAAACGGGGCAGATCCACTCGGCATCTTTTTCTCTCTCTTAAACTCACCCGAAGAACGGCGCTCAAACGGTGCGGTCTATACTCCAATACCGATTGTCGATGCGATGATTCGTTGGTCTGTCGTTCAATCGAAGCCAGAGCGAATAATCGACGCAGGTGTTGGTTCGGGTCGTTTTCTTACAGCCGCCGGGAAAGCTTTTCGTAACGCTTCGCTTGTCGGCTTTGAGTGTGATCCCCTGGCCGCGCTTCTTGCTCGGGCAAACATTGCGGTACTTGGTTTATCCAAAAGATCTATTGTTCATCTGAACGATTACAGAAACGCGGTTCTAAACGACATAAAGGGTCAAACCCTATACATCGGGAATCCGCCATGGGTTCGGCACCACTTGATTGAACCGAAATGGAAGACATGGCTGACCACCACAGCGCATGAGCTTGGCCACGCCGCAAGCGCTTTGGCCGGCCTCCACGTTTATTTCTTTCTGGCGACTGCAAAGTTAATGCGACGGGGTGACGTTGGCATCCTCATAACGGCATCGGAGTGGCTTGACGTCAATTATGGCTCCTTAGTTCGAGGGCTGTTCTTGGAACAATTAGGAGGAACCGACATCCTCGTAATCGAACCTGAGGCGAATCCTTTTGAAAGAACTGCAGCGACAGCGGTAATCACCGGCTTTCGCTCAGGAAAACGCCCGAGTTCTATCGGAGTTCGGCGAATCGACAATCTTAAAAAACTCGGATCGCTCACGCCTGATCGCAAAGTGAGCAGGGAGCGATTTGAGGATGCGTCCCGCTGGACTCCGCTAACCCGTTCCGTACGAACACATCGTTCCGACTTCGTCGAACTAGGTGAAATCTGCCGTGTTCATCGCGGGCAGGTAACCGGAGCAAACGCGATCTGGATTGAAAATGAGGCGTCCGAGAAGCTTCCGAGTTCAGTCCTTTTTCCAGCCGTTACACGAGCGCGAGAACTTTTCCGGGCTGGTAAGGCTCTGACCAATCCGGCAGCACTGCGGCGCGTCATAGATATTCCTCCGGATCTGAAGTTATTCGAAGAGGATGATCGTAAGCGAATCAAAGACTATCTGCGATTCGCAAAACTTAAGGGCGCTGACGAGGGATACGTTGCAACTCACCGACGCGCCTGGTGGAGCGTTGGTCTAAAGGATCCTGCGCCAATCTTGGCCACGTATATGGCACGACGACCCCCTGCATTTGTACGGAATCTAATTAACGCTCGCCACATCAACATCGCACACGGCCTTTATCCGATTCAGGATTTTGGCGAAAGTATCTTAGATCGCTTGGCGCAGTTTCTTTCTCACGGTGTATCAAGAACGCAGGGACGGACCTATGCGGGGGGACTAACAAAGTTTGAACCGCGCGAGATGGAACGCTTGCCCGTGCCCAGTTTGGACCTTCTTCGGCAAAACGTTGCATTGGAGGAATTACTGGATTGAAAGATTTTGTCACACCTCAACTTTGGGCACCAGACCAACTTGACAAGGACATATCAGCAGCCATTGACGTTTTCCGCAGAGAGCGATTTGAGGAATCGGCGGAAGCCTATCCGAATGAGTTCGATAAGGTTATCGGAAATATCGAAAACTTACTTGAACAAACCGTAGATCTATCGACTCTTTCGGAATCAGCTCGCGACGTAGTAAGTGACGCTTCCCTATTAGAGGCTTTGCGGTATCTGGCTGGGCCGCCGATCTCTGCAGACGACTTCAAGGTGCTCGTTGAAATCAAATCTAAGAGCCAACTCAAAGATCCTGCCGTGATGCAACGCATAGTCGAGACAATCAGGGCGACGCTCGATAAAAGACGATTCCCTTGGGTGGGCGAAAATCGCGCTCCGACAGAGTTAGAGAAACAGGCAGCAATAATGGCGTCTGCCGCTCTTATGGCCTCACAACACATCGCCACTTGGCGACGGAATGAGGCAAAACGACTTCAAGAGAAGGCCGTCAAGGATGCGCTTGCAGCGCATGGAATGAAACAAATAACCACTCCGCACGGAATAAGGACCCACGCAGACGGCCCAAAGCCGGGCGAGTTCTGTGGAGAGACCACGCTTGGAAGCCGCAAAGCGGACATTGTTCTAACCCTGTGGGATAATCGCATTATGCCGATTGAGTGTAAGGTGTCAAATTCATTTCTGAACTCCGTTAAGCGTTTGAACAATGATGCGGCCGTAAAGGCGAAGACATGGGCGAAGGAATTTGGCGACAGAAATATTGTGCCGACCGCGGTGATCGCTGGAGTCTTCAAACGAGCAAACATTGAGGCAGCCCAGAACGATGGACTCACGATTATCTGGGCTCACCGGCTCGGAAATCTTACAGATTTTGTTGAAAAGACACGCTCATGATCGATTAACCTGACGAATTCAGTCAGGCCTACGATTTTCGATTCTCTAGGCGCCGCAATGCAGTGCGGCGAGGGTTCTGGCGTCGTAGATCCGCCGGTGTTGCGGCAAAGCCCACAACTCGGGCCTCGCCGTCGGCATGGGAATGAGAATGTAATGTCAGAAGCCCGCACGCAAGTAAGGGCTCAACGTCACCTCGAAACGATGCGACAAAACCAAAAAGCCTCGGCGGGTTGCCGAGGCTTTTTTAATTGAGGAGCGGTCAAGGGATCGTACTCAAACGAAGTCCTGTGTCTGATTCGTCATAGCTTCCTGGATCCCCGCAGTACCTCCATTTCCACAGGCCGGATAGCAAAATGCACCGCGTTGCACCAAGCCCCATAGACATACAGAGAGAGTTCTTGTATCTCTGAAACGGCCAGTTTTTTTGCAATAGGCGCCTGTGTTCGAAAGGGCGTCCGTGCGCCCCCTTACTCAATGACGGATGCCTAGAACGACCTGGAAACGATCTGACCGTCCCGGTTCACTCCCCAAACCAGGCCCGAATCCGCTACCGAGATATTGTTCAATCCTCCCGGTATCTTTTCCCAGGAACTGCCCGTCCATCTAAAGATCTCGTCACCCGGATTCACGCCCCAAACGCTGCCGTCACTTCCGACGGAAACTTGTTTTAGGACCCCAGGGACCTTGATCCACGTCGTTCCGTTCCACCGATAGATCTCACCGCCGGCATTGACGCCCCAAACATTTTCGGCATTGCCAACAGATATTTGTTTGAGCTTTCCGGGGACTTGAACTATGCCGCCGACTTCTTCCCCAACAAATTCCCCAATACGCAAGATTCTGGCCCCATAAAACATTGCGTCCCATCGATAGATATTGTCGGATGTATCCACGCCCCAAAGCTTACCGTCGCTTCCGATCGATACTTGCTTCATCGGAGCTCTGGCAGCAATGCTTCTCCAACCGTTACCGGCAAAAGCGTAGACCTCACCTGCGGCATTAGCTCCGACAACGAAATAATCACTTCCTACCGAAATCTGCCGAAGTTTGCCCGGGAATCCCACCCATGTAGATGCAGCGCTATATCCCTGCAGCCTTCCTGTCCATTGATATATGTTGTCCTTATTATCAACTCCCCACGCCGCGCCGTCGCTGCCTACGGAGACTTGTGACAGGTTTCCGGCGATCAGATCCCATCGTGTTCCGGAAGGCGGTGCGGCCGTGCCCGAGTTCAACAGGGTTACCCTCGGGAACGGAGTTCCGCCAACGGGCGGACACATCGGCTGAGAATACGCATTAATGGTTGCCATAAAGCCGGGATCGCCGGCCAAACCTGCCGCAACGCCTCCCGCGGTCATCACAAGTTTGCCGATCCTCCAGCCGTCCGCCTCAAGGATCGATCCCAGATGATGCAGTGCATAGTACCGCTTAATGTACCTTTGCGTGTTGTAGTCGTACTGGCTGCGAATTCTGCTTTCGATCGCTGGGGATGTGTTCGCTGCAAAATTGTCCTCGTACTCCGCGGTCCAATGCTCGATCTCGTCGCGCAGCCCTTGTCCGATATTTGCGGCACTCATTCCCAGATCCGCCAACTGGGTGTAATTACTGACGTCTTTCAGAGCTTCAAAGAGCTTCGCCCATTTCGGCGTATCCTGGAACATTGTCGCTGCCATTTGGCCCGTCTTTATCGTGGCAGCTCCGCCCGTTGCGCCTTTTGCAACATTCGCTGCTTGCTTTGCCGCATCGGCCGCTGCCTTGACCTTATTGGCAATGCCCATCGAAAATAGGCCGACAACCAGGTTGAAGGGGGCCAGAACCATATCTGAAATGGCGGTTGCGCACGCACCCTCGTTTGAAGAGCAGCCTATTCCTCCGCATTCCCAATTCTGAGCGCCGGTGCACTGCTGCCAGCAGACCGGGCCGACTGCGGTATATCCAGGTGAGCAATTTTGATAGCAAAGCCCTGCCTGCTCTTGAAGGCCAGGTGCACATATCATTGAGGTACCCGCTGTACGACCGTAACTGGGTTTTGTGCAGTCTGTCCCGGTGTCATCCCATCCCGCCGGGCATGCCGGAGCGCAAACCCATACCGCGCTGCCCTCTTTGAATCCCGGCTTGCACTTCGGATATGCGGCCGCGCCGACTATTTCACAGTTGCCGGTCCCGTACTTCGCTTCGCATGTGCGTTTCATCGCCTCAAAAGCTCCGGGTTGGGGGAGGGGCGGATATCCAGACTCCCATCCGAACGAGTCCCGCGTGTATTCACCGGTCTTCTGACAAAATCCTCCGATATCATTGAATCCCTGTGGGCAAGTACCCCAGCAAATCGGACCAACGCCGGTAAAGCCTGCCCGGCAATTCGGATAACACAATGCCCCGGCTGGGTCTTTTTCAGTTCCGGCCGGGCAATTGGTAAGCGGAGTTCCAACCCCGCGTCCGATCGTATTCTTGTAGCAGTAGTCAAGCCTACTGTTCGAGGTTTCCTTTGATATCCACGCCATGATCTTCTTGATATCACCCGGCCTGAATGGGTCCCTGAGATCATTGTCAGCAATAACTTGAAAAGTGTCGGTATTTTTAACTTGATCCGCGAAAGTCCGCTGAGACCCGACGATTTTGGTCACATTTCGGTTGGTGAGATTTATCTCGTATTGGTACGCGTTACTGGCACATGACAGTAAGAGCACATCCGCCCCCCTGCTCAATTCGGTGCAAGTGGTCTCGAGCTTGTCGTTTGGTCTTCCGCCCTGTCGAAATTCCCAGGTTCTGTCGCCGACTTGGCGGAATAGCCCTCTTTCCCCAGACTGCGGACCGAAGGAAACCTCGGTGACTCTAGTACTGTTCGGGTCCACGGGGGCCGTGAGCGGGATGGTTGCCATCTGTTGGGCCCCACCGACTCCGATCCAGACGTTTCTGATCTCGTTTGGCCATCTGGGCTCCACATCAAACCCGATCGCCCGCGAAACCTTACTGCCCGAGAAGAAGTAATTTCTGCCGTTAGAGTATTTGAATGCCGCACTTAGCGGGCCCGATGCCAAAAGACCTGCCGGGACAGCAGATTCGCTGACGAACCTATAGTTCGTCATGACAGCCTGACGGTTACCCTTGTACAAGATGACGGAACCGTTATCATCGAGGGCCGCGTCGATCCCGCTGTGAAAATACGCCGGCAAACCCTGCCAACCGCCGGGAAGCGTAACATTGTCGTATCCGGCGATCGCGGTCTTAGTAGCCGGATTTATAGCCGAGTACGCGTTGCCTTTGAAGAAGAAAATATCATTCGACGCTGGATCCTGTACCGCCGCGTCAATACCTGAGTGAAAAGACGCCGGAAGGCCTCTCCATTCGCCAGGCAGAACCTTCGGGTAACCAGCATCCACATTTGTTCCGGTGAGACGATAATATTGATTCCCCTTAAAAAAGTAGGAAACATTCTCACCGCGGTGAAAGAACGCGGCATCTACTTCTGCGACCTGCACAGCTGGAATACTCTCAGCCCTGACCTTCGGGCTTAATGTCACGAGAGGGCCAAGTAATAACGACAGGCTCATGAGAAATGCGACCATGGTTCGAAATGCGCCGTGATGAGTTCGTTCAGACTTTGACCGTTTCTTCATTGTTTTTCTCCTCTAAGTTAGCTTGCACTAGGTGGCAGTTCCCGTTCCTTGACCTTGACGTCGGGATATCGATGAATTCCGTTCAACCCCGAGATTGGCCGTTACCGATTGCCAACGGCACTTTTCGCAGCGATAGGATCTTTCGAATTTTTGCGTTCGATCGTTACGAATCTGGTGAGGGATTCCGCGTCGATCGCCCCCGGAAATATCTGATCTCCGATTATGTAAGCCGGCGTCCCGTTGATATCGAGAGATCCCGCAAGCCGCTGGTTGCGGGTGATCTGTTCGTTGATTTGTGGATCGGACATGTCCTTTTGTAGTTTGGAATAGTCGATCCCAAGGGTGTTGGAGATACTCTTGATCGTGTCCTCGTCTGTCCTTACAGACGTCATCAGAGCATTGTGAAATTCGACGTATTTTCCCTGCCGCGAGGCGGCGAGGGCAGCCCTTGCAGCCAGCCAAGACTGCGGACCCAGGATAGGAAATTCCTTAAAAACTATTCGAACCAACGGATCTCTTTGGGTAAGAGCCTGAAGTTGAGGAAGTGTCGTTTTGCAGTATCCGCAGTTGTAATCAAAAAAGACTACGATCGACACGTCCCCGGTCGCGTTTCCGCCGATAGGCGAATCGGCGTCGAAAAGTATCTCTTTTCGGAGTTCCTTCATTAGATTTGCCGACCGCTCAGCCCGCTCCCTTGCTTCTTGTGCCTGCAGGGCTTGCATTGCTTCTCTAATGATCGAGGGATTTTTGAGCAGATATTCGCGAATGATACCTTCGATCCTTTCTTTTTCTGACCCTTGTGGTCCGCTCGCTATCGCGGGCGTTACGTCTCGGACAGAGGCTTCGGTCAGTCGAGGCGATTGACCGATAGTAATGCCGTTCAAGCCCATAAGACTTAAGAGCAGCAGTAAAAAGGCGAAAACACTGGTTGAAAAATTTCTCTCGGTTACCATCGTTATTCCATCCTTGTTTGATACTAAAGTAAATCTGAATCCGTCAGAGTTGACGGTAATGCATCTGCGGCGGGGGCAAAGATTCGCGGTCAATTTCAAATAGAGCTGTCCGAGGGAATAGGACAGCCTACTCGATGTCAAAAGACGCGACGTAAGATCTAGCTAGAAATTTCTGGCACGTTAGCATTTATGCTCACATAAAGCAAACGCCCCGCAGCAAAAACGAAAAACCATCGGCACTCGCCGGGGCTTTCTTTGCGCCCACTCGGGCGATTGACAAATGCCTGAATGAGCGTATCGTAGGAAAACTCATCTAGATCAAGGTTGTGAACCTCCCGCTGTTTTGCGGCCCGCATTCGCATTCGATCTCGACGCGGAGATCAGGCCGATCGCCGAACATTCACTTCAGACAGATAAGTACTTTTTCAAGCAGGTGACCCTAATTCGCACGGGGTCTCGTTTAGTCAGATAAGACCAGAATTTGGCTTGGTGGCTGCTTGATATGAGCGTGGCAGCGATCCGAACGAAGCCTTAATTGCATTTGCTCGCCTTCAGGATCTAAGAGGAGAACAATTATGAAAAGGATTTTACTAAGCGTGATCTTTGCGTGCATTTTTGCGATCGGTGCGCAGGCGCAGACCACACCGCCGGCGACAACGCCCGGCAACGTATCGCGCATAGTTTACTTTGACGTCCTGCCCGGAAAGGGCAACGATAACACCAACCATATCCGGAAGAACCAGATGCCGATACTCGAGGAACAAAAGAAGCAGGGTTTGATCCTTAGCTATGGCTTCTTTACCAAGCCGTCGACGGACGGCCCGGGCGATTGGGATCTTGGGCTTGTCATCACATACAAGAATTATGCCGACGCGATCGACGCCAATCCCGAAAGAGCAGCAAAATTTGACGCGATCGGGCTAAAACATTACGGTTCGGCCGAGGCGCGAACAACCGCAAACGATGCGGCTAACGGATTTCGCACCGTCGTCCGCAGCTATTTGGTCAGAGGCGTTACATTCAACCCGATGCCATAGCACCGCTCTCCGCATGAATGTCGATAAAAGGCCTCGGCACCCGCCGGGGCTTTTTTTTTGAAACTTCGGTCTGAAAAGCGTCGTTATCCGCGGTGGACACCTAAAAGAAGGAGGGATCGAAATGGCGACATCACCAGGCCGCGGCCGTGCGGTTGGCGCACTGCTTCTACTGCAAATGGCGACCGGGCTGATCCTGCCCTTTGTCTTTATACTTCCTATCAATATAGGCTCGCCGGAATTTCTCGTTCCGGCCCTCGCGGAATCAGCTCGCGTTCGTGCGGCGGTCCTTGTCGCGTTCGTTGGTGGGGCACTCTGTATTGCTATCGCCGCAACAATATTCCCCGTGCTCCGGCGACGCAGCGAGACTCTTGCGGTTGCACTTGTCGCGTCGTGTACTGTCAGTGCAGCCCTTGACGCAGTTCACAATGGAACGGTCATGTCGTTGCTGGCAGTTGCGAAACAGGCTCCGGATTTCCCTCCCGGCGACGCCTCGCTAATTGCAATGGCGGCCACTGCTTATTCCGCACGAGTTGCGGCACATTACGCCCAACTGGTCGGGTTTGCGGGTTGGCTTTTTGTGTTTTACACAGCGATGTTCCGGTTCAGGCTTGTCCCAAGGCCGATCGCGGTCTTAGGCCTCGCTGCCATCGTTTTCCAATTCTCGGGCGTAACGCTCTCACACTATCTCGGCTACACGATCCAAGGAATTTTCGCGATGCCGCTAGCCCCTGTCCATCTGTTGACCGCAACATGGCTATTGGTCAAAGGTTTCGATCGTCCCGCAATGGGCGAAAACCAGAATGAGGAGGTCCAATGCGATTCATACGTTATATCCTGAAACCCAACAACGAAAAATACGAAGGAGTTCGCCCCATCAATATCTATCTCCTTAGACTGTTGTATCTACTTATGCCGCTGGGCGCCGGGACAGAAGCATGGCAAACGCTCGCCGCCCATGAGGGCCCGTGGGATCATACAAAGGCTGTCGCATGGTGCGTTTGGGCTGCTTATCCGACGTTGTCGGTCTTTGGTTTGATACGTCCGCTTAAATGGCTTCCGATCATTGTCTTCATGATCTTTTACAAATCACTGTGGCTATTGGTCGTTGCCTATCCACTCTGGAAATCGGGCTCATTGCCCGGCAACGCCGCCGAGCAGATGGCTGGTGTATTCGCCGCCGCGCCATTCATCGCGTTGATCGTTCCCTGGCCATATTTTGTAAGGAACTTTGTGTTCTGGCGCAGTTCTATAGTTTCGACATAATATTTGACAGCACTCTTCGCCCCTCTGCGGAGGCGTTCGAATCAAACGCGGATGTTGACGCTAAGGTTGAGAAAGAACGAGGCGTCGGCACCCGCCGGGACTTTTTTTTTGTTCCTATAAATGATCGTTCACTCCGAAGAAAAACGGACGATCGAAATCCACGACGGCGGCTTGTGTAAATTGCTGACAGCTATTAACGTAATTGGGAAAATTTTACTAAGAACATATGAACCTCGCTGTCAAGATCAGTCTCTTATCGTCAGGGCTTTTTCTTTTGGCCGGTATGTTCGTAGGAATAGTCAAACATCAGCAGATGCTGAAGAGCGCAGATCACATGGCGCCGGCATATATCGACATTGCCCATCGTGCAGCGTTTCTGTATAGCTTTGCGATGCTTGTGATCGCAAAGCTGCTGGAATACAGCCCGTACTCAGAAACGGTCCAGCTTGTAGCCATGGGTCTTGTCCTCGTTTTCCTGAGCGTTACGATCGTCGGGTATTTCATCACCGGAATGATGAACAAGACCGACAATCTGTTTCGGCACCGCGACTTTCGGACCACCTGGTACGTGTATATGCTGACGGTCGGCGAGATCGGAGGATTGGCGATCATTTTATGGGGCTTCGTTTCGACACAGTTCCTTGGGCGAGCGTAGATCAGCTTCAATATCATGGACCCGGACAGATACTTTATTGCCACAGCCCAGATATCCCTCGCAATTGCGGGGTTCGCCGGGATCGTTGCCGCTTATCGCAATGAATCCGTCCATGATTGGGGTGAGGTCGAGCGGTTTTGGCTCCGACTGCAGCTGCTGAACTCGGTCCTGCCTTTCACATTCAGTTTGGCTGGCATCTTCTACCTTGCGACGGGCCCGTATTCGATCAACGGCTGGCCGATCTTAAGCGGATTTGCGGCGGTTTGTCTGGTGCCCTATGCCGTAATGATCGTACGAAGGCTGCGCGGTTTCGCTCCCGGAACCCTCCAGGCAGCGGGTAGTGGGCCTATCGTTAGTTATGCGTTGGTTTCCGCGCTTATCGCCATCTGTCTGCTTCAGGTTTGGAACGCAGCGTTCGCATCGGCGTTCTGGCCATTTTTCGGGGCGATCCTGGCACTGATCTTTGGAGCAGTGTTTCAGTTCGTTCGGCTTGTTCTGAAACCACAGCGGCAGACGTCGAAAGCAAATAACCAAGACATGGAGGGCGGATAAATTGGAATACGCCGTTGGAATAATTCTCGGGATCGCCGTCGGGATCTTCTCGACCGTTGTTGGCCTCGACCGTGACCGTGCCCTCTACCCGGCAATACTGGTCGTCATTGCGTCGTATTACGGACTCTATGCAGTTCTGGGCGGCTCGAACACCGCGATTGTGCTCGAAACGCTGGTCGGCCTGCTATTTGTCGCCGTAGCTGCGGTTGGGTTCAGAGTCGATCTTTGGATCGTCGCGGCCGGCACGGTCGGACACGGCATATTCGATATTTTTCACCACCTGATAATCGAAAATCCGGGCCTTCCGACCTGGTGGCCGATGTTTTGCATGTCGATCGACATAACGCTCGGTGTCTACATGGCATGGCTGCTTTGGAGCAAAAGAGTCCGAGTAAAGCCGTTCTGACTCCGCTGTTATTCTTCGCGATTTCTTGTATAATTCCGAAATTCACCTCACCTTTTTAGTTCAATTTGATCACGCGGCGACGTAGCAAGTCGACGTCTGAGACGCAGACGATCTTGCGAGCATTCTGCTATTCCCAAACCAGGAAGTGACGATCGCGACGTCGCGGACGACCTCGGCTATGAAGAGAGCACCCGGAAGAACTGCCTTTGCGATATTGGCCGCGGCTCCTTTTATTATTGCGGGACTTGTCATCGCGACCCCGATCAGAACCGGCGGGTATCACCTTCCCGTAGGCGTGGCAGCATTTGCTGTGATCGCCGCTGTCATGTTTCAGTTCGCCCGAATCGGATGGCGTTCGGACGACGGCCGCGAAATGGTGACCGCGGGCGTGCTCTTCTTTCTGCCGTTCATGTTGTTCGCGCTTTTGTGGGTCGGCATGTCGACGCCATACCACACCACTCCAGCTGAGAACCTAATGAGGTACGAAGTGCTGGTGGTCGGCTCGGTCGCGGTCAGCTGCGGTTTCCTGTTTCTTTTTCGCATCGTATCGAAGCGTGGCGAACGCTATTTCGCGACTCTCTTTCTCGGCGTTTCGATGCTGGCAGGTGCGGTGTATTTGACGTGGAACTGCTTCCAAGCGGGAATGTGGCTGATCCGGGTCAATAATGATGCCGTAACACCGCACATCGCGGATCTGATCTCAATACTCGACGTGTTTATCTTTTTCGCAACGATAATGATGTACGTCGCTACCGCAGTTGCTGCCCTTTCGATGAAAAAGGCTCACCTGCTTTCGAGTCGCGCGTCGGCGGTTTTTCTTTGGGTGTCGATGTTCGGCGCGCTTGCCGTGATCCTCCGCGGCGTCGTCTATCCCGGAGATTCCCGCGCATCGAGTCCGGCACTTTATGAGGTGCCGGGACTGATCGCGGGCATCCCGGCGATGCCGTGGCTGATGCCATGTTTGCTCGGAGCCGTACTGCTCCGCCGGTCGAATGAAACGGCGGTGGGGGCACGCGATCTCGCCTGAGCGATCGGATCAAAGGCCCCGGAAGATATCGAGGCCTTGATGTTCGATTTAGCTAATGACTAAAACACTGAAATCAGAGCTTCCGTCAGCCTTTCGATCGCGGGTTTCATCACCTTGGTCTGCATCTCGGCAGCTCCCGTCGATCTCATCGCGCTCGTTGCCTGCTGCAAGGTCTCGCCGGCGTATTTGACCTTACCGGTTGCGACCTCGACGAGCCGGGCTTTCAGCGTCGCCGAGCCGGCGGTGTTGTATTCGGCCACCATTCCCGTCAACACATAGCTGACGCCCATCTGCTTGCCGACCCTCACGGCGGCCGCCGTCGAAGTTCCATTGATCGCGGCCAGATCGCTTTGCGACGCGGCTCGCGTGTTCCTTACGTCGACCACATCGAACGCCTTGCTTTGTGTAAGCGAGAAAGCGATGCTTGCCTGAAGCTGCCTTTTGGCCTCGGCCGTCATCGCGGCGGCGTTCGGCCCGGGCGTAAATTCGACCACGGCGATCCGGATCCTTGCCGATCTGTCATTGCGGCCGGCCGCGGCTCTCGATGAGGTCTGTGCGAACGACAAACCCGCCAACACGGTCACTAAAATAGCTGCTGCAAATAAGTTCTTCATATCTCTCCTCAAAAATCGATGTCTAGCCACTTTCTTGTAGCCATCAATTACTGCGTTTGGGAAAGCAGGAAACTATCATCGGCGGCGAATAATTTTCCGAGGATTTGGCAAAGTTCCAATGTTTGTTCCGAGATCATTCAAGATCTCGGGGCATCGGCGGCCGGATCACGACGAAAAAGCCCCGGCAACCGCCGAGGCCCGTTTCAAACTCAATATCCGAAAGAAACGCTATTCGCTCTTGGGTTTTGGAACGCGCTTGGCACTCCATTCGTCGCTGGCGTTCTCGTTGAACGATACCGTTCCACCCATCGAATCGCCGCTGACCTTACCGACATAACTGAGTGTCACGCTGTTGCCGTTGTAGGCAATTGTATAACTGAAGGCAATGTCGTCGCCCTTGATCGTGCCTGTTACGGGCACGTCTCCGGCAGATCGCTTTGCCGTTCCGGTCAGCTTTTCGCCGTCAACGCTCAGGATCAGTTTGAACGACCTTGGCCCGCCCGGCGTATTGAATGATGCGTCCCATTCGCCAGCCACTGATGTCTGGGCCGCAACGCCGTCCGCAAAAGCCATCATCAGGCCAAACGAAAATAAGATCGAAATGATAACTGTTTTCATAGTAACTCCTTGATCCAAACCTATCGGGTCATTTCCCGATCACTTCAAATTCTTTTTGAAGAATTCGAGCGTCCGCTCCCATGCGAGCTTGGCTGATTCGGCGTCATAACGCGGTGTCGTGTCGTTGTGAAAGCCGTGCTGCTTGCCTTCGTACATAAAAGACTCGAACTTCTTCTTGTTTGCTTTAAGGGCGGCTTCGTATGCTTCGATACCGGCATTGATACGCTGATCGTTTCCGGCATACTGGAACATCAGGGGAGCCTGGATCTTCGGCACATCTGCGACGCCGGCCTGATTTCCATAAAACGCGACGCCGGCATTGAGGTCTTTGCCAAGGCGAACCGCGAGTTGGTTGACCATTCCGCCGCCAAAACAAAAACCGACCGCACCCAATTTCTTTGTGCTATCCGGCCGTTTTTTCAGCCATAGGGCAGAGGCGACAAAATCCTCGGTCATCTTTTTGCCATCGACGGTGCGAAAAAGTGCAACGCCCTTCTGCTCATCGCCGGGATATCCACCGACCGACGTCAGGCCGTCCGGAGCGAATGCCATAAATCCAGCTTTGGCAAAACGTCGGGCAACATCCTCGATATATGGATTAAGGCCGCGATTTTCGTGGATCACAAGCACCGCAGGAAACCTTTTGCCTTTCGCAGGCTTCGCAAAATAGCCTTTTATCGAACCGTTTCCGGCGGGCGACGCAACGGTCTCGTAGCCGAGCGTCAAGGTCTTATCGTCCTTCGGAACCGTCTGAGCCCAGGCATAGTTGGGTGTCAGGCTCTCAAAGATCGCAGCAACCGTCAGCCCGCCGACCGCGAACTTCGTTATTCCGGCAAGAAACGACCTGCGATCAATATCGCCGTGCTGATACTCGTGAAAAAGGTCCAACAGCTCCTGCGGATATTCGTCAGCGGTTTTTCGTTCCATACATCCTCCTTGTTTCTAAAAGAATACCGTATGCCGAAGGTTATGCAAATAAGCACATGGCAGGCCGTATATGAGCACTATCAAAAGATCGCTACTTTTCGTCCTTGATCTTGAACGCATAATTTGCGATCGCTTCTTGTCTGGTCGAGCCGAATGCATAGCAGTCGCTTTCTTCAATGCTGACGAAATCGGGGCCGACGACGCAGTACTGATCGCCGTCCAGAAAGATCAGCGTCCCTTTGGGGCCGCGTTCCGCTTGGAGATCGGGGTCGTTTTTCAGGAATTCGAATTCTTCCGTCATATTGTTCAATGATAGCGCCAAACTGTCGTCGACATCGCTTCTGATATCACCAGCGGCCACATCAATTCGCTCCGGTCTTTTTCGTTGACTTGACCAGCCGTTCGTATTATCTTTAGCCAAATTTCAACAGTTCGACTTAACTCCCTCCCGGACATCCGATCAGCGAACAAGGGTTTGGTTACTACATCCTTCTGTCCTTGAGAGGAGACCTACTATGACCTCATGCGCCCATTGCTCTCGCCTCTGGCTCATTTCCTTCGTTACTTTGTTTCTTGCTGTGGTCCAGTTGTACGCACAAAACACGGCCTTTAGCTTTCAGGGCAATCTACAGAACGCAGGGACTCCCTCGAACGGAAATTTCGATTTTGAGTTTTTGCTGTTCGACTCTCTTGCCGGAGGCTCGCAGATCGGAGCGACACAGACCCACACCAATGTGACCGTCGCAAATGGCCTGTTTTCGGTTTCGCTGGACTTTGGCAGCGCCTTCCCTGGTGCGAATCGTTTTCTCGAGATCAGGGTCAGGCCGGCAGGCGGCGGCCCATTCACGGCATTGAACCCCAGGCAGCAGATCGCCAGTTCGCCGTATTCGATCAAGTCCATCTCGGCCGATGTGGCAGCGAACGCGTCTAACCTGAACAACCAGCCTGCGTCGTTCTATCAAAACGCGGCGAATCTGACCGCGGGTACCATCGCGGACGCTCGGATCGGATCGAATATCGCTCGGCGTGACGTTTCTAATACGTTCACAAGCCAGAACATATTCACCTCGAATGCGAACGAGTTTCGCGGAGACGGAGCGAATATCACCAATATCAATGCCGGGAGTATCTCATTCGGCACGATCGGCGACGGATTCCTTTCTGCAAATATTCCCCGCTTGAGCGCCGCGAACAATTTTTCCAATCAGAACAATTTCGGGTTCAGCGGCCGAACTCTTCAGATCCGCAACGATGGAGGAATTGTTCCCGGATTCAACCTCACCGGCAGCGGCGGCAACCTCGGCATTCTTCGACTTCGGAATTCGCTCGAGGTCTGGCCGAGCGACGACCTCTCCCGCGGAGCTCGCATCGATCTCCGCAACAATGCGGGCTCAGCAACGGTTGTTCTCAACGGAACCAATGGAACGGTCGATGCCGCGAATCTTCCTGCATTCAAGGGAGTTCAGACCTTTCGAGACCCTCGCAACCTGGCGGCCGGCATCGACGTGGCCGGCGGAACATTTGCCGACCTTGAAAGCATGACTGTCAACGTTCCTGCAAACGGGTTCCTCGTCATAACGGCGACTGCTAATGTTGGCATACTGACCGTTCAGCCTGTTGCCGGCGTCGGGTCCGCTTGGTTGAAGCTTGAAGAGACGACTGGTGCTCCGGTTCAGCTGACCGAGGTTGGAAAGACCATATTCGTCAATGCATCGCAGGTCGGAACCGTTGAGACGCTTGCAATATCATGGAGTATCCCGGTTGTTGCCGGAACCCGATCGTTCAAAACAATTTTGACTGTACCGACCGGCAACCCTGCACCGGCCCCGCTAAAGGTATGGACGACCACATTGAATGCGATCTTTGTTGGGCGCGGAATGTGAACCACTTCCTTTTGCAGTCATTTATCAGGCAGTGCCATTTCCTCTCGGGCTTCACTCAATAAGGTCGCGTTGGTTTTGCTCATTCAAGCCCGGCCCTTTGTAGCAAACTCATGTTCCGCTGATCGCAAAGATAACGTTACCGGATGTTACAGAGCAAAATTCGTGGCAAACGTCCGAGTTATGGTAATCTTTTTATTCGGCCGTTATGAAGTTTTCTGTTTCTGTCCTCATTTTGTTCGTCCTTTTGGTGTTTGCATTCGCTGGCGGCGTGTTCGATCGTTCATCGTCGGCTCAGGTAAAGCGCCATTCCGAAAAGGGCGTTGCAGCGACTGTTAAGCGTCTCGGAAGCAAAGGAAGTATAAGGATCGTACCGCCCTCAGAAGCAGGACAACTCGGTTCCCTGCTAGGCGATCCGTGTGACTTTGCCGCGCCGATCGAGTTTGGACAAACGATTCAGGGCTCGTTGACTGCTGCCGATTGCCAATTAGATGACGGCACCTTTGCCGATTTCTACGTCTTCACCGGCACCGCGACACAGACCGTGACGATCGACATGTCGTCCGGGATGTTCGACACATATCTGGGCCTTGCCAATCTTTCCGGCACTTTCGTTGTCGAGGACGACGATGGCGGCGGCGGGACCAATTCTCGGATCATCGCCAATCTGCCGGAAACAGGCGTATATGTCATCTTGGCGAACGCCTTCGACCCGAACACATTTGGAAATTATTCTCTCGGCCTCGCCGGTTCGACCGTTTGCACGGTCGCTCTCACGCCGACCCAGCAGTCGGTTCCCGGAGCCGGCGGCACGTTCACTTTTAACGTCGAGACCCAAGCCGGCTGCAGCTGGTCCACTAATTACGACATTTACGGTTTTATCAACTTCGTCACGAGCGGCGGCATTGGGCCGGGTACCGTTTCATATACGGTCCAGCCGAACAACACCGGAGCCGACCGTTCCATGGTGATTCGTGTCCGCGGCCAGGACTTTACCATCAACCAGACATTCTTGGTTTGTACTTATTCGATCAACCCGCTCAGCGCCAGCCACGGCCCGGATGCCGTTACCGCCGAATTCATGATGAATACCCCTGAGGGGTGTCCTTGGATCGCGTCCTACAGCGGCACTGGCGTCTGGACCTCGACAGAACTTAAACGAGGTCCCGGACCGGTCGTTTACACCCTTTCGGCCAACAACGGGGGCGATCGGAGCAGTTCGATCACGGTTGCCGGACACACATTCAACATCGATCAGTCCGGACGAAACTGCACCTATTCGGTTTCGCCCCAGAGCCTGACGATCTCGCCCGCCGGTACGCAGAACGGTCTATTTACGGTCAATACACAGGCCGGCTGCACGTGGAATTTCAGCGGTGGCTTTAACTATGTGTATTTCCCCGATGGATACGGCGGCATCGGCCCGGGCAGCAAGTCGTTCACGGTTTGGCCAAACTATAACTTTGCACCACGATCATGGATCATTCAGTTCTCTGGCCTGACCACGTCGAACATCGGCTTCATTCAAAACGGGATCCCGTATCGAACCCGTTTTGATTTCTTCGGCGACAGCAGAGCGGACGTCGGAGTTTTCCGGCCCCCGACCGGTCAATGGTATTTGATCAACAGCGCAGCACCATCAGCAAACAACCAGTATTCCTTTGGGCTTGGCGACGATGTACTGGTTCCGGCCGACTATACGGGTGACCGCAGCACGGACGTCGCCGTATTTCGCCCTTCTAACGGAACGTGGTATTTCCGTGACCCCGGTACCGGATCGTATTCGTCGATAGCGTTCGGAACCACCGGCGACATTCCGTCACCGGCAGATTATGATGGCGACGGAAAAGCCGACCTTGCTGTTTTCAGGCCCTCGACCGGATTCTGGTTCATTCTGCGTTCGACCGACGTTTCGGTCGACATCATTCCGTTCGGCCTGACAGGCGACAAACCCGTTCCTGCCGATTTTGACGCAGACGGCCGTGCCGATATAGCCATCTATCGGCCCTCGGTCGGCGAATGGTGGATCAGACAGAGCAATGACGGTCAGGTTTTTGCGGCTCAATTCGGTAATTCGGCTGACCGCACGGTCCAGGGCGATTTTACCGGCGACGGCCGAGCTGACATCGCGATCTGGCGGCCTTCGAACGGTTTTTGGTATGTGCTGAGAAGCGAGGACGGCAGCTATTACTCGTTCCCATTCGGCACGCTCGACGACATCCCGGTGCCGGCCGATTATGACGCCGACGGCGTTATCGATGCCGCCGTATTCCGGCCGTCGTCTTCGACCTGGTTCATAAACCGCTCGTCCTTAAGCGTACAGACCATTCAGTACGGATCCGCGGGCGACATCCCGATCCCGTCCGTTTACGTTCGATAGTCCTTTGGTTCGAACGGGCGCGCGAAGGCAGGCGTTCCAGTTGATGAAACGCCCGCCGGTCAGATCTTAGACTTTCTACTTGTGTCGGTAAGTGATGCGGCCTTTGGTCAGGTCGTACGGCGATAACTCGACGTCTACGCGGTCGCCCATTAGAATTCTAATGCGGTTGCGGCGCATCCGTCCTGAGATCGTGGCAAGAACGACATGGTCGCTGTCGTTCACCTGTACCTTAAAATATGCGTTTGGCTGTTTGTCGATGACGACACCGCCGAGTTCGATTAATTCTTCTTTCATTCTTTTCCCTGACAGTATAACCCGAAACCAGTTGATCTTCCAAATTCCCGACCGCCCCACACTGGCCGGATCACCCGAATTTTGCCATGACCGAACCACTTCCCGTTCATTGCATGTCGATCTGGCCGGTTGGAATTGCCCACGATCGTCTATCTGTATACGATAATTACTATGAACAATCGTGAACTGATGACCCCGGCGGAAATTCACGCATTTGGGGTCGAGATCGTTTACAAACAGCTCGAGAAAGATGCCTGGGTCATCGATTCGGCGGACGTGCTTGCTGACATTCACACCGAACCTCAAATTGTTGCCAAAAAGGACGGCGAACTGGCATTTTTCGTCGTTCGCACCGCGATGTTCCCCGGACGCGGACGGTTCGAAGAGGGCCAGGCGGCATTCGACACCCTTGTCCGGCATGCGAAAGCACATGGAGCAACGTGTTATTTCGCCAGCGTCGGCATAGCGAACTCCGAAGGCAAGACCGACGAAGAGATGTCAGTTCCGATCAAGGGCGTCGGCTATCACGTTCAGTTCGACGGACTAATAAAGATGGAGTTGCCTAACGAACCTATCGCTGGTGCAACCGGATAATTCACAAAGTTGCGAAGCCTACCTGTTTCGCCTTGAGATACCCATCAATTTCGCCGGAAACGTACCAAAGTTCTCGATCTCGACCTGATAATCGTCGGTTTTCTTGTCGCGTACCCAACGCACTCTCGCAGCGGCAATAAATGTCCCTTCACCTTTTCCGGTCACCGGATCGACGAATATTTCAATAATGCTGAACGGATAGTCGACCGACCTGTAACCGCCGCGGACCTCCGCAAACTGCAGCCATCTCTCAAAGATCGCGACGATCCGCTTCTTGCCGTCCACCTCGCTAATGCGGACACCGTTGATCTGGCGTCCAAGATTGCCTGTGATCGAGAATCTTCCGAGGTTCTCGTTCTTTATCGTTTCAAGCAGCGAGTCTTGCCCGCCCTCTATAAGCACGCTCAAAAATCGCCCGGCCTGTGCATCCGACGTGGCACCTGTTATTTCAAGTGTGAACGTCCCGGTAGTCGTCCTTGTGTTCCGGCCGCTGCCAAAACTGATGATCGTGCCAGTATAGGTCTCCTTCGACGATTGCTGGGCCTGGGCAATTGCCGCCGAAGGCACGACCGCCGCAAGCATAATCATCATGATGAAAATTCTGCTTTTCATTGTGATCAGTCCCCCTTCAATTGGTCTATAAAACGATTTTACCACGTTCGCGGCCCGCCCGGGCTCGGATCCGCGGTCATCGCTCGCGGCAATTCATCGCAATGCAAGGCGCGGCGAAAGGAAGCGGCCGGTAAATTCTCTTCAAAAAAAACCGGCCACTCCCTTGTCATCCACGCGCAACGGAGCGTGGAATCTCGTTGCTGTTTGGTCAATCAAACTGCCAATAGAACCGCGATTCCGCAAAAGACGCACGTCCCATCTCGGTCAGCTCGGGGAGATCATCTTGCCGCGGCAATAATTATTTTTGAGACGTGTCCGACATCGGACGATTTTTCCGCAATTGACACCAAGCGCCCTTCACACGCAAAAAGGAGAGATCACAATGACGTTTCGTAAGCCCGCACCTTCGGCCAGGTATCTTTTGATCCTACTCGGATTTTCGTTCGCTTGCCTCGCAGGAACGATCGCTTTAGCCGGAACTGCATACTTCCCTGTGCTTTCAGGGATCGTCGGACACGTGTTCCTCCCGCTTGCTGAAGCAAGCACGAAAAATGAAACGTTGACGCCCCAAGCCGATGATGCCGGCGGGCCGAACTCAAGACTCATCTACGGCATGGGCGACCTGCCGCTCATTTTCCCGCAGCGGCGAGATCGGGTGATACTCCACGATCCTGTTAACGGCCCCCAGACATTGGCGGGTATCAACGATTTCGAGCCTGCGTGGTCGCCCGACGGACGCCGGATCGCCTTCGTAAGTCTTCGCGATGGCCCTGAGGAAGCCAATTTTTTCAACCGGCAGCGTTATCGTGAGATCTACATAATGAACTCGAATGGCTCGGACCAGCAGCGGCTCGGCGGCGTTCAGTTCGGCGGCGAATCGCAGCCTTCGTTCTCTCCGGACGGGCAGAATATCGTCTTTGTTTCTGACCGAACGCCCGGTGGCGGATCGATCGGTATCTATCGGATGGACACGCTTGGGAATAACCAGACGCTTTTGACCGACACTTCCGAGTGTTACGACGGCGGACTCGCTGCAAAGCACCTCGAAAGATTCCAGAAATACCGTACCGGCCTCTTTCCCGGAATTTTTGGCCCAGACACGCCTAATTATTCGCCCGACGGACAATACATCATCTTTGGAAACTACGGCGATAACGGAACCGATGTCTACAGGATCAACGCCGACGGTTCTGGGTGTATGCGGCTTTACCAGGCAGAAGGCTCTTACTATCCGACGCAGGCTCGATATTCGCCTAATGGTCAGCAGATCGCCTTGTATCATCAAGAGGATATTATTGGCGGTGCGAGTGGGTCCGGCAGTCCCGCGTCGCGCAGGGTCATTCGGATCATCGACGCAAATGACGGCACACTGATCACTGAACATGAGCCGCAGAATCTCTGGTCAAACCCGGTGTGGTCGCCTGATGGCTCAGGGATAGGGTACTTTGGCGGATACGTCACAACGGATGGCGATGCGATCAACACAGATGTATGGACTTACGATCTCGCGACCGGTCAGTCTAATCAGGAAGTATTCAGCGGCGTACAAGAGGCGTTCAGGGGCCTCAGTTGGGGAACACCGTCAACATTTATTCCGCCAGTATCGGTACGTATCAATGACCCCAATCCATTGACCGCGGGCCGCTCCACCACTGGCACGGTTTATTTATCAACTCCCGCACCCGCCGGCGGAACGTTGATCACCTTGACGATCAACGGTGCCGCGGGAATAATAACGCTTCCGCAAAGCTCGCTCACTGTCCCGCAGGGAGAAACTCAGGCGACATTTACGATCGACTCGGCTGTTCGAACCGATTTTCGCAGTGCCGATGTACGGGCGACGCGAACCGTGAATTTTGCCAGCGGCATAGCGACCGTCAGCGTATCGCCGTCGAGGCCCGACCTGAGAGTGACCCAATTCACGACACCGCCTTCGGTCGGCCCCGGAGCATCTTTCCAGATCACGTCGACGGTCGAAAATATCGGACCGGTAACGACCGGTGCCAGCTTTACCGACAACGTCTACTTCTCGCTCGACGATCAGCTTGATGCAGGCGACGGAAATTGGGTCGGAACGACGACGCAATCCGTTCTTGCAGCCGCCGGGCAATTTACAAAGCAGGTTACGGTCAATATTCCGTTCAACCGAGTTCCTTCAAACGGCACTTATTACCTTATTTACGACACAAACACCTATCGAACGGTAAATGAGGGCGGTGCTCTTTCAAATAATATCGTTGCCGTCCCGATCGAGGTCGTATTGCCGGACCTCGTCCCCGAAAACCTCAATGCACCGACGATCATCGAACCGGGCGTCAACTTCAATGTGACATGGAATATTCGCAATGCGGGCGGAGCAGGTACTAGTCCGAATCCGCCGTATTACACATACGACCTTTCGTATTCGTTCGATGAAACGATTGGGAACGCTGACGATATCGTGCTCGTATCGCTTCAGGACATAAACATACCGGCTGGTGCGGTCAGAAACATTTCACAGAACGTCAATATTCCTACGGTCCCGGCACGCCCTAGCAGCAGCGGGAGGATCTATGCACGGGTCGATGTGCAGAACGTAGTTGTCGAGGGCTTGCCGGACGGACCCGGCGAAACGAACAACCTCTTAAGCGCGCCCGTTTTGTTCGAGTATAACGTCGCCGATCTGCAGGTGCCCACCCTCTCAGCTCCGGCCGAGGTCGATTCCGATACACCATTCGCCGTTTCATGGACCACTTCGAACACCGGAACAAAGAACGCACCTACGTTCAGTGACCGCGTCTACTTCTCCGCGGACAACCAGGTCGGCGGCGATACACAGATCGGTTCATTCTCGCTTTCCGGCGGCATCGCCCAGAACGCATCGGTCGACCGAATTCAGAATGTTTCGATCCCGACAAACCTGATCCCGGCTTCAGGGAACTTTTTCATTTATGTTAAGACCGACGGCGCAGATCAGATAAACGAAGGCGAGAATGAAGGTAACAATATCCGCTTCCAGCCGGTATACGTGCGACGGCTGTTGAGGCCTGACCTGACCGTGCCAAACGTAACAACACCAGACCAGGCATTCTTCGATCAGACGATACAGGTTCAGTGGACCGTAACGAATGCGGGCCCCGGTCCGACGAATGCGTCAACATGGTCCGACGGGATCTATATCGGAACCAACCCTGCCGGACTCGGACAAAGGCTATTGCGGGTACCGAACACGACCGCGATCGAAGCCGGCGGCAGCTATGTTGCTTCGGCAACGATCAAGATCCCGCGAGGACTCACCGGAACCTACTACATTAAAGTAAGAACAGACGACCTCGTCACGCTGAATGAAGAATCGGCAGAAAACAATGTAGGCGCGCATCAGATCAACCTCAACGTCCCGCCGCTGCCCGACCTGACGGTATCGAACGTGCAGGCCCCGATCGGGCTTTTGTTTGCGGGCGGAACGTTTCAAATGACGTGGCAGGTCAACAACGTTGGAACAAGCGACGCTCAACCCGATCCGAACCATACGTGGTATGACCGGCTCTATCTTTCGCGTGATCAAGTATTAAACACAAGCGAAGATCGCCTGATCTTCACCGGTGCCTCCAGCTCATTTCTGCCTGCTGGCGGCAGCAAGGTCAATAGCTCTATCGCCAGGGTCACGCAGGACGGTCCGGAATACGTAAAGCTTCCATATGATGTTGAAGGCGAGTATTACGTTTTTGCAGTCACCGATGTCTCAAATGGCGTTTACGAATACAACTCGGAAAGCAACAATTCCGATTACGATCGCGTCGCACCTGGTTCACCGATAACCATACAGCGTACGCCTCCCGATCTGATCGTTCAGAACCTGCCAAACTCGCCGGCGACGGTTACCGCCGGAGAAGACCTGCCGGTAAATTTCTCAGTAACAAATCAGGGCGCGTTCTCGGCGACCGGTGTTTGGTATGACGGCGCAGTTCTGTCGAATGATCTGACGCTTGACCCGTCAGATGTGTTCATCGGATCGGTTCGAAGAAATGCAGGTGCAGCACCGGGCAGCAGCTACCAGGTGGATGCAGGCTTCCGCGTGCCGGCGTGTCTCAGCGGCAGCATGAACCTGATCGCTGCGGCTGACTTCCGAAACGACCTTTACGAATTCAATTCGGGCTTCGATGCCGAAGCAAACAATGGAAGCCCGGCGCATCCGATCCAGGTTGTCAGCACTCCGCCGGACCTCAATGTGACCAACCTTAATGTTCCGGCGTTCGATCGCCTCCGGCAGAACGGCACTATCACGTGGACGACCGTAAACAATGGAACCGGCACCGCAGCGGCCCGCTTTTCGGAAACCGCCTTTTTGATCCCAATGGGCGGAGGCAGTGCGGTGAGATTAGGAAGCAGTGACATCGAGGCGTCGATACCGCCATCCGGCAGCGTTGCCCGTTCGATGAATGTGACAATGCCCGCGTCGATTGTCCCCGGAACATATTACATCTCCGTCCGAACCGACTCGAATGACGTAGTGCCCGAGTGTGGCGCGGCCGAAACGAACAACATACTTGATTCGGTTCCGTTCACGCTTCAGCACAATAATGCCGATCTGGTCGTTGATTCGGTGGTCGTCGGCCCCTCGACAAACGGCCCCGCCTATCGACACGTCACCTGGACGGTACGAAATGCAGGCGCACAGCCGGCCCAGACATTCTCCGGATGGTCCGATCGCGTCGTCTTTTCGATCGACGCAAACTATTCGACGAATGACATCTCAGGGAATATCGCAATCAGTCCGTCCACATCGCTGGCTCCGGGTGAGACGTATGTTCGGAACGCGGACGTTCCCGTGAACGGAGTTCCCGCCAACCAGTATTACGTGATCGTCCAGACGGACAACAACAATACTGTGTTCGAAGGGCCGACAGGTTCACAATGGGAAACAAACAATTCGACCGCGTCGGCACCGATCACACTGACAGGCCCGGCGGTAGATCTCATTGCATCGAATGTCACTGTTACGTCGCCGACATACGCCGGAGCAAACGCGACCGTCAATTACACGGTGACAAATACGGGCACCGATACTACTTTTGGCGGCAGCTGGACCGATTATGTCTTTCTTTCGCGCGACTCCGTGCTCGATTCGACCGACACCACGATGGGTTGGGTCAACCGTTCGAACGAACCGCTTCAAGGCGGCCAGTCGTATCAGGGCGGATTGATCGTAAATTTCCCCGCGGGCCTGACCGGTGATTATCGGATATTCGTCGTCACCGACTATAAGAAAAAGGTCGTGGAAAGCAGCGAAGTCAATAACCAGAGCCCGTCTCTCGCGGTCGATCTCCAGGTCGCGCCGCCGGCCGATCTCGACGTCACAAGCATAACGCCTCCTACTACGGCGTCTCCGGGCGAATCCGCGACGTTCAATTGGACAGTTCAGAATCTGGGGCCGAACACCGCATATGGAAAATGGACCGATCACGTCTACCTTTCGCGTGACCAGTTCTGGGACGTCGAAGATACCCTGGTCGGCAAATATCAGCGGAATGAAACATTGCTCGCGATGGGCGAGACCTACACCGCTCAGGCCGGATTCATACTGCCCCCGATCGAAGAAGGCAACTACTATGTTCTGATCCGCACAGATGCCCGCAATTTGGTCAGAGAGGGCGACGAATCGAACAATCTGCAGTCGTCGGCCGGACAGTCCGGGGTTTCCCTCCCTGTCCTGACGATGAACACACCATTCGCCACGACCCTTCCGAACGGCGGAAACAAATTCTTCAAGTTCGCTCCGCCTGCCGACGAGACCGTCATTGTAGGCCTCGATGGCGAGCCCGGTAACCGAAATGAACTCTTCACAAATTTCGGTTCGATCGTCAGCCGGGCCGACTATGATTTTCAAGGTCAACGCCCACGCGAGGCCGATCAGGAAAATCTGATCGCGAACACCGAGACCGGCGACTACTATTCGATGGTCAGCCACGACTATATTCCGCCTCGGTCGCGCATCCTCATCACGAGCAGTTTTATCGAGCAAAAGCTAAGTGACGCCAAGCTCGGTGTCGGGCAGCCGCAGAACATCACTATCAGCGCCGATGTGCTGCCGTTCTCGGCACGGACCGTTTCGCCAACCGTTGCAGGCAACGAGGGTATAGCTACGCTTTACATAAGCGGAGCAAAGTTCCAGACCGGCGCAACGGCGAAATTGGTCTCGTCCGGCGGTGCCGAGATCCACGCTGCTGAAAGCAATAATTCACAGGTTTGGCTGGTCGCCGTCTTTGACCTTAAAGGCCAGGCTCCCGGACAGTACGATGTGGTCGTAACCAACCCCGATCTTCAAACGGCAACGCTCGACGATGGCTTCCAGATCGTAGCCGGCGGCGGCCATAGCCTGAGGCCTGAGATCCTTGGGCCAAGCGCTCTTTGGGCCGGCGAGCAAACCGTCCGGTATACGATGTCGCTCATCAACGACGGTTTGAATGATGCGGTGAAAGTGCCGGTCATCATCGAGATACCGTCGTGGATGCAATACTCGATGGACCCGGCTACTTACCGGGAACCAACTCTCAATACACAGGTAGTAGACGTCCCGCCGGGTTCTGATATTAACCAGGTACTGCCGCTTCACATCGACGAGAACGGCACAAGGGCGATAATGCTGATGGCGCCGCTAATTCGGGCGCGTTCATCGATCGAAGTAGGCATCGACCTAAGGGTTCCGGCATTTGCACCTTTCGAGGTCTCGCTCGAGATGCTTAATCCGCTTGCCGATCTGGCTGACGATTCGGTGCCTGCGGGCAACGGTGCGATCTCGCGTTTTACGTCGTCCGGCAATCGGAGCTCGTTTGCCCAGGATCCCGAAGCCCGCGATTGCTGGCGTGAGTTCATGCGCCTGCTTTTGATCACCGTCCTAAAGGCAGTCATCCCGGCAGGGTGCTTGGGCTCGATACTCAATGGCGTACTCAATTTCGTAGATGTCGTTTCGAACGTTTCGATAAATACGCTCTCACCGCTGGCATTCGTTACAAACCTTTTCCTTGCTGTAGTCAATACCGCGGCAAATACGGTCGTATTCTGTTTCAATGATCTATTGAAAAAATTCCCTCTATACTTGGCAGGGGTGATGGCGTTTCAGACTGCCAAATTGCTATGGCAATTGAATAAGTGTCTTAAGAACCGGAAAATACGGCCGGTGAGGCGAATGATCGCTCACGATCCGAACGAGAAACTCTCGCCTGACGGTTATGGGCCCGAAAGATTTGTCGCCGCGAGGGCGCCGATCGAGTATCGTATAAACTTCGAGAATATTCCCGAGGCTACGGCACCGGCCCAACAGATACTCATTGTCGATCAGATACCGGCTGAGCTCGATGCCGGATCCATACGTCTAGGCGAGATGGTGTTCAACGACACTCGCGTCGTCGCACCGCCAAATCAAGCCTTCTTCAACACCAGAGTGAACGTTGGCGAAGGCGAAGCTGCGATCATCGTCGATGTCTCGGCCGGGCTTGATATCGTCAACCGCCGGGTGATCTGGTTGATGACGGCGATCGACCCTGCAACGGGCGAGCAGCCCCTCGACCCGTTGCGAGGTCTTTTGCCGCCAAACAACGCGGCCCGCGACGGCGAAGGATACGTTACATTCACTGTCAAACCGAGGTCGGATATTCCCCATCGGACCAACATAAGCAATACGGCTGAGATCATCTTTGACATCAACGAGCCGATCGTCACGAACGCAACGTCGAACCTCGTTGATATGATCGTGCCAACTTCGTCGGTAGCGCCGTTGCCCGCAACGACAGATAACCCGAACTTCCAGATCAACTGGAGCGGTACCGATGACACCGACGGTTCGGGCTTCCAGGGCTTCGACATTTACGTATCTGAAAACGGCGGACCATACCAGCTCGTCGCGAAAGATACACAAGAGACAAGCCTTGGATACGCCGGCTCCTGGGGACGAAACTACCGCTTCTACTCGATCGGCAAAGACAATGCCGGCAACGTCGAGGCCGCTCCGAGTGTGCCCGATGCCGAGATCACGGTGTTTGGGGGCGATACGGAGTCAGACGTGTCTCCGCGGCCGAATGGCAGCAATGGCGTGGTAGATGCCGGAGATGCTGCACAGATCCGTCGCTTCGTCGCCGGGCTCGATACTGACTTCACCTTCAACGAATTCCAACGTGCTGATTCCGCACCGTTTGCTGAAGGCGGGAATGCAGTTCTATCGGTGGCCGATATTGTCCAGGCACGCCGATTCATCGCCGGTCTGAATCCTCGAACTGCCGCAAGCGGGCCGAACACATCGTCGGTTCAGGTCGCTTCCGCGACCAACGGCAGTTCCAAGCAGGGCGTTACAAGAACGGTCACGCCGGTGCGCGTAAGCCGCTCCGGAAACAAGCTGGTCGTTGGGGTCGAACTTGACGCGCAAGGCGACGAGGCCGGAGTCGGATTCACTTTGAACTTTGACCCGGCCGTTCTGAGCAACCCGACGAACATCACGGTCGGCAGCGGAGCGAACGGCGCGGCCGTAACATCAAACGATGCCGATGCCGCGTCGGGCAGGCTCGGACTTTTGGTCGACAAACTGCCGACCGATCCGTTCGGTGCCGGTACGCAGCAGCTGTTGACCATCGAGTTCGACGTGGCCGTCGGAGCACCGCCGACAACAACTATCGGATTTGGCGGCGGGCCGGTTGCCGCCGAGGTCGCAGATACGGGCGCGGCCGCCGTTCCGGCGTCGTTCGATGCGGCCATTATCTCGCTACTCGGGCCTACATCCGCGGGTGTTCAGATATCGGGCAGGGTGTTGACGTCAGACGGCCGCTCGGTGGCGAATGCGGCAGTGATCGTGAGCAGGACAGACGGTGCCGAGATCACGGTCCGTTCTTCGCCGCTCGGTTACTACAGGATCACCGGACTCTCAGCCGGATCGTTCTATATAATCGAGGTTCGGGCGAAAGGCCTCAGCTTTGAGCCGCGAGGGATACCCCTCAATAACGATCTTTCGGAATTTGACCTGGTCGCTGATCCTTAGGCCCAACTGCAGCATAAGTCAAAAAGCCGGCGAGCATTACCTCGTCGGCTTTCTTTGCATCTCACTTATCGTTGGCAGTCGGGAAGGTGATCTTATCGGTCTGCTGCAGGGGGCCGAAGCGGCACTTCAGCGCAGCAGTGATTCAATCGCCTTTATCTTCCCTTCGGTTTCGGCAATGGCCGGTAGATCGATGTCGCCCAGATTGCCATCGGCTTTCATCTTGTTCAGATTGGCGTGAGCTGCCCTGAAATTCTCGAGTGCGTTGTTCAGCATTGCGGTTCGATCGCGCTTCGCCGCAAGGGCCTGATATGCCCTTCCCATTCTTTCGAGATTGAAGGTCGACATTCGAACCGCGTAAATATTCTCGGGGTTGATGCTCAAGACTTTGCCAAATTCGTCGTTTGCGGTTCGGAAAGCCTCCAGGGCCGAATCGAAGTCCTTTAGCGAAAGATAGGTCTCACCGACCGAAAAGCGCGTATTGGCCACATCGTATAGGGCTTCGGCATTGTTCGTATCGGCACTACTAAGCTCATTGAATGTGTTCATCGATCGCGTCAGCATTTCAAGCGATCGTTTGCTTTCACCAGCCGAGTCGAGGGCCTGAGCGAGCTTTTTGTACCCCATCGCGACGTCGCGTTTTGCCTGAAAGCTCTTCTGGTCGGCACGGTAAAGCCGTTCTGCTATTTCGACACCCTTAGAATATAGTTCAACGCCCTTTCGAAACTCTTCGACGTCAACGTGATTCTCGGCGCGTTTGTTGTAAGCGAGCATCAGCGACCGATTGACCTTACGGTCATCCGGTGCGCGGCCTGCGACCGACAGCAGCATATCGAGGCCTTTTTGCAGATTTTCACCCGCAAGCTTCAACTCGCCGTCCCATCCCTGGGCCTCACCGATCGAGACGAAGATAAAGGCAAACTCATGTTCGATAGCCAGGTTCGCGGGGTCTTCGCGATGCAGCACCTCAAGAATGTCTCTGGCACGCGAATAATATTCGATCGCCTTCTTATTGTCGCCTTCAAAAAATGGTATCAGCCCCCGCGACCTGAGCACTTCCGCAAGTTTGGCCCTGGCCGCAAAATCTTGCGGCGATCGGGCAACGATCATCTCGCGAATTTCAAGTGCTTTATCGTAATTTCCGACCGCCTTATCGTAATCGCCGCCGTGCGAGTCGACATCGGCGATCAGTTTGTGGATCGTAGCAAGCTCGCCGGCCAACTGAAGGTCCTCAGGCGTTCGTTCGAACATTGACGCGCGGATCGATCTCGATTTCTCGTAGCTCAGGAGTGCTCCCTTGACGTCACCGATGTTCGGACTGTACGGGTTGCCCTGCACGTCTCCGACCTTTTCGTATGCGGATGCAAGTTCTCGCTGCAGCCCCGGGTCATTTTCCGACTCGCTCGCTAGCCTGTCCAGATATTCAAGTGCTCGCTTAACCAGAAGTTCCTGGGCAGCGGTCGTTCCCGGAATGTTCTCGATCATCGGGCCAAATTCGAATAAGAACGAATTTGCCAAAGACCGCACATCGTTGAACCGCCGTTCTGCCTTTGCCTTTTCAGCTGTCGCGATGCGGCCTTGCCAAACGGTCGCGGCAACCCCGCCCGCCATAGCGGTGGTCAAGATCGCCGCCCCGCCGACCCGCAGTCTGTTTCGCGCGACAAACTTGGTCGCACGGTAGGAAAGGGTGTTTGGCCGGGCATTTACCGGCAAGCCCTTCAGATACCTTTCGATGTCTTCTGAAAAGCTTGCGACCGAGCCATATCGTCGCTCAGGTTCTTTCCGCAGCGCCTTCAAAACGATATTGTCGAGATCGCCCCGGATAGTATTCGACGAAAGGACAAATCGCCCCGGACCGGTGTGTCGGCCGAGGCCCGGGTTTGTTCGCGCCTGATCGACAAGACCTGCATCATCTGGCCGGACGACCGTCGGAGCGGAAGCCAGCATGCCGAATTGCCGCGTTTTCATCGCAAGCATGTCCGACGGCGGCACCGGATCGTTCTCGAGCACGGCGTTGTAGATCTCCCTGATGTCCGATTCGCTCGAACCGAACGGCCGGTTTCCGCTGAGAAGCTCGTACAGAATGACGCCGAGGCTGTAAACGTCCGAGAGTGTGGTCACGCTGCTGCGCTTCAACTGCTCGGGCGACGCATATGACGGCGTCATTACACCCATTCTGGTGATCGTTGCCGAAGCGGCCGAATCGAATTCCTTGGAGAGGATCTTCGAGATGCCGAAATCCAACAGCTTCGGGATCCCGTCATTTGTGACCAGAATGTTTGACGGTTTTAGGTCGCGGTGAACAACCAGATTACGATGTGCGAACTCGACGGCCGAGCAGACGACACGAAATAACTCGAGTCGTGCCTTAAGCCCGATCTCGTTCACATTGCTGTATTCGTCGATCGGCAGGCCGTCGACAAACTCCATTGCAATGAATGGGATCCCTTCATCGGTCGTGCCGGCGTTCAGAAGCCTTGCAATATTCGGATGATCCAGTGAAGCGAGAATTTCACGCTCTTGCTCAAAATGACGCCGCAACGCACCGGTATTCATTTCGCGCCTCAGCAATTTCAGCGCGACCTTTTGTTCGAACTTCCCGTCGGCTCGTTCGGCAAGATAAACGGCACCCATTCCGCCGTGACCGAGTTCACCGTTGATGCGGTATGCACCGATCCTTTTACCGACCATGCCGCCGTCTGCGCCGTCGATGAAGTCTTTTGAAAACTCGACCGCCGAGCCGTCCATCATCGCGGCGGCCCCGTGCTCCATCGAGAGCAGCGATTCGACTTCGGACCGGATCTCGGGAGAAAGGCCGAGTTCGTTCAGAAACCGCGGGCGGTCCGCCGGTTCGATCTCAAGTGCCTCGTGAAGCACTTCTTTGACGCGTGGCCAGTTATCCGTGTTCATACGATTTATTCGCTTCCGGATCTAAATGCGAATTTTCGCTTCCAAGTGTGACAAATTCACTCGATCAAACTCGTGTGAGGAAGTTCTCGATCACGCACGGCTGAGTTCACGGAAAAGCCATAAGCGGGCGGACTGCCATTCGCGGCCTACCGTCCGTTCGGAGACGTCCAACGCAGACGCGATCTCGCCGTTGTTCAAGCCGCCGAAGAACCTCATCTCGACCACTTTCGCTTGCTGTTCGTCCAATTCGGCGAGCCGATCGAGGGCGTCGTTTAACGCCAGAATGGATTCGGCGCGCTGTTCGACCGGTATTTGAACGTCGTCCAAAGAAAAGTGGATCGGGTTGCTGCCGCGTTTTGCAGCAGCATGAACCCGTGCGTGATCTACCAGGATCTGCCTCATCAAACGCGATGCGACGCCGTAGAAGTGACTGCGATTCTGCCAGTCGATACCTGACTGCTGCGCGATCCGCAAAAACGCCTCATGGACGAGTGCGGTTGGCTGCAGCGTATGATCGCGACGTTCACGCGACATATAATAGCGGGCCTGCCGCTTCAGTTCGTCATACACAAAAGGCAGGAGCCGTTCTTTGGCGTCCTCGTTACCGTCGTTCCAGTCCTGAAGGATCTGCGTAATTTCAGAGCTTCGCATCACAATTGCCTGTCGCCGTGATCTCGTCCATATCCGCTCAGTGTTCGTCGAGAGCGCGGATTTAGGCCTTAAGCCAAACCCCGGCCGGGTACTTCAAGGTCCGCTACACGGGCCGCAAACGACCCCGTCTATGAACCGATTCGGATGTTAACGAATTGCGGGTGACTGCCGCATATACTAATACACCCCAAATAGAAATGAAAAGTCGGATTGAGGCCGGTTTTCCATCCTGCTTGGAGTTTCGAGAAAGGCTAAATGCCAGAAACGAGGATCTATCATCGATCCCGTCGCTCAAGGCCGATGTCCCGTGTGGGTAGCGGACACGACGATCGATCTGCGGAACAAAGATCACGAGTGAAAAAAAGAGCGAGCCTGATCAGCCCGCTCCGTTTATTTTGGTCGAAACCCGAACGAACTTACGCCGCCCGATCACCTTTTCCCAATACCAGCCGCAGCAGCAGCAGCAAGATGATCGCTCCAAGTATCGACATTATCCATCCCGCGGCGTAGTTCTCGCCGCCCCACAGGCTTCCGCCTATGAACGTGCCGAGGAACGCACCAGCAATTCCGATCACGATAGTTAGCAAAATACCAGTGAGGCCGGCGGGTAACGCTTCTTTTCCCGGCATCAAGAATCTGGCGATCGCACCGACGATCAGCCCCACAATGACAGTGCCCAGCATGCTAAACATAGACTCTCTCCTTCTGAATTAAGATTATCGATTTGGATCCGATGACCAAGTATATCGTTTCTCATCGAAAATCGCGAAAAGAATCGAACTGACATAAACTCGTTACGGCCCTATATTTCAGCCGTCAGCTCTCGAACGAGTCTATGAACTAATATCGTACAGAACTGTACCGTTCACGTTTCGAGCCGATCGCAGAACGTTCTGCGATCGCCGTAAATGCTTATGGTGATAGCGATTTCTGAACATAACGGTCGTGGCACACGATTTGTATCTAACCAAGGTGAAAGCTTGTTTTTATAATTTATATAGGTGGTAGATCGAAAATGTCAGAAGAAAATCGAATCGGAAGCAATCTTATTTGGGCAGTAGCAATGATAATAATCGTTGCGATAGTTGCGGGTACGTTCTATTACGGCGGGTTTCTCAACAGCAATAAAAAGCACGAGATCGACGTCGAGGTGAAGGTACCGGGTGTCTCGAAGGGCTCTTGAAGGAATGAGAGTTATCTAAAGAAAGCTCCCGTCCGTTACGGTCGGGAGTTTTTTTGTTTAGGCATTGTCACGTTTCAAGGCTATGTCTTTTGATCATCCCGTAAAGCCGCGGACGGTACACTCCAAGTAGATTTGCGGCGGCTTGTTTGTTGCCGCGTGTACGATCTAAGGCGGCCCTGACTATCCCGCTTTCGATCGAATCAAAAACGTCCTGATTATCTTGCCCATCCCTCGGCTCTGGCAGCTTTTCAACTATCAATTTACCTACCTGCTCAAACATGTGCTCGCCCTCGAGAAAGTTGAAGATCGAACCCGGCGGAACAGCCTGGATGTTGCCGCCGTTGGCCGCAACGGCACCCATTTCTCCGCTGTTCGGAATGTCCATATTGTCGATCTTGCCGGTCTTGCTCAACAGAACGGCGCGTTCGATGACGTTTTGAAGCTCGCGGACGTTGCCGCGCCAGATATAGTGCAGCATCTGATCGTAAGCGGACTGCGTGAAAGTTGCGTCGGGGCGTCCGTACTTCTCGGCGAATATTTGCAGGAAATGCTCGGCGAGCATGGGAATGTCTTCCATTCTCTCGCGGAGCGGCGGTATCTTGATCTCGATCGTATTTATCCGATAGTAAAGATCCTCGCGGAGAGCTCCGTCGCTGATCGCCTCAAAGGGATCGCGGTTGGTCGCACAGATCAGTCGGAAATCGGCATCCTGCGGCTTGTCGCTCCCGACCCGGTAGTAGACCTTTTCCTGCAAAACACGCAGCAGCTTCGGCTGCAGATCAACAGGCATTTCACCTATCTCGTCAAGCATCAGGCTGCCGCCGTTCGCTTGTCCGATGAACCCGACCTTATCCGTATTCGCACCGGTGAACGAACCTTTTACATGGCCGAACAACTGTGATTCGATCAGGTCCTTAGGCAGCGCGGAGCAGTTGACCTTCACAAATGGCTGTTTCGAACGGTGGCTCTTGTAGTGAAGGGCATTTGCAATGACCTCCTTCCCGGTGCCTGATTCGCCAAGGATCAATACATTCGCATCCGATTCTGCAACGTTTTCGATGATCTCATAAATATTCTGCATCGAACGCGCACCGCCAATGATGCCCTCGTATGACTTTCTGCTGGTCAAATGGCCGCGAAGCTCTTTGATCTCGGCGGCCTGTCGGGCATTGATCTGTGCCTGCTTCTTGGATTCGACCGCGTTTCGAACGTCGACCATCAGTTCCTCGAAATCGACCGGTTTTACGATGTAGCCAAAGGCACCGACGCGCGTCGCTTCGATCGCTTTCTGCGACGAGTCGTAACCCGTGACAACGATGATCTCGGTTTCGGGCGATATCATCTTGGACTGTCTGACCATTTCGATCCCATTGATGTCCGGAAGATTGAGGTCAGTCAGAACAACGTCAAAATCCTCAGACTTTGCGTATTCGAGACCCTTGGCACCGGTGTCGGCCGTGATCGTGTCGAAACCCTCTGACTTAAGCTGAAACGTCAGCAGTTCGAGCGTCACCTTGTCGTCGTCGATAATGAGAGCCTTGTTTGGCATCTTCTGATTTCCTCGTAAATCGATCGGCGGTCCAGACAGTAACTGAACCGAGACTCGCGATCTTACATCTTTCAGCCGCTTCTGTTCTTTAATGACCGCAAAATTTATGCCAATCCCACTTACCCGTTAGACAGCGATAAAACCTCGTCTGATGGCTCAGATCGGCGAGCCGACTCACAGTTCGAATGTATTCTTTCAATACAGATTATACACAATTTCTTCATGCGTATCCTAATGTTATTTCCCGGGCTGCTTTGTGCCATCTTTCGATACACACTACCGATCATGGCCGCTCAACCTGGATTTGTAAGTATTGCTATCACGGGACTTATGATGATATCTGTGAGACTGGCATGGATCTTGTAGTATGAATCCACACGTAAACATAGGATTTCGAGAACTTACTTCAGGAGGTATTTATGTTAGAGACCATTATCGTTATAGTGCTTGTATTGTGGCTGCTCGGACTCGTTGCCGGTCAGACGTTCGGCGGCATTCTTCATACGCTGCTGCTTGTTGCCCTGGTCGTTTTTGTCATACGCATCCTTTCCGGGCGACGTGCTGTCTGATCTGAGCGGTCCCCGCGACATCGCCAAACCCGGATAGCCTGATAGGCATTTTCTGGTAATATAGACCTCGATATTCACTTGAGTAACGAGGTCTTGCTCTTGTTCGATGGGCCGCTTTTCGTGCGGGTCCATTCCCCCGGTGGAACAGAAATGGACGCAATGATCGATTAATGACGAAACCAACAGGCCAGCTTTCAGCGATCGGTTCCGATCATATGATCGGGCTCTTTGACGAGATATTCGAACTCTACGGAACCATCGATGCGGTCGGCCGAGTGGCCGATATGCGAGGGCGTATTTTCGATCGCACGAATACCGATCCGGACCTTTTGGTCGGCCAGATCTTAAGCGAGACCGTCTTCTGGCAATCGTCCCAAAACACATCAAAGCTGCTTTCTAATGCGATCGAGACGGCGGGTTCTGGAAAGAAGGTCGAGATCATTCTCGATTTCCGGATCAGCGTCGACGAAAAGATACCGCTCGATATAACACTACTGCCCCTCGCACGACCTGACGAACCTGCAACCATATTCGTTTGTGCGATCACACATGACCGCTCGATCGGCGATTCGCTTCATGTTAAGCGAGAGAGCGTTCAGCTGCTGGCCGCGGCGGAGAACGCCGAGATCGGACTTTGGTTCTGGGATTTTCCGGAGGAACGCGTTTATGCGACGCCTCAATGCAACGAACTGCTCGGCTTGCCGGCATACGGAGCACTCAGCTATGAGAGCTTCATAAATACGGTTCACAGCGATGATCGTGAATTCGTTTCCAACTTTCTGGCTGAATCCCGACGGCTCGGTACTAAGTACGAGGAAGAATTTCGTGTGATCTATCCGGGCGGCGAGGTCGAATGGATCTGTGTCGAAGGCAAATCGTTTGTCAACAGTAACGGCGAGCCGATCAAAATGATGGGTGTTGTCAGGAAGATCACCGAGCAGAAATTGGCTGCGGAGGAACTTTCGAAAGTATACGACCGAGAGAAAAAGGCTCGTGACGAAGCGGTCGAAGCCAACCGGGCAAAAGACTTCTTCCTTGCCTTCGTTTCTCATGAGCTCAGGGCCCCGCTTAATGCGATCCTGGGCTGGTCAAAGATCTTACTCACCAAGGAAGTTGACGAAGAAACCCGACGAAATGCTCTTGAGACCATCGAACGCAGCGCGCGTGTGCAGACCAAGCTGATCAATGACCTCGTCGATTCGGCACGCGTCGCCTCGGGCAAGCTTCGCCTTGAATACAGGCCGACGAATCTCTACGAACTTGTGCGAGGTTCGTTTCAGGCACAAAAACCTGCGGCCGAAGCAAAGGGCATAACGCTTGAGTTCGGTTCCGATCGCGCGGACCTAAGTGTCTATGGTGATGCGAACCGACTGCAGCAGGTCTTTGGAAATTTGATCTCGAACGCCATCAAATTCACGCCGGAGGGCGGCAAGGTCGCGGTCAATATCGAGTCGACCGATTCGACAGCGTCGATCGTCGTTTCCGACACCGGCCAGGGAATCAATCCCGATGCTCTGCCGAGTATATTCCGGCAGTTTTCGCAGGGCGATGCAAATCAGACGCGAAGCAGTGCGGGCCTTGGGCTCGGACTTTCGATCGCAAAGATCCTGGCCGAACGCCACGGAGGTTCGATCGAGGCACACAGTCCGGGAATCGGCAATGGCTCGACCTTTACGGTACGTCTTCCGCTCGCGAATGCCGCCGTTCAGCCTTTGGCCGCGTCGGTCACTGCACCGTCGGCAGAACAAATGCCGCTCAAGGGCTTGAAGATCCTGGTTGTCGAGGATGACGCAGATTCCCGCGAAGTGCTTCAGTTGTTTTTGGAACAAAGCGGAGCAGCCGTTGTAACTGCGACCAATGCGCGGTCAGCGATACGCATGCTCACGAACGCGTCAGACAGATTGCCCGATGCGATAATTTCGGATCTCGCGATGCCCGAAGAAGACGGCTACTCGATGATGAAACGCATCCGTGCGATGTCGAAAGAAAGCGGCGGACAGATCCCTGCACTTGCGCTTAGCGCGTTCGCGACCGCTGAAAGCAAAGCTAGGGCTGCAGAGGCAGGATTTCAGAGTTATTCCACCAAACCGTTTGAGCCCGAGGTCTTGGTCAACGAGGTCTTCGAGCTTTACCGACGATTTTCCGGCGGCTCGGCAGTTCCGGCCGGATCGGCGAATGCCTGAACCGCCGCACGATCACCGATCTAGGCCGATCATCTGAGCGGCCCGAACTTAATATACGAAAAACCCGCTTTTATCTCCGATGCGGTATTGCATCCGATCAAGCCGACAAGCAGCGAATCGGAAAGCGCCGCCTCATATGCCCCTGCTTCCTTCCATTCCGCCTCTTCGTTCAGCCTCCAGAACGCCGTGATGACATTCCCCTTACGGATGATCTTCAGGTCGACCTCGCCTGCTGACGTCGGAACATCGCCCGGTGTAGAAAGTGGCTTGTATTCGGTAGGGGTACGGACGTCCATGCGGATCCCGCTTTCGCCGCCGCCGGTGCCGCCAAACGCCCTCTCCAATCGCACGTAATTCTCATCATCCTGAAAAATGATCAGCCCTGCTCCCTGATAGTCTTCTTTCGGGTCAAATTCGACACGCGTTTCGATCTGAAAATCGCCGGCTATTGCCGTCAGCACCCGCGGAGCCGTTCGGTTCTCGCCAAATAGATCCTTACCCGACGGTATCGTAAGAACAAGCTTCTCGTCGACGAATGACATTTTCGACGGCGCTGGGGCATCAGGATCGACGAGCTTCCAGCCTGCCTGAAGGCCATCGGGGCCGAACCGAACGGTCTCCTCCCGTTCAAGCCGTCGCCCTACGGTTTCCGGCTGTTTGGTTTGGTCCGGCTGTGGAGGTTTTACTTCGGTATTCGCTGGCGTCGAAGGCGTGGGCGTCTTCGATGGCTGACTCGAATTCGAACGATCGGGACCGCCGCCGCAGGAAACGGCGATCATGAACAACATTGTCACGCAAAGAGCTTTGATCATGGATATTTCACTCCCGTTCAAATCTTGCTGCGATCACCTCGCCCTCCGGCCTGCCAAGGCGGGCGGTGATCCGCGGATACGTTTCTTCCTCGGTCTCAAGATCTGCGATCCCCAAAAGTGCTTCGGCCTCGTGGATCGCATCGACCGTTCCTTCTATCTCGACATAGTTACCGAATGGCAGGACGTCGACCATCACTTCAGCTTCGCCCGTTCGCCACGTCTTTCGTCGCTTTTCGTACACCAGAACGGGCTGCAGGCCAAGTTCCAGAATTATCCGCTGGATTGCGGCGGGGTCGCTGACATCGGTTTCCTCTTCGACCTGATGTTTGATGTCTCCGCCGCCATCGAGCCGGCGTTTGTACGTCAGGGTCGCACGATCCCGCGTCTTGCGAACCCGAAGCACCGCACCTTTCTCAACAAGGGCCGGCCCCGCATAAATGGTGTTCTCTTCTTCGTCCTCGCCTAGAAACTCCGAACCGTGACCGGTCAGCGCCGCCATTACGTCCACAATTCTTTCTTCGGGCAGCCTGTATTTCTTTTCGATCTCGATCGGCATATTCAGCGTTTGGTATCTGCGGGTCGCCGTCTGATATACGGCAATGTCGACAGTCGGTCATGAGTGCCGTATCCACTTCCATACTTCAGGGATCGTCGCACGCTTGCCGTACATCAGCATTCCGACTCGATAGACGCGCGAGGCTATCCAGACAAGGCCGGCGATCGCAAGCGCATTAACAAGAACCGAAAGTGCTATTTGCCAAACCGGAGGCGTCTCGGCGAGTATTCTGACGGGCATCGTTATCGGGGCGAAAAACGGTGCGATCGAAACCCAGAAAGAAAGCGATGAGTTCGGATCACGAATCACGGCAAAGCTGAAATAGAACCCGACGAGCAGGAGCATGACCGGCGGAAACGCAAATTGACCGCCCTCCTGAACCGTGGTTACGATCGAACCGATGAGCGCGAAGATCGAAGCGTAAATAAAGAACCCGAGCAGGAAGAAGATCAGAAAATAAAGGATCATCAGCGGAGTGATCGTCGGTACCGACTGCATCAACTGGCTAAGATCGGCCTGAAGCGCCAGGAAACCAAGTAAGACCGTTGCTGACACTACCCAGATCGAAAGTTGTGTCAGTCCGGCTAGTCCGACACCGACCAGTTTTCCCATCATTAGTTCGAACGGCCTTGCCGATGAAAAGAGTATCTCGGCGATCCGGGTCTCTTTTTCCTCGACCACCGCGCCCATAATCGCCTGTCCGTAGATAGCGAGCGTGATGTAGATCATCAGTCCGATGATGAATGACGCGATCATCACGCCGTCGGCATCCTTTTCAGCTCCGGTCTCATCAAGGCCTTTGGCGTCGAAATTGACCGGCGCGCTGAGTTCGGCAAGCCGCTCTTCGCTGATGTTCGCATCGGCAAGACGCTGTGACCGAACCGCATCATTAAGAGCATCGCGAAACGTGTCGTTCGAAATAAAATCGCCCCCCTTGCGTGACCGAAACTCGAAACGTGCGTTGCTCGCAAGGATGTCATCAGGCACAAGCAGATATGCATCTATCTCGTCCGCCGATATTTTCCCGAGCAGTTCCGTCCGCATTTCCTCGAGCCTTTTGCCCACCGCATCGTATTCGACCAACGTGAACGACTGCATGAATTGCGCCGCGTTGTTTCGCATCTTCTCTTCCTGGCTTGCCGAGAGCTCCGTCAGCGATTCCTTGGACGCCTTTTTCGCTTTCTCGATCAGACGATCGGCCGAAAGATTGCGCTGAAGCCGCGGCATGATCTTTCCCGACGGGTCAGCGACGGCTATCCGCGTCGAATCGCCTTTGAGCGAAAAGATGATCGCAGGCACGATCGCGAATCCGATCGCAAGGAGTGGCAGCAAAAGCGTGCCGATGAGAAACGACCATTTCAGAACTACCTTTTTATACTCGTGTTTTACGACGGCTAAGAATTTTTTCATTTTTCCCTGATCTACGGCATATCACTGCTGTGAACCGCCCACGCTCTCGATGAAGATGTCGTTCAGACTCGGTTCGGTCTTTTCGAATTTCGAAATGACAACGCCCGATCGCACCATTTGCTTCAAAACATCTTGTGCATCAACTCCCTCGGCGAGATGTAGTTCCTGTTCATCGGCGTGTGTGACGACCCGCGATATCAACGTAGTATCTGCCAACACCGTCTCGCCGCCGGTTCCGCGAAACGCAATAAGGTTATCGCCATAGCTTTGTTTGACCTCACGCAAACTTCCCGAAATGACCTTTTTCGACTTGTTGATCAGCAAGATGTCATTACACAGCCTTTCTGCGGTCTCCATTAGATGCGTTGAAAAAATGATCGTCTTTGAATCGCTCTTGAATTCCGACATGACCTCGATCATGAATTCGACGTTGACCGGATCAAGGCCGGAGAATGGTTCATCGAGTATCAGCAGGTCCGGATCGTGCAGCACTGTTGAAATGAACTGGATCTTTTGCTGCATCCCCTTTGAAAGATCGGTCGTCTTTTTTTTCTTCCACTCCGAAAGGTTCATTCGTTCGAGCCATCGATCGATGCGTTTGTCGGCCTCAGCTGACCCGATGCCCTTCAGAGCCGCAAAGTAACGGAGCTGATCGATGACCTTCATCTTCTTATAAAGGCCTCTCTCTTCAGGCAGGTACCCGATCCGATTTTGAAGGTGCGGCGACATTCGCTCGCCGAAAAGCGTGATCGACCCCTGGTCGGGAACCGTGATCCCAACGATCATCCTGATCGTCGTTGTCTTCCCCGCTCCGTTCGGCCCGAGAAAACCGAAAATACGTCCGGGCAGGACTTCAAAACTGAGGTCGTCCACAGCCGTGAAATCACCAAATCGCTTTGTCACCCCTTCGACGCGCAGGGTTGCGTTCGTTTCCGTCATAAAGTTCTCGAGATCTATTGACTCTTGTAAATCATACGCGAGTCTTCGGCGGGGCGTCCAACGGTCGATCTGGCCTCAGCTGACCCCTGTCATCGCGAAAGCCGCTTATCTCGGATGAGAAATTCGAGAGATTTGGGCTAGTATTGCGGTTATGGCTGAAGCGTCAACAACCGAGAGAATTAACCCGAACGGCAACGGCGAAGGGTTCATCGAGATCTTTGTTTATCGAAGCGGCGCGGACGCGGTCGAAGAAGGATTTTCAATAGAAGAGCTGCCCGATCTGCTTGCCGATCAGACCAATGTCGTCTGGGTCGACCTCAGGGGCGAATCTGAGGCCGATCTGCCAAAGATCCAACATCTGCTGCTTGATGTTTTCAAGTTCCACCATCTAACGGTCGAGGACTGCATCGAAGAGCGTAATCAACCAAAGATCGAGGCTTTTCCGGATTATTTCTATTTTATAGTGCACGGCGTAAAGCCGGACGAAACGTCGCCTACCAACTTTGTAACGAAAGAGCTGGACGGTTACCTCGGCCACAATTACGTCGTCACATTTCACACTGAGCGATTTCGCAGTATCAGAGACGTGAAGACACTGTTGCGAAGCACTCCTTTCGCCTGCCAACGCGGTGCCGCATATTTACTTCATCAGATCCTCGATCAGGTCGTGGATTATTATATGCCGCTCGTTGATGATTTTGACGATGTGATCGACGGACTCGAGGAACGTGTACTTCGGATGCACAAACGCGACAACCGGGTGCTCGAAGACATCATGGACGTCAGGCGCAGCGTCGCACGCCTCAAACGGATCTCGACGCGTCAGCTCGAAGTGTTGTACCGGATGTCGCACGGCGAATTTCCGCAAATACCCGAGAATGTTATCCCCTTTTTCCGGGATGTTCACGACCATCTGCTTAGGATCTCAGACCTGTCGGAAAATTACCGCGATCTGATCGGCGGTCTTTTCGAGATTCATTTTTCGGCGGTCGCGACCAAGACCAACGAGGTGATGAAAACGCTCGCGGTCGTTTCTGCGATCATATTGCCGCTTACGTTGCTCGCCGGCATCTACGGTATGAATTTCGATTACATGCCCGAATTGCGGTCACCTATCGGATATTTTGCCACGCTCGCCGCGATGGCGTTGATCACGGTGGTATTACTGTTCTATTTTTGGAGGCGAGGCTGGATCTTTCAGGGCGAACACGACCCGGATGAGGATGATAAGAAGTGAATGGCCAAACCCTTTGACCTAAAGTTCAAGACGCTGCCACATCGACTCGACCTGGACGTCACCAAAACCGTAGACTGCGGCTCGTTTCTGAAATTCCGGAAATGCGGCCTCGAAGGTGCTGATCCCTTCGTTCCGCAGCTCTGAAAGGATCTCGATCGGGCGTGTTTCGATGACAGCCGCCGCCTCGCAGACCTCCTTCAGAAACGGGAAACACGGCGATCGATGATCAGCCAACCGGCGAAGTTCAGCGTGATCATGATGCCTGAATGCATTCCAAAGTCTCGAGCCTTGCTCGATATCATCAACCGTGAACTCGATCCTTGATTCAAAACACTTCAGCAGATCTGCTGCATCATGTCGGCCAAATCCCTTCCACACCTCGTCCGGCGAAGCGTTCAATGGTGCGACGCGGAAGATCGTTACGTCCGAACCATTCAGCAGGTCAAGGCAAAACCACATATTGACGCTGCAAAAAAGCTCGTATTCGAACCACAGATTCACTTCCGAGCCGGGCGTCAATTCCGTAAGCACGTTGATCTCGTCGGCGACCTTTTCATGATAATCGATCACGTCGTCGCCATATTCGGCCAGAACGAACTGTGCGCGCTCGTCCCAGAATTCGGCCAGACCAGGAGCATCTATCGGACCCGAGATCAATGCTTCGCGAAATACGATCAGTTTGCCATCGAGGCCTGTCTTATTGAACTCTTCGACTTGGGCGTCGCCCGGAAGAACGTGATAGATCATATCTGAAGACTTACTGCGTAGATCACCGCAAGGCAAACACCGGCGTACACGCCTGCGACCAGATCGTCCGCGCAAACACCGAGGCCGCCCGGCAGTTCCTGAAGACCGTCTATCGGATACGGCTTCCAAATATCAAAAAGCCGAAAAAGTAGAAAGCCGGCCAATATGTAATGCCAGCCGATACCAAACGGAACGAACAAAAACACGACCAATTGGCCCATTACCTCGTCAACGACAGCTTCCGACGGATCGGAATTGCCCAACAGATCGATCGAACGGCCCGATGACCAGATTCCGGCGATCGCAAACAGCACCAAACCGACAGCAAGAACCGCATAGACCTGAGCCTGGGACGGCCCGTTCATAAAACCGAAACCCGTTCGTCTTAGATATTCCAGAAGGCTTTCGATCGAAAGGTAGATCACGATACCGACCATCGAACCCCACGTTCCCGGCGCGATCGGCAAATAACCAACGCCCCATGTGGTCAGACCGAGGGCTAGGTGGTCTTTGATCCCCTCAGGTTTTCGGCGTTCGATGGTGTGTTTCATACGATCGGTAGATCGGCCGCAGTAAAACCCGCGATCCGATGTCTAAACAAGATAAGAGAACTTAAAGATCGACCGGCCAACTAAAACTCGATTCCCTGCTGGGCATAGATCCCTGCATGAAATGGGTGTTTGATCTCCTTCATTTCGGTGACGAGATCCGCAGCTTCGATGAGTTCAGCGGGTGCGTTTCTGCCGGTAGCTATGATGTGCAGGTGCTTTTGTTCTCCGCGGACCGCCTTTATCTCAGCAACAACGGCGTTCACATCTAGAAATTTGTAATCGAGAACGTATACCAGCTCGTCAAATACCAGAAGATCATACTCTGCAGACCGCATCTTCTCGACACAGAGTCTCCAGGTTTCTTCCGAGGTCCGGATGTCGACAGCAGGGTCTTTTGTATCCCATGTGAATCCGGCGCCCATTGTATGGACCTCGACACCGAGTTTTTCCAGTGATTCATGTTCGCCGTAACGATCCGTGCTCGATTTCATGAATTGGATCATGCAGCATTTCATTCCGCGTCCGGCCGCCCTGACAAGCACGCCGATCGCAGCTGTGGTCTTGCCTTTACCATCACCGGTGTTGACCATCAGCAGCCCGTGCGTGTTTTCGCGATAGTCCTCGCGACGCCATTTATAGCGCTTTTCTTTCGAATCCGTCATAACAAAAGAAAAAATCGGCGGCAGACCTGTAAGTGGCTTATTGCCAATTGCAACCCGCGGCCGACGGTCCTGTCGATCAAATTGTGAGCTGTCTATATGAGGTCTGGCGCGACCGTGATATCGCCGGCCCAGATCGTGGTCGCATCCTCGACGGCTTCGCGCACTGCCTCGACCAATTCGCGCTCTTTCTCGTCCCAATTACCCTCGATCCTCAGTCCGGCCGCATTCCGGTGTCCGCCGCCGCCAAACTTTTCGGCGATCTTTGCGACATTGATATCGCCTTTGGACCGAAGGCTGACCCGATATTGTTCCGGGCCGGTCTCGCGCATATAAACGACGGCGAGAATTTCACGCGCCGCGAGCGGGATATTCACAAAGCCATTGTTGTCGCCATCGACGGCATTGGCGACCTCACGCATTTCTAGCGTCTGCCGCATCCAGGCGACCCTGCCGCTCTCATCGCGTTTCACAGTGCCGAGCACCTGTCGCATCAATTCGATCCTCGACCATGGATAATTGTTATAGACAGCTTCCGATATCTCGGCCGGCTTTACCCCGGCCTTGACGAGTTCGGATGCGACCTTTAATGTCCGGTCGGTCGTGTTCGAAAAGTGAAACGACCCCGTATCGGTCACCAGAGCCATGTAGACGCATTCCGCGATCTCTTTCGTAACCCGGCCGCCGATCGCCTTGCAGAGGTTATAGATCATTTCGCCGACGGCCGAAGCCGTCGAATCGATCCAATTGATCGTTCCGAAATGTTCGCTCGTGGCATGGTGGTCGATATTTACAGTAAATTCGCTTTCGAGTCCTTTGATCCCCGGCCGTTCAAGGTCCGAGCATTCGATAACGAAGATCGCGTCGTACTGTGTATCGATCGCTTCCACATCGCGGATCTCGGCCGCACCGGGAAGGTGCCTGTAAGCGGGCGGTATCTCGCCATTCACAATAACCTCGGCCGATTTACCGAATGAACGAAGAAGCCAACACAACCCAAGCGACGAGCCGACCCCGTCGCCATCGGGTTTGATGTGCGTCGTGATCCCGAACTTCTGCTTGCTTTCAATTAACTCTACTACCTGACTTAACACTTATAAGAAAGACGAGGGTCAAAGTCTGAACAAAAGCCGGTTTCTGCCCTGTTCTTTATCCCTCGCCATCCGTCCTTTCATTTAATTCGCCCCTGCTTGTCAGATCTCGCAGGATCTCGCCCACGCGAGCTGCGTTCTCCTCGGCGGTGTCCCTCGCAAAGTACAGAATCGGGACGTGGCGCAAACTAAGATTCATTGCCACTTGCTGCCGCACAAAACCGGCTGCGTGCTGCAGTGCTTTCAAAGCCGTCTTTATCTCGTCCTCGGAGCCTTCGACGAGAACGTAAACCTTCGCGTCTCGAAGGTCGTCGGAAACCTTTACGTCCGTAACGATAGCCGTTTCGATCCGTGGATCGTCCAATTCGAAGCCGACGACCTCAGCGATCTCTTCCTTTAAGGCTTCCGCCAATCGTTCCGGACGACGCATAACTTCAGCTGAAGATCGAAAGACCGTTTCGTCGACCGGCCTTTCCGATCTCCGTTCCTTACAATTCGGTAGCCGCGATTCGCTCGATCACAAATGCCTCGATCTCATCATCGACCTTGATGTCGTTGAAGTTGACCAGGCTGATACCGCATTCATATCCCTGCTTGACCTCGTTCGTATCTTCCTTGAAACGCTTGAGTGACGAGATATCACCTTCCCAAACGACAACCCCATCGCGAATAAGACGAGCTTTCGCCTGGCGGCGGATAAGTCCGTCGGTCACACGACAGCCTGCGATCGTACCGATCTTGGATACCTTGAATGTCTCTTGTACGAGAGCCTTGCCCAGAATGACCTCTTTCTCGATCGCGTCGAGCATCCCGATCATCGCGGCCTTTATCTCTTCTTCGACCTTGTAGATGATCGAGTGGAGCCGGATATCGACGTCTTCCTGTTTCGCAACGTCTGCCGCACGTGCCTCGGGTCGGACATTGAATCCGATAATGACGACCGCCGTCGATACATCGTCTGCCTGCGTCGCTGAGGCGAGCAAAACATCCGATTCCGCGATCGCCCCGACACCGGCCCGGATGACCCGAACCTTGACCTTTTCGGTCGAAAGTTTTTCGAGCGTCGCCCGTAGAACCTCGACCGAGCCTTGAACGTCAGCCTTGAGGATGACAAGAAGTTCCTTGACCTCGGCCTGGCCGAGCGATTCGATACCGCGTTTTGTCGTCTTCAGCATCGCTGCCTGACGCGCATGCATCTGACGCTGGCCAGCGATGGTCTGCGCCCGATCGACGTCCGCGACGACCTGGAATGTATCACCCGCCTGAGGAACGCCCTGCAGCCCGAGCACTTCGACCGGTGTCGCTGGTCCTGCCTCGGTGACCGGTTCGCCGCGATCGGAGAACATCGCCCTGACCTTTCCGTAAAACTGGCCGACAATGAACGGGTCGCCGACACGCAGCGTCCCTTGCTGAACAAGCGCCGTGGCCACAGCACCGCGGCCTTTGTCGAGTTTTGCTTCGAGCACCACGCCCGATGCACGCCTTGTCGGGCTTGCCTTCAGGTCAAGAATATCTGCCTGCAGCAACACGGTTTCGAGAAGCGTGTCGAGGCCTTGCCGATTCTTGGCTGAGACCGGGACCATTTCGACGTCGCCGCCCCAATCGATCGGCTGCAGACCAAGCCCTGCGAGACCTTGTTTGACCTTGTCCGGATTTGCGTCGGGCCTGTCGATCTTGTTGATCGCGACAATGATCGGGACTTTTGCGGCTTTCGAGTGTTCGACCGCTTCGACCGTTTGAGGCATGACACCGTCGTCGGCCGCAACGACCAGGATGACGATATCCGTCGCCTTTGCACCACGGGCACGCATCATCGTGAAGGCTTCGTGGCCGGGTGTGTCCAAGAATACGACGCGGCGAGGATGTGCCGGATCTTCGGCATTCGCGACCTGAACACTGTACGCACCGATGTGCTGCGTGATGCCGCCGGCCTCGCCCTCGGCGACACGCTCGGACCGGATCGCATCCAGAAGCGAGGTCTTACCGTGATCGACGTGACCCATCACCGTGATCACCGGAGCTCGCGAAAGTTCGACATCATCTGCATCAGCTGCGATCAGTTCTTCGAACTCCTGTTCGATGACCATTTCCTCGAACGGTACGAAGCTGACCTCGTAACCAAAATCGAGTCCGAGTTCGCCTGCCATCTTTTCACCGATCGGCTGGTTGAGCGTGGCAAAGACGCCTCGTTTTATCAGCAGCTGTACGATGTCGCGCGGCGTGATGCCAAGCGCTTCAGCGTATTCGCGAACCGTTGCTCCTTCGACGAGCCTGACCTGTTTTAATTCTCCGCCTTCTACGCGTCCGACCTGTGACATCACGCGTTCTTCGATGGTCCGCTGACGCGGAGCATCGAGATCACGTTCCGCAAACCTGCCGCCTTTCGCGTCCACGCCCTTGCCTTTTCGTCCGCCGGAGCGGCCCGGCCTGCGGCGGCTGTCTGCCGGCGGCGTGTAATTCAACTGCGGTGTCGCGGTCTCACCCGGCGTGCCCTTGAATTCGGGCCTGCGGACACCGCGAGCATCGCGGCCTGCGCGTGCGTCGGTGGTAAGCTTGCCGGTGCGGGTCGGCTGTTCGGCCACGACGCGTTCGCCCGGCTTTACGCCGCGCGCAAGCGCGTCCGGGCTAAGGATAAGCCGCTTTACTTTTGTTCCGCTCGGCCCAACCGCGGTCGATTCGGAACTTGCTTCCGGCGCGGTCTCTGTCTCAGCAGAAACGACTTCGGTCTCCGGCTGTTCCGATTTGACCTCGGCTGTTTCCGTCTCCGGAGCCTCTGCTGTCTCAGCCGAAGCCTCGGCGGGAGCGACGACCTCGGCCGGTTTTACGTCCCTGGCCTTGAGTACCTTTCTTACGGTCGCGGTAGGTTTGGCCTCGGGCTCAGCCTCCGGCACGGCCGCCGGTTTCGCCTTTACCTTGACGGCGGTCTTCGGTGCTTCAACTACCGGTGCTTCCTCGACCGGAGCGGCAGCTGCTTCGGCCGGCTGCTGCTCCTCGTCGGTTGTCTCCGATTTCTTTGATGCCTTGATGACCTTGATCGCCCGTTTCGGCGTCGGATCTGCTTTCGGAAAGTATTTCAGCCGCACCTTCTCGGCCAACTCCATGCTCACCGAATTGGACGGCACACTGATATCTGCTCCCTCACGGCGTAAATCTTCCATTACGCGCTTAGTGTCCTGCTTGAGGTCACGTGCAAGGTCATAGACTCGTATCTTCTTACCAATCGGCATAAGTTTTCCTGTAATTCAACTTCCCCAAAAACTGCGACTCAACGCGTAACGGCCAAGACAAAAACAAAGGGTGCGGTATCGATCACCCGCTAATCAGCTGTCGGCGACGCAGATCCGTCCTCTACGTTCGAGTCTTTTTCCTGCTCGTTTTCGGCGGTCGCGGCGTCTTCGCCTATCGCTGCTTCTGCATCCTCGGGTTCTGTGGCCGGCTCGTCTTCGGCAGCTGCGACGTCTGTTTCGTCGGATGCCGGCTCTGAGGTTTCAGCCTCCGCCGCTTCAACATCGGCCGAGGGCTCAAGCTCTTCCGCCTGAATTTCGTCAGCACTATCAGCCGGCTGATCGGTCGACTCCTGAGCGGTCTCGCCGTCGCCCTCTGATTCCTCAGGTCCTTCGACCGCACCCGTTTCGCCTATCTGTAAGTTCTTTGCCTCGACGATCGCTGCTGCCGAGCTCAGGATCGATTCTGCCTCATCGAGACTGACGTCGAGGTATTCGACCAGGTCGTCAAGCGATGTCGACGCAAGAGCTTCGACATCGGTGATTCCTTTTTCTGCAAGCGTTTCGGCCTGGTTCGCAGAAACTCCCTGAAGGGCGGTGATCGGAACTGCCTCGCCGGACGCCATCATCTGACCCATTTGAAGAGCGATCTCTTTCTTCAGGACGTCTTCGCTGACGATATTGATGTCCCATCCGACCAGGCGTGTCGCAAGGCGCACATTCTGCCCCTTCTTACCGATCGCCAGGCTCAGTTGGTCTTCGCCGACGATGACCTCCATCTGACGATTGTTGATGTCGGTGATGCGGACCTGCGACACCTTTGCCGGCGAAAGTGCATTTGCCGCAAAGACCGAAGGCTCATCCGACCATTCGATGATGTCTATCTTCTCGCCTCGAAGCTCTTTGATGATCGATTGCACCCTCGAGCCTTTCATGCCGACGCAGGCGCCGACCGGATCCACATCTTTTTCGTTCGACGCAACGGCGATCTTCGCGCGGTCGCCGGGCTCGCGAACTGCCGATTTGATCACAACGGTCTCATCGTAGATCTCGGGCACCTCCATTTCGAAGAGACGTTTGATCAGCTCCGACGAAGCTCGTGAAACCTTGATCTGCTGGCCCTTCTGTTCTTTCGAAACGTCGACGATGACCACCCTGACGCGTTCACCCTGATTCCATAGTTCGCCTCGCGACTGTTCGCTTCGCGGCAAAACGGCTTCGAGGTTGTTGCCGAGATCGATGATGATGTCGCCTCGCTCGAACCTTTTGACCATTCCGTTGATCAACTCGCCCTTTCGATCGATATATTCGTCATATACCTTTTCGCGGATCGCCTCTCGGACCTTTTGAACCAGTATCTGCTTGGCGGTCTGTGCCGCGATCCGTCCCATTTCTTCCTGCGGGAGCGGTATAAGAAGCATATCGCCGACCTCGATCTCATCGCCCGCCATTTCCTGGGCATCGGTCAACGACAACTCGGCCGAAGGATTCTCGACCTCTTCTACGACGGTCTTCTGGACCGAGATCTCGATCATCCCTTCTTCGTTGTTCCAATCGACCTGAATGCTGTCGCCGGTCTTATCCTGATTGCGAAACTGTTTGCGTGCGGCGGCCTTTACGGCGTCCTTCATTGCCTCGATCACCATATCGCGATCGAGCCCCTGCTCGCTGCACAATGCATCAATACTCTGTCCGATCGATGAAGTCATATATAAATCTCAAAGTTCGTTTGCCGGGTATGTTGCCGAATGCCTGCCCGGCCGCGACAAAGACCCGTATGCCTATCCTTTTCTCAGGTCGTCCGCAATATCAAAAACCAAGTTCGCCTTCTTTACGATCCCATAGGGAATTCTCACGACATCTGCTGTTCGGTCGCTAAAAACGATCTCGTCTCCCTCAACGGTTTCGATCGTGCCCTTGAAGGCCTTTCTGGAATCAATCTCGTCGGTTGTCTTGATCCGTGCCTTTCGTCCGATGAATTTCTTAAAATCGTCAAGGCTGTAAAGTTCCCGTTCGAGCCCCGGCGACGAGACCTCCAGCACGTAAGCCGAAGGAATGAAATCGTCCGCATCCAAAACGGCCTCTATCGAACGCGACAGTTCGCCGCAATCCTCGACCGTAACGCCGCCAGGCTTATCAACGAAGACGCGCACGACCGGATTTCGCTTGGTGCCGGCGACCTCTGCATGAACGAATTCAAGGCCCTTCTGCGAACTTGCGGTCATCGCTATCTGCCTGATCCTTTGCGAGATCGAACTCGTTTCCATTTGCGCTCACACCAAAATAAAAAGTGGGCACGAAACCCACTAGTCATGCGAAACCCATCGCAACAAACTTATATATTAGCCGTCATCGGGACAAAAAAGCAAGTTGAAGCCCTATAGGCTCGACTTAATTTTTTTCACATCCTCAGCGAGTTCGGCACAACGCTTTTCCATCGCACCCGCCCTTTCGGCCGTCGGTGAGGCCGCGAACTCTTCGGCCATCACCAAAAACTCGCGGGCCCTGCTCGTCAATTTGACTGCGAGTTTTTCGACCTCTCGCCCGGTGTCCGGAGAGGACGAAAGTGCCCGCTTCGCCTCTGCCACGCCCCAATGTGTGATCCGAATGACATGTTTTCGCGCTGTCAGGGCGATCCAGCTTTCAGACGACATGTATTCGCTAATGTTATCGATACTCGGAAAAAAGCCTTCCTTCTTTAACAACTCACCGAGATCGACATCGACCGAATCTCTTCCCCCGGTGATCTCATACAACCTGGTCAGGACTTTGTGGTAAACATCCATAGTTATAATGTTACAAGGCTATTATCGAGGAGGCCTCAAAATCGGTTCGCGTAGCAAGTTGAGCAACGCCCAAAATTCCGGCGTCGTCCCCGAGCGCGGCCCGGACAAGTTTAACACGTTCGGCAGGCCGTTGAAATGCCCTTTTTCGAATCTCATCGGTCATCGGTTCTGCAAACAGGTCCCATCCATTCGAGGCCCCGCCGCCGATGACGATCACCTCGGGGTTCAAAACGTTGATCAGCCCGGCGAGCCCTATGCCGAGGTAAAAGCCCATTCTCCGAAAGACCTCGATCGACAATCGGTCGCCTGCCTTTCCGGCTTCGTAGACAACGAGAGCCGTCAGTTCGTCTTCGTCCGACAGCACCGACTCGGGATATTCGTTCAACAATGCGGATGCCATTCGAACGATCGCACTCGCAGAGGCATATTGTTCCAGACATCCCGTACTCCCGCATCCGCAGGGCACGCCGAATGGCTCGACGCAAATGTGCCCGATCTCGCCGGCGGTCCCGTCGATCCCGCGAAGACAGGCGTTATTGAGAATGATCCCGCCGCCGACGCCCGTGCCAAGTGTGACGTTGATAACGCTTCTTGCATCGCGCGACGCCCCCTTCCAGTGCTCGCCGATCGCGGCGGCGTTCGCGTCATTCTCGACGATGACAGGCAGCGAGAGTCCCTCTGAAAGCACTTTGGCGACGTCAAACCCGTCCAGCTCGGGCAAATTCGGAGCGGAAAGGATCTTTCCGGTCGACCCGTCAACTACTGCCGGGACGGCGAATCCGAACGAGACAAGCTGATAAGACGGCAATATCGCAGACCGGCATTCATTTGCGACCTCCGAGATCAGCCCTACGATCGATCCGCGAGAACGCTCATGCGGCGTTGCCCGGCGGGCGCGATAAATTATCGTCCCATCGTGATCGACGGCAGCCATTCTTAAATTTGTACCGCCGAGATCAGCCGCAAGTATCGCAGGTTTCATTTTCGGGATTTCGCAAAGTCTGCAGGATCGCTATCGTTTCGGACGCTCGCTTTCGGGAACGTTCTTGTATACATCTTCGAATTTCGAATAGCCATCCTTAATGACCGTATCCATCAGATTGTTCTTATCGACGACCGTTACCTCGAGCAAGATCGCAGCGACCTCTTTCTTGATCGCGTCATTCATGAACGGCGTCGTTGTGATCGATTCCTTCTTCGCGAGCTTGATCGCAGCATCGACAGCCTGGCTGGCAAGAGGAATTATCGGCTTATAGACGGTCATCGACTGCTTGCCTTCCGCCACGTTCTGCAGTGCTTCGAGGCCGGCATCCTGACCGGTCACCAGAACCTTGCCCGCAAGGTTGCGTCTCGCCAAAGCCTGGATCACACCGCCTGCCATGCCGTCGTTTGACACGACGAACGCCTGTATATCGTCATTCTGTTTGGTAAGTGTGTTCTCGGCAAAGTTAAGAGCAAGGTCGTTTTTCCAGTCTGTGATGAACTGATCGCCGACGATCTTGATATCGCCTGCGTCGATCGCCGGTTGCAGAACGGCGAGCATTTCCTTTTTCATTATATGTGCATTGTTATCCGTCGATGCCCCGTAAACCATTACGTAATTGCCTTTTGGGACCTTTTGGATAGCGTATTCGGCGATCTTGCGGCCGATCACCGGCACTTGATGCGAAATATATATGTCGATCTTATCTGAATTGATAAGTCGGTCGTAGCTGATGACGGGAACGCCCTGAGCCTTTGCCTTCTCGACCATTGCCGCAGCCTCAGTTGCATCCTGCGGTGCGATCACGAGGACATCTATCCCTTGCGTCAACAGATTGTCGACATCGTTTGCCTGACGGCTCGAATTATTGTCGGCAACGGTTATCGCGCATTCGACATTTACCTTTTTACAATGAGCCTCGAAAGCGTCGCGGTCGCGCTGCCATCTTTCTTCTTTTACGGTCGCCATCGCAAAGCCGATCTTTACTTTCTTGTTGGGGTCGGCCGCAGAACGGTTCACAGCCCCGGGCTGCTCTGCGTTGGTGCACCCTGTTACAAATATCGCGGCAATGATAACCGTGAAAAGCAGTTTTTTCATCCAATGCTCCTTGAAGTTAATTATAAACTCAAAAGATTAAACCAAAAAAAATCACGGTCGGCAATGTCATTGCCTGTCGAACGCGATAAGCGCCTCTATCCAAGTTACTGAAAACGCTTTGGATGCGGATGTCCCGCCGCTCGATCTGCGCGTTTTCGAGCCGCTGAATAGTGTGGCGGGCAAAGGCCAAAAACGACATGCCGCGAAAAAAACCGCGATCGCCTTTGATTACCAGTATATATATGTTATAAATACCCATCTTTTCACGGCTGAAGCTTTTGATTGGCTGATTAAGATCGGGGCAAGCTAATTTGCTGTAATCGTTGTGTTTTTATTGACATAGCAGTTCGATTCGTGTAAAAGTTTGTATGGCTTGAATATTTGGAAATGCTCCTGAGGTTCTGGCGTTTTTCCGGTATTGCCGCTTTGTTTCAGCGGTTTATCATTTGAATCACTGCACTTTTTTCCGACCCAACGCAATTCGGGGTGTCTCGGAAATACTAAATTTGAAATATTTTTTGGGGATTGCTACAGGAGGACTTTAAATCAAATGCTCGGCAACAACATGTTACGTAAGATCATCACTTCTTTCACTGCCGTCGCTATATTATGCGTCTATTCGATGGCCGCACTTGCTTTACCGACAGATGTTACCGGCGAGATCACGGTGACGGGTCAGGTTTCTGTTAACGGACAGACCGCGGTTTCGAATGCCACGATCATGTCCGGCAGTACGATCGTCACCGGTGCAGGATCGAATGCCGTGGTTAGCCTCGGAAAAACCGGCCGTGTCGAAGTTCTCGAAAATTCAAACTTGGTCCTGAATTTCTCGGCAGCTGGTATTGTAGCAATTCTCTCATCTGGCAAGGCCCGCGTCGCGAACGCTTCGGGCGTTGCAGCAACCGTTACGACCAAAGATGCAACTTTGATCGCTGATGCCGGACAGGCAAACAGCTTTACTGTCGAGGTCGAGTGCTCGCACACTCACCTTGAGACCGCCTCAGGCATCGTCACGATGCGTGAAGGCACCAACGACCGTCAGGTCGCCGCCGGAACATCCGCAACAGCGGGCAACCTGTCGCAGACCGGCTGCCAGCCGTGTCTCCGTCCTGACTCCGCTCCGAAAGTAGGCATTGCGGCTTGGCCGTGGCTTCTTCTTCTCGGTGCCGGTGCAGCCGGAGCAGCGATCCTGATCGGATCACGCAAATCGCGTCCGGACATCGGCGGTGGAACGATCGTCGTCAGCCCGAACCGTTAGTTTTTGCGTCGGTTCATTTTGAATGTTAGATTAATAGTGCGGGTCACGTTTAACGATGTGGCCCGCACTATTGCGTTAAGCATAGTATTTGATTGAATTCCAGATTTTAAGAGTGTTTTTATATGCATATTGCAGTCATCGGAACAGGTTATGTCGGTTTGGTTACGGGAGCATGCTTTGCTGAATTCGGCGTGGATGTCACGTGCGTCGATGTCGACAGCACCAAGATCGATAAACTGAACAACGGCATCATTCCAATTTACGAACCGGGACTCGATCAGATCGTCGAGAAAAATGCCAAAGCGGGACGGCTAAAATTCACTACCGACATCCGTTCTGCGGTCGAAGGTGCACAGGTCGTCTTTTTGGCGGTCGGGACACCACCAAAGGACGACGGCTCGCCCGACATGAGCTATTACCAGCAGGCCGCGAAGGACGTTGCCGCGGCGATGAACGGATACAAGGTTCTTGTCACCAAATCGACAGTCCCTGTCGGAACCGGAAAATGGCTTCGGGAATTCGTATCGGCAAATCTGCCCGACAATATCGAATTCGGTGTAGCTTCCAATCCCGAGTTTCTTCGCGAAGGCGCCGCGATCGAGGATTTTATGCGTCCCGACCGCGTGGTCATCGGAAGCAACGAAGGACGTGCGATCGATGTAATGAAGGAGCTTTATCGTCCGTTGTATCTGATCGAAACGCCGATCGTGATAACCTCGCTCGAAGCCGCCGAATTGATCAAATACGCTGCGAACGCATTCCTTGCGACCAAGATCACGTTCATTAACGAGGTCGCAAATCTTTGCGACGCGATCGGCTGCGATGTGCACGACGTTGCCCGCGGCATGGGAATGGACAATCGGATCGGGCGCAAGTTCCTTCATCCCGGCCCGGGATACGGCGGCTCGTGTTTCCCCAAGGATACACGCGCACTTACGACGGTCGCCGATCAGTTCGGTGTCGAAACGCTGATCGTCGATGCCGTCATTGAGGCCAATGAGCGTCAACGCGAGGCAATGATCCCTAAGATCGAACGGCTCGTCGGTGACCTCAGCGGCAAGCAGGTCGGTATGTTGGGATTATCCTTCAAACCCGAGACCGACGATATGCGCGAATCGCCTGCGATCGAGATAATTCGGTCGATCCTTGAAAAAGGCGCGACGATCCGAGCGTTTGACCCGGTTGCGATGGACGAGGCGAAACACTACGTCTCGGGGATCGAATACGCCACCGACGAGTATGATGCGATCAAGGGCGCCGATGTTCTGGTGATCGTTACCGAATGGAACCAGTTTCGCGCGCTCGATATGGAAAAGGTGAGATCGCTGCTTCGGTCGCCAAAGATCGCCGATCTTCGAAATATTTACGAGCCTTCCGATATGCGCGCGATGGGTTTTGACTATGTCGGCGTCGGGCGATAGTCGGGGGCCGTTCGGAATTCACCGTTCTTTCGAAACGACCAGAAATGAAAAACAAAAATGTACTTGTCACAGGCGGTGCCGGATTTATCGGTTCAAATCTTGCGGATGAACTGATCAGGCAGGGATCGCGAGTGCGGATCATTGACAATCTCTCGACCGGGTTCCGCGAGAACCTCGACGAGATCTCGGGCGATTTCGAGTTCATCGAAGGCGACCTGAACGACTCAGACCTTCTGGCAAAGGCTCTTCAGGACATCGAGATCGTTTTTCATCAGGCTGCGCTGCCGAGCGTTCCGCGTTCGGTAGCCGACCCGGTCGAGACACACAATGCGTGCGTCAACGCCACCTTCAATCTTCTCGTCAAAAGCAAAGACGCCGGCGTGCGGAGGGTCATCTATGCCGCTTCAAGTTCGGCCTACGGCGATCAGCCGACGCTGCCTAAGGTCGAGACGATGAGGCCCGAACCGCTTTCGCCTTATGCCGCCGCAAAGCTGATGGGCGAACACTATTGCACCGTATTCACGCGGGTCTACGGACTCGAGACCATCGCTCTCAGATATTTCAATGTGTTTGGCCCGAGACAGAATCCGGCGTCGCATTATTCCGGCGTTATCTCGCGGTTCATAGACGCTCTTATGAAAGGCGGCCGTCCCGTCATCTATGGCGACGGCGAGCAGTCGCGCGATTTTACATATATCTCGAACGTCGTGAATGCGAATATCAGGGCCGCGCAAACGAACGAAGGGCTGGGGCAGGTGATGAACGCAGCTAACGGCGAAAGGATCAGTCTGAACGAGCTTCTCTCGGTTCTGAAAGAGATAACCGGGCGATCGGACGCCGTTGCTGACTTTCAGCCTGAACGGAAAGGCGACGTCAAGCATTCGCAAGCCGACAACGCTCTCGCGGTAAAATGCCTTGGCTACGAAAAGATCGTCGGCCTCGAGGAAGGGCTGTCTCGAACGATCGACTGGTGGAAGTCCAGCCGCTTCGCGATGTAGGTGATACCAAGGCTTTAGCTATCGACTCGGGGCGATAGTGAATACATCGGCCGCCAGTTCCGAATTCACCAAAATATCCTTCGCCTTGAAATCAGCGTAGATCGTGTTCGGCCCCAGATCGAATCGCTGTACGTACCTCTCGGGTATCTGTACCCCGTCAACCAAGCGATATTTGTCGATCTCGACCGAGGTCGTTCCGGTACGCCCGCCAAACTCATAGGCCGAATCGTAACCCTTGATCATTCCGGTTTTGGTGTCGATGAAGAAATCGGTCACGACGCCCTCAGGTGAGGTCACGCGGAAGCCGCCCTTTTTTCTTTTTTCCTCCGGCAAAGCCGTTACGATGAACCCGAAATCCCCGATACGCTGAAGCACCGGGAAACCGATACGATTCAGCGGCGGAAGCGTAATGCCATTTCCGACCGATGCACTTGCCTGCGTGCCGTCATTGACCTGAACGATCGGCTGAAATGGATTGTTGAGTTCGAACCGGTATTTATCGCCTGAAAACACAGTTACAAAGGTTGCCGGGATCGTCTGCGCCGAGAACGAGATGCCGACCGAACCGCGAATGACCAACGATGTCATCTTACGGAGCTTTTCGCCGCCATGAGCGTTCTGCGCCTTGCCTGCCATTTCACGCTCAGCGGCGAATTCCGCCTTTGGCTCGCCTGATCCCGCCCCATTTGCCGGTTGAGCAAATACGCATAAAGCCGAAACCATCAAGATTGCAAAAAAACTAACGATCGATCTCATATTCGTATTCTAACCCTTAAATGCATGCGAGGTGAGCGAAAACTTATCCGCCCACCCCGTTTTTGTAGTTCGATCGGCAGGTCACCAGCTGAACCGAGCCGAAAGCTCAATGCGCCGATTAGCGCTGCCGCCGCCAAAACCGCCGAAGCCGCCAAATCCGCCCTGAGTCGATGTCGACTGGCCGAATCGGCCCGACGAAAGATTGCCGACCGGATTTCCGAAATTGACGTTATTGAACAGGTTGTTAAAGAACACGCCGATGTTCAGGTTATAAGGCTTGCGGCCATCGCCGCCTCCCATTCCGCCCATACCTCCGGGACCGCGACCGCCGCCGCCACCCGGACCGCGTCCGCCCGCCGGAAACCCTCCGCCAGGGCCGCCGCCCGTGCCGGTCTGTCCGCTAGCGGCAGCCCGGTCTCGCGATGAACCGCCAAAACCGAAGTTCTTGCCGACGCGCATATTGACGCTGAAGAAATTGGGCCCCTGAGCAAAGTTCCTCGGGACTATTGCGTTCGGGTCAAAACCCGAGACGTCGCAGTATGATCCGGTGAGACCGAGTACGGAGCATCTCGCCCCGAGCTCGGCAAACGTCGGACGCTCATTTAGAAGCAGGTCGCCGTTAGTATCTACACCACGCGTTATGTTGAACGGTCGGCCGGTATAAGCCGTGATGAACGGGCTGATCGAGAACTCCCACGGCAAAGTGATATTTCCGCCAACGTTGAAGAAATGACGCGAGTCGCCGCCGCTTCTGCCGTATTCATCGGAAAGATCATAACTGTATGCCGGAAAACTGCCTGCACCGTCAGAATCGCTTTTCGCAAACCCAAGCCGCCAATTTCCCCACAAGGAAACGCGCGGATTGATCGTTGATCGAACGTTGACTATCAATTGATTCTGATTCGCGATCCCTGACGATTCGTATTGATAGATATTCCCGGTATCTGGGAAGGGCCGCGGTGCAAGAATACAATTCACCTGTTCCGGACAGATCGGCGCGTTGATATTTCGGGTACGCAGCACGTGCCACGTTCGTGAACCTATATAAAACAACGATAGCGTCGTTCGCATCGGCAGCTGACGTTCAACCCCGATTGCCGCTTGAAACATGTACGGCGATTGCAGGTTCGGGTCGATCGTTCGGATGGTATTCGACTGCGGAAGTGCCGCAAGTATCTGGTCCGTTGTCGGGACACCGGTCACCCCATCGACGGTAAACACTGCCTGACCAAGCAAAGCGATCGCCGCGACACGCCGAACCGGATCGGGATCGGTGCTGCTGACGATAAGATTCAGTTGCTCCGAGCCGTTGAATCGCCGTGCCTGAAGAGTGAAATTCTGATTGAAGCGATCGTAGAAAAGACCAAACCCGCCGCGAACGACGGTCTTGGGTGCCCGTGCCCCACCGGCACCGGGCGACCACGCGAATGAGAATCGCGGGGCGAAGTTAAGGTTGTCGTTGATGTTGGTCTGGTTTTCGTAACGCAGACCGAAACTCAGGGTCAACGCCGGGGTAACACGCCAATCGTCGGTTATGAAAAGGCCAATATCAGTTTGGCTAACTTTCTGTTCAGGGTTTCCGGTCGTTATGCTGAACTGGATCGGGATCGCATTGTCAAGTATCGTCTCGCGATAAGAATCAAGGCTGACGAACGTAAAGTTGCCGCCGAAATTGTTCTCGGAACGATCGCGAAGACTCGTATTCTGAATCCGGACGCCGAACTTGATCGCATGCTCCGAGTTTTTGCCGAGCGATGTCGTAGTGTAGTTCTGCAGCTCCCACTGCCGCTCTTTGTTGAAGCTAAGCCCGATCTGGGAACCGCCGCCAACAAATGCCGCACCCACGTTTATCGTTGGGACCGAATTGTCGCCGACCTGCTCGCGGTCGTTGATCTCGTATTCAAATCGAGTTTCGTTGATCGTCTTTGGATTGATGATCATCGTCTCGGTGACCCGAAATTCATGATTCGACGAATTCGTCTCGAACGCACGCGACGGCAACGTCAGATTGCCAACACCCTGATTGTCGGCCGTCTGTTTTGAGTAGCTGTAGCGAAAGACCAGCGTATTCGAATCGTTCAACTGATAATCGAAACGCGGGCTGATCGAAAACCGCCTTGTCGGTACCTGAACCTCTTCGCTGAACGGAACCGGGTTCAGGTTCGGATCGAGCACGATCGCGTTGATCACAGCGTTGCTGTCGACATCACGGTTGTTTATATCCAAAAAGAATGACGATTTGCCCTTTTGCACCGGGCCCGAGATGTTGCCTCCAAAAAAGCGAGTCTGTCCCGGAGCGCGGTTCGATGCAAAGGGATTGCGTGAGTTAAGACGCGAATCGTTGAAGTTGGTGAACGCACTGCCGCGGAACCGATCCGAGCCGGGCCTTGTCAATATCTCGATGCGACCGAAACCAAGGCGGTCGAATTCGGCCGAAAACGGGTTTTGATTAAGACGGATCTCGCGAATCGCTTCTTTTGGCGGAAGCCGCCCGCCCGTAAACCCGTCGATGTAGATCTGGCCGCCATTCGGCCCGGCCGAGGGTCCCGCGAGGGCCTGCAAGGCAGCTTCGAGTTCGTCCGGATCATCCGGCAAAGCCTCGAGATCCTTCTCTTTTAGAACGGTAGCCCCGGCATTGTTCTGCGGATCGGTCGAGACTCCCTCGTCGGTCGAGATGTCAACCTGCTCTTTGACCTCTTCGACCGAAAGCAAAACCGTCAGATCTTCGCGGCGACCGGAACCTACGGTCACCTCAGTGTTCTCGTAGAGCCCAAAATTCGCTGCAAAGACCTTGACCGTATATTTTCCCGGAGCAAGGCCGGCAACCGAAAACTCGCCTCGCTGGTTGGTCGTTGTCGTCCTTTCTTTCGCATCCGACGCAATTACCATGACCGTAGCGCCGACCACGACCGCTCCGAGCGTGTCCTGGACCTGGCCGCCTATGCTGCCGTTCTGCTGCGCGAACGCCGGCAGCGAAAACGCGAGCGACGCGGCCGCTGTAAATAAAAATGCCTTTATTGATCTCATATCAAACCGCCTAAATAAATTTGTATCGGCCGCTTTGCTAAATACCAGCAAAAAGCCTCATTAAATAAAAACTCTATGGTGAATCAAATCCATCTAATCCTGGTATCGTAAATCCGCCGCTTTGACCACCGCGTCCGCCCCGCTGGAGCTGGCCCGAAGCCTGAGCGGCACGGATGAATGGCTCAACGCCCGCCAAAAGCTTGATCGCGGTTATCCTGCTGCCGTCGCCATTCTTCGAACTCGAGACTGCGATCATTTCGCCAACTTTCAGATCAGACGCGGTGATGTTCGGAAAGCGGTCAAGCATCTCATCGATGCCGCCGCGTGGACCGCCCGGCCCGCCACGTCCGGGTTGTCCGGCGCCGCCCGGTTGTCCGCCCGGTTGTCCGCCCGGTTGTCCACCGGATTGTCCAGCCGCCGGCGGTTGGCCGCCTGCCGGCCTCATTCCACCCGGTCCGCCCTGGCCGCCGCTGAATTGAGCCAGCCGCTGAGCCATTTCTTCCGGAAACCGCTTCAAGATCGAAGAAGCCCCGAGTTGTATCGTCACGTCCTTGTTTGTTTGAAGATCGGTTATCGTGATCTCGTTAGCGGCCGCGTTGACAGCTTTTACGTTTCCTGCAACGGTCTGAAAAGCGCCGGTGACGACCTCTTCTGCGGCAAAACTCAAACCGTCAGGACTGCGGTCGCCGAGGGCCCTTACCATGTCGCCCGCCTGTATGTTCGATACTGAACTTGGAACGGTTTCACTGTACCTGATCGAATTCGGTGCATATCGCTTGAAGATCGCGCCGTCTTTCGGCGTAACGACGATATTCGAACTGCCCATCAAGCCACGAACCTCGACCGTGATCTGTTTCGTATCCTGATTGATCGCCGCAACTCTTCCTGATATGCCGCGGGTCGCCCATCGCTCGCTTTCCTTCGCTTGCCGCTGAGCGATCTCAGACTTCGTCATGAGGTAAACGGCCCGCGCCGGGATCGACTTTCGGTCATTCGCGAACACGCCGGTCACAAGCAGCTTGTCACCCGCGCCGATGTCTGAAAGCAACGCCGGAACGGCCGCCTTCAGGCTCGGATTTGTCGGCGGAACTCGTTTATACTCAGTCTTTTCGGTCAACTGAACCGTGATCTGGCCGGCATCGGTCTTAAGTTCGATCGAGGCCGCACCGACAGCAACGACTTCGCCGTTCACAACCGACGGTTTGATGGCCGCATCCGAAGTTTGGCCGGCTATCCTCAGGCCAAATGTGAGTAGAAAAAAAGCCAAGAATGAAGAGTAAATGGTTCGTTTCATTTTGTTACCCTGCTCGTTCGTAAAGTAGTTATATAAATACGCCGCCGCGCACGAAAAGTTGCGGTCAATAAATTATGACGTAAAAGATGCTAACGAGGTTTGAATTAAAATGTAAAGATTTGTAAACACAACTGTTTACAGTCCCTAGGCGGTCGACCACGAGGTGCGTTGACGGGCAGTGAGAACCAACCCCACGCCGGTTGCGAAAAGCGCCAGAACACCGATCGTCCAAACGTATGGCAAAGAAAGCAGAAGGGTCCAGAATATTACGCCGATCAGGATAGCGATCGACTCAGACCGTTTTCCGGGCCCGGAGAGCTTTTTCTGGATCAATTTTCCGATGCTCACCTGCAAGACGACTCGGCCAAATCCGTAAGCAAGCATCAGCAACGCGAACGACATCAGCCCGACTATCGCTCCGGCATGATCAGGTAGCAGCCGGAGACTGCCGATCACAAGTATCATGGTCCCGGTGAACGCGGCGGCACCGATCCCGATGACCTTAAGAGCAGAGAGCTGGAAACGCTCGATCCCACGGCTTACGGCTCCGGGTGCAAGGGTTGCGAACATGAGAGTGACGATGAACCAAAAGAGCGCTGAAAGCGCCCTCTGAGCAACAAATGCGATCGTAAAGTTCGGGGCAAAGATCTGCGACGGATCCTCGGCCATCTCGCGAAACTCCTCTTCGAACATTCCGAACATGACGGTTTCCTTGCCCTCGACCCGCAGCGGTTCGCGGCTTTCGGGCTTGTAGCTCCCGCCGATCACGATCACTGCCCCACCGATAAAGCCCTCGCTTCTCTGGATTATCGAGCCGCCAATGGCCGCTACGTCGCCGTCAACACGGCCTTCAACGATGATGTCGCCGCCCCAGACAAAAACCTCTTTCGCATGTTTACGAATTATCACGTTTCGCCCAAAGGCGATCACGTTCATTTCCGGAGCATCGTCGACGATGAGCGTTCGGTCGTCCGGACGACTCGAGAGTTGCTGGCCAAACGCGGACGCGGCCGAAACGCCGATCACGACGGCTGCAAGAAGCACGGCTGCCGACGCGAGCGGTTTTTTGATATAGCGTTGAGTTTTTGATCTAAGACAATGTTCCACGATCTCCTCAAATGCCGCGCGGCCCTCGGTCGCGAACAAGCCGCCGCGCGATGAAGAACATCGCGCCGATACATATCGCCGCGGCCAACCAGAGCATTGGCCTGGATGAAACATTGTGCGTAAGGGTCTTGACCACGATGGCGATGCTGAGAGCGACGCTGTAGACGAAATGAACGGCCGCCGTCGAGACCGCGAGCACGCGGTCGAAGACCGACACGACTCGGGTATAAGGATCGAACGATCCGGTTGAAAAGAAGACTCCGGCCGCCGCGATCAGCATCACAATACAGATCGCCGCCGCATTCGTCCATTCGCGGCCGTCGCGGAGACCGCGAACACCGCTTTCTGCTTTGGTAACGATCTTCTTCGTGAAATCAGGCGGCAGTTCGTCGCTTTCACTCTCAAGCGAAGCATCTAGGAAATTGAGAAAATTCTTTTGGCGGTTCAGTTCCGTCCGGCAGGGAATGCAGACCGAGAAATGAGTTTCGAGCCTTTCGGATTCGTCGGCAGATAGTTCGCCGTCAACATAGGCCGAGATGTCCGATGTCGAGCACGACGCAATGTTTTCCGGTTTGCTGGGAATCATTTGATCCGAAAACAACTCTTCGAATATCGGCGTGGCCCGTCATACTCAGATACCTGTAAATCCGCGTTCGACGAAGATCTCACGCATCATTTCGCGTGCGCGAAAGAGCCTGTTCTTTACGGTCCCGAGCGGAAGCCCGGTCACATCCGCGATCTCGTCGTAACTTAGATCCTGAGAATGCCTGAGTAAGATCAGATCCCGATATGCGGCAGGTAAACACTTTACCACCGCTTCGATCTCGGTTCGCCACTCGCTTCGCTCGTGTTCGAGCTCAGGCGAAGGCAGCGAACTTTCGATCTGGAGTTCATACGCACCTTCTGCGTTTTCGGTTTCAATGCTTTGGGTATTTCCGGCGTTCCGACGCATGTGGTCGATAGCCGCGTTGTGAGCGATACGATAAAGCCAGGTCGAGAATTTGTATTCGCTACTGTAACGGTCCAATGAGTTATAGACCTTGATGAAGACCTCCTGGGTCACGTCGAGCGCCGCCTCGTAATCGCCGAGCATCCGGTAAACATAGCCGTTGATCGGCCGCTGATATCGCCGAACAAGTTCTTCGAAACCGAGCTCGATGCCGGACCGTGCCTTGGCTACAAGCTCGATATCTGACGATTGTCGGATAACTTCATTATTTGCGATCGAAATTGACATGCAAGAAAGCTCTACGACATTTTGTTCAAAAATGTTCGCCGATGCAAGCGGCAACGCGGAAAGAGCCATGAACGATGCCGGGGAATGTAATCCGGGTGCGGCCACGGCTGCTCTCGGCCGCGGGTATTTACAACCCGTCGATCATCGCCAGCCGAGCGATGCCAACGCTGCCGGAGCGGCGACCGAATCAAATCGAATGCCGCCTGACGAAGGAAGCCGCATACCGACATCCTCGGGCCGAAGTATGGTCAATGCGCGTCCGAGTGCCTCCATCGATATTTCGCGGATCTTTGCCGGCACCAGATCGGCGCCGATGGATAAGAAGGTCCCTAGGGTCAGGTCGCCGCGGTTCTCGGCAAAACGGTCGTTATAGAACATCAAAAGCCTGTAGATCTCGTCGTCGCGCTCGGCCTCGGTGCATGTGACCGTCCTGATCACGTTCGGTTCGCGATCCCTGATCAAGAACGCCGTAAAACCATCGCTCTGCGAACTGATCAGAAGTGTGTCGCTCGGGTTCCCGTTTGCCAGCAGCCAGTTCGCCTCGCAAATGGCCCTCGGCAAGATCAAACCCGCCTTCCAGCCAAGTTCCTCAAAGACCGTTTCGAATTCGTCGATCACCGAAAGTTTCACTGCGGTAGCGAGAAACCTCGCTCGGCCTTCGGGGTCAGGGGCGATCTTATGACGGCTTATTCGCAGTTGTGCCGCCGGCGTGCCAAAGGCTTGTTCAGCCTTCCAATCGAGGACCTCTTCGTTCTCAGCCTTACCTTTGACGCCGTTCTCTAAGGTAAGGATCGCCGAACGTGCACTGTTGCTTGGGAGCGAAACGGACCATGAACGCTGATTGAGCATTCCGGCCGACGCCGTGGCTTCTTCGAGACTGATACGAAACTGAACCGGACTCGAAATGTTCTTTTCAGTAAAATTGGGATTGACCAACCCGTTCGGAAGTTCGACCGATGCGGCCTGCTTCAGGCTGAATACGCCGCGAGACTCGCGCTGAAGTGCAACAACCGAGATCGAATCTATTTCGATCCCGATCGCGGCCTGCGGATAGTTTGGCTGTGTTAGAAATGAGAGCATTTAGACGATCTGTAAATTCGGTCGCGTTTTGGCGGATCGATCAGTAATCCCGATACTCCTTACCCTCGGCATCAATACCGGTCGCTGTACTCCTGACATTAACAAGGCCCTGTTCTGCATCGGGCGAAAGCGAGTCTTCGCCCTGCACCTCGTCCCACTCGGCCTTTTCCATGATCGGATCCATCGGGACGTCACGCAGATATTTGTTTTCGACAAGTTCGTCGATCGACCTCGGCAGTTTTCCCTTGTCGGCGGAGTATTGGTCGATCGCACGACGCATTTGCCAGAGATTTTCTTTGAGCACCGTTTCGCGTGCCTGCTGAACACTCCGCTGATAGGTCGGCAGCGCGACCGAAAGCAGAATTATCAGTATGAACATCGCGATCATCAGTTCAAGAAGCGAAAAGCCTCTTTGACCGGAATTTACCTTGGTCGAATTAAGCACGATGTTCATATTACCAATCGCTGTACTTGTCGCCGCTCAGCGATATTTCGTCCGATGCCGACCGAACGTCGAAGACGTTGATATCGTCCCACGTATCGTCATCCTTTGTCTGATAGGATGACCTCAGCTTCCAGTCGGGTTTTCCGGTGAATGGATCGACCGGCAATTCCCGAAGATATACCTTGATCACGTCTTCTGTTGCGTTCACCTCTGTTGCCTGCGGCGAGTCGCCGCTTATGCCACGGCCGCCCTGAACGTTCAACCCGCGTTGCCGCACCTTTACACCTTCAACAAGAACTTCCAGGTTTGGCGGATATCGGTCAAGGTTCTCAGCATCGAAGATCGTGCAGTCATCGATCACAACGCGGCTTCGCGGATCGGCCGGCACAGCGGCACCGACGTTCGGCCGTGTCGGATTGCCCGTCGTGACCGAACCGGTCGGGCAAGCCCCGATCGTGTCACGCTTGAATTCATCGATCGCGTTCCTGATCATTCTGAGGCTTTCACGGAGCCTCGATTCCCGTTGGCGTTGAACGGCGTTCTGCGCGAGCGGGATAGTTCCCAGCACAAGAATCGACAAAACCGTAAGCGTGATTATCAATTCGAGCAAGGAATATCCGTTCGCCCGACGTGCGTCGATCATTCTTATTGACTTGATAAGCGGTCTAACCATTACGGATCGGTCGAGCACGACGTCAGAAACGCACCAAAAAGTTCTTGCCGTCGGTCCCCAAAATGTTCAGCACGTCCTTGTCAAAATTCACCGTTGGCGTTCCGTCGGCGAGCGCTTCGAATTCGATCACCGCAAGTGTGCCTGAGAGCCCTGTCCTCAAGCCCTTACTGGCGGTCAGTGAGACGAATGTCCGTCCGCCCTGGTTAAGAAATGGTTGGATCTCGGTCCCGGACATTGCTCCGCCAAAGACGTCGCCATATGCGACCGACCTGACGGCCATGAGTTTCTCGTCGAATCGTAGTCCGAGCACGGCCGAGCCAAAAGGGTCGCTGCCCGTGATGAGTACTGGAAGTTTTATCCTTTGTCCCGCCTTCAAGTCGGGGATTTCAGCCAAAAAGCTGATCTTCGCGGTTCGGTTGTTGATCGCACCGTTTGCGGACTGCTCGGTTTGAACGTCGGACTCGTTTGCCGCGTCGGGTGGAATTCCTTTTATTTCTTCCGAGGTCTGTTTTATCTCAAGCTGCCTGACCGAGGCATCGATCGGCTTTACGGTCAACCCGCCCGTTTCAACTATCGGATTCGATGTGCCTCCCTGCTCTGCCTTAGGGACGATAGCCGCGGTTTCTGTACCGCCGCGGACGTATTCCGGCATCGACGGCTGGTCCGGCAATTGGATCGCCGTGGTCGTAGGCAAACGGCGGACCGAGGCAAGATATTCCTCGCGTTCTTCCTGCGTGATCATCGCCTCAAGCGAACCGCTGGTCGGCGTCGCCACGCTTCCCGTCGGCCTTTCTACCTCGTCCTCCGGTAATATCGCAGGAGCTCGGATGACCCGCGGCGTAACGGCGATGACGACGTCGACCTGACGATTGTCTCTCGTCGGTGCCGAGAATAAACGGCCAAGTATCGGGATCAGGCCCAGAAGCGGCAAGCCCGACCGTCCTCGGCTTTCGACGTCCTGTGCAACGCTTGCCAGCAATAAGGTCCGGTTGTTCTGAACTCGAGCCGTTCCCTTGATCGATCGCTCTGAAAAGATCGGATTTCCGTCGGTTCCGCCAGCGACGACGTCTTTCGATTCGATCTCCATCGCGACCTGAACGTCCTGGTTCGGGAATACGATGGGCTTGAACTTAAGCGTCAGGCCGACCTGTTCGTAGTTAATGACGTTCGAAACAACGCCGTCGCTAGATTGATTTGAACCCGTAACGAACTGAGCGGTCCTGACCGGGACACGCTGTCCGATACGTGCAGACGAATCTTCGTTGTTGAAGGCATGGATCTGTGTCGACGCCAGAAGTTTTGTGTTGCCTTTCGCTTGAAATGCAATGAGATTTGCGGCCGGAATGGCTATGCCTACACCAAATGCGGTCGGAAGTGCCTGGCCCGCAACGCTCGAAAGCTGCGCAAACAGGTCATTGCCGCCGAGGCCGACGACGCCGCGCGTCGTGCCGCCGAGACTTGTCAGCTGGGACTCGTTGCCGATCTGGTTCCCGAGGCGTAGCAGATCGGTCTTCGAAACCTCATATATCGCCACATCCATCACGACCTCTGCCCGGTCTTTGTCGAGCGAAGCTATCAACTTGCCGATAAGCCGTATGTTCTCCTGCGTGTCGCGGATCGTTATGCTGTTGGTCGCGGCGTCTTCGAGGACGATGGTCTGCGCTCTGCCCGGTTGGGCCGGGATCGCGGTCTGCACGACCGTCTTTACATCTTTCGGGCTGGCGTTCGCTAAATAAAATGTTCTTAGAACCAACTGTTGAAAGTTCGTTCGGCGATTGGTATTCGCGACCAGGATCGTCCTCGGCCCGACCCGCTGAAAGAAAAGATTCTCCTGTAGAAAAATGTAATCGAGTGCCCGTGCGGCGGTAACGTTCTTCAGTTCGATCCGCACGCTTCGATTCTCAAGCCGCGATTCAGCATCGAACAGGACGTTCAGATCAAGATCCTTTGCGAGTTCCTTTATGATGAACTGGAGGTTGACACCGCTCGGAAACGGGACGTCGCGGAGTTTTTCGAGCTTCTGAGGAATCTGAAAATCCGGAACTGCGGCACCGTTCGCGCTCGTCTGGACCATTTTCACGTCGCCGGACGTTGCCCCGGGGTTCTCTTCGTTCTTCTTCGCTTCCTGCAGCCTTACCATCCGCGCCATTTCAGCCTTGGCCAATTCGTTCACCGGGTCGAACGCATAGGCTTTGCGAAATGCGATGTAGGCTCCCTCGTAATCCTTTTCGTCTGCCGCGAGCCGGCCTTTTTTCATGTACATCTGCGAGGCGTTGAACAATGCCCTTCGAAGATGCAGCCGATACTCAGGATTTTTTGGATTCTCGTTGACCGCAAGAGCAAAGGCCTCCGCCGCCTGATCCCATTCCTCGGCCGCCTCGTGTTTCATCCCGGTCTTAAAATACTTTTTGCCGTCACCAAGCGCCATTACTGCCGTCGGCGATAAGAACGCGGCCAAAAGGAACAGCGTGAGCGAAAATCGTATTCGAGTTGGAATCTTCATATTCTTGGTATGATGGCGCCAAACTGCCGGCACCGCGTACGGACGTAAGTTTACACGAGGACGGTCGGTCAAAGTTGCAAATAATCGCTCTTTTGCGCTGCCGACAACGATTAAAGGCCATTCGGAAGATCTGCACCTATCGTCAGCGTCTGCCCGTAAGATCAGGTATTACGAGCTCACGCCCGCGGGCATCTTATCGTTCGTGATCCGCTCGAGTGCCTTTCGGCTAATATGCGCGATAACGAGCACGGAAACGACCGAAGCGACGATTCCCAACGCCAAAAGGTAGGTATCCCGCGTATTTTCGAGGTTCAATTCAGATAGGCCGGCTCCGATGATCACCATTGCGGACGACCTCGGCAGCATTCCGGCCGCGGTCCCGACGAGGAATGACTGTACCGGAACCCTCGCCGATGCCATCAGGAAATTCGTAAATGCGAACGGCATGATCACCGACATCCTAAGCAGGAAGATTATCAACGTCGTCTTCCAAAAGTTGTCCTGAAGCAGGGATTGGTATATCGCCGATGCTCGCGGGTGTCTATTCGCGATCTCGGGCAATTTCTCGCCGCTAAGACGCGAATTGATGAGAAAAGAGATGAATGCCGAACCGACAACTCCGGTCATCAATATCGCGATCCCAAGCTCGAAACTGAACGCCCAACCGCTCAGAATACCGATGACGTTCGTCGGCAAAAGTGCCAGGCCGCAGAAGAAGAGCGTGCCGGCCAAAAATACGACGATGCCCGTTTCCCAATTGTCGCGAAGCCAGTACCCGATCGGATGAAGGAATATCAAGAGCGCGGTACTTCCGACGATAGGAAGAAACGTCGTGACCAGCGCCATCGGTGTCAGATGGCCCAGCTCTTTGATATGGCTTTTTATTCGAGAAATCACAGCTTTTGATGATACCACCTTATTTGCTTTTCAGCATTTGCCGTCGCAAATAATCAAGAGCGGCCTGGCTCGCTCGCCACCTGATCAGGTACCGGTCACCCGGCAGAACGATCTTTACCGATTTGGTCACCGTTGGCGATGCGTACCCGATGAAGACCGTTCCGACCGGCTTTTCGTCCGTTCCGCCGTCCGGCCCGGCGATCCCGGTCACCGCGACCGAATGGTCGGTCCCCGCCTTTTTCAACATTCCCTCGGCCATAGCTTCGGCGGTCTCGGCGCTGACGGCTCCGTGGGCCTCAATTGTAACGCGGGGAACGCCAAGGGTTCGGATCTTGGCCTCGTTGGAATATGTCGCCGCCCCTTCGACAAAATACCGCGACGAACCCGGCACATCGGTCAGCCGCTTTGCGATCAGTCCGCCGGTACAGCTCTCAGCCACCGAGACGGTCTCTCCACGCCTGGTCAGCATTTGCCCGACGATCTGCTCCATCGTATCGCCATTGTCTGAGAAAAGCGGCGCACCGAGTTCATCAGCGATGCGGCCCGCTAGTTCGCCAAGCACGGCTTCGGCGGCCCCGGATGTTTCTGCACGCGAGTAGAGATGTATCTCGACCTCGGCCTTGTTGAAAAGGATCGCCGTCCGAACCGTCTTGTATTCGTTGTAGATCGGAGCGATGGCAGAATCGACGGCAGATTCACCGAGGCCCGAAACCCGAAGTATCCTTCGTCTTACGACCATCGTTCCGGCAAGCCCGCTGATCCGAGGAAGCACCGAGTTCTCGAACATCGGCTTCATTTCTCGCGGCGGGCCCGGCAGGACGATCAGAGTGCGGTCGCCGGTTTCGAGCAGCATGCCGACGGCCGATCCGTTCGGGTTGGGCAAAACGTCGCAGCCCTCGATGATGTATGCCTGACGCTTGTTGATCTCGGGCATCTCGCGTCCCCAACGCTTGAATCGATCGCGGAGATCGGCTTCCAGATCGTCCCGAAAGACCAGTTCACGCCCGGCAGCTTTTGCCGCGATCTGCCGGGTTATGTCGTCTTCGGTCGGGCCAAGCCCTCCGGTCGTGATGACGATGTCCGAACGTTTCAAAGCGTCTTGGATGGTCTCAAGAAGTCGCGGCTCGTCGTCGCCGACGATGGTCTTCAGCATCACCTCGATGCCTGTTTCGTTCAGCTTTTCGGTCAGCCAGAGACTGTTGGTATCGGTCTTTTCCGGGGTCAAAAGCTCCGACCCGACCGCGATTATTTCAGCAGAAGCCATTGTCTTGGGTCTTAATAGATCTCAACAACCGGTTTACCTTCGCTGTTGATATAGGCCCGGTACATTCCCTCGGAATTGAACGAGATGCCGATATTGCCGAATTTGTCGATCGCGATCACCCCGCCATCGCCGCCCAGCTTTTGCAGCTTTTGTTTGATCACCATATCGACCGCGTTCTGAATCGGCATCGCCCGATATTCCATCAGGGCCGAAATGTCGCGGGCGACCGAGAGCCGAATGAAAAACTCGCCCCATCCGGTCGCCGAAACAGCACAGGTCGCGTTGTTCGCATAAGTTCCGGCACCGATTATCGGCGCGTCACCGACCCGGCCGAATCGCTTGTTCGTCATACCTCCGGTCGAAGTCCCTGCCGCGAGATTGCCGTCCTTATCCAAGGCGACCGCGCCGACCGTCCCGAACCTATTTGCAGGGCGCGACGCGCTTGCAGACGTGCTCACCGCTTTTTCAGACCGTGCTTTCTCTTCTTTGAGTATCTGCTGCAGGGCATCCCATCGCGGTTGGGTAAAAAAGTACTTTGGATCGACAAGCTCGATCTTTTGTTCGGCCGCAAACTTTTCGGCTCCGCTCCCGACCATCATCACGTGCTCGCTTTTTTCCATCACGGCCCTTGCCAGGGTGATCGGATTCTTCACACGCTGTAAGCCCGCTACCGCGCCCGCTCCGAGCGTTTTGCCGTCCATTATCGAGGCGTCGAGTTCGTTCTTGCCGTCGTTCGTGAAGACCGCCCCCTTCCCGGCGTTGAATAGAGGCGAGTCTTCCATGATCCTTATCGCAGCTTCGATCGCGTCAAGGCTCGATTTGCCGGATTGCAGGACCTTGTAGCCCGCCGTTACGGCCTCCTCCAGCTTCGCCCGAAATTCCTTTTCGCGCTCCGGTGTAAGCGTTGCGCGTGAAATTACGCCGGCTCCGCCATGAATGACGAAACCAAGCCGCGGATTCTGCGGCCCCTGCAGCTGCTTGATCTCGTTCCCGCCCGATTTTTGTGCGGAAACGAAGGCCAGCGGCATCAGCATCACAAAGAACAGCAAATGAACAATCGCTTTTTTCATAATTCGATCGCGGATATTGGTTCAAATCCGCAGGTTAGATTATCACAAACAACTCGTGCTGCTTACGAATGGAGCGAACATGCGGCTACCGCCGACGGTCAGAATTGCGATTCAGTGCTTCGAGAAATTTCGGCTCTTTGGCAAGCAGCTCGGCTTCCTCTATCGCCCAGGGTGAAAGCTCGCAACCCGGGTCGCGAATGTCCTCGAGAAATTTCTCCCACGACACCCATTTTGTTGACGCGACCTCGTCGGCGTTGGGTGAAGGCTCGCGGTCGGTAAACCCGAAAAGTACCGGACAGATCTCGTTCTCGACAATGCCGTCCTTTTCAGCGGTGTACCGGTAACCGGGAAGTCCGACCTCGAGACCGATGCCGCTTAACCCAAGCTCGTACCGCAGCCGACGTTTTCCCGCGGAAATTATATCTTCGTGCAGCATCACATGGCCGCAGCACGAATTTGACCAAACGCCCGGCCAGGTTTTTTTGCTGAACGCCCGCTGCTGCAGAAGCAGTTCTCTCTTCGAATTGATAATGAAGACCGAGAATGCCCGGTGCAGCTTTGTGTACCGATTATGGACGAATGCTTTCTTTTCGGTCGCGATCGGAACATTTCCATCGTCGACCATTACGATCATTTCATCGAACGCGTAATATCGACGGCGAAAACCAGCGGCCATCGACACGACCAGGCCCAACCCTATCAATGCGGGCAGCGCCATGCCGGCAAAAGCGGCGAATGCCGTCCAAAAAAACACGATGAATATCGAGCTGAGGAACAATTGGGCAGGAACGGGAAGCAGCGGCCTTCGCGAGGCGATGAAGGCCTCGAAAATGATCGCACCGATAAAGCCTGAGACCAGCCACCCGGCGAAATTTGACCACGGGACGCCGTAATACCAGCCTCCGTCGGCATATTGCCAGAATTTGAGGTAAACGGCACCGGGATCCAGCACGAGATCGAAGGCCGTCAGAAGGATCGTACCAAATACCGCCCGCGGCAACGCCGACCTGAACACGGACGCCGCCATCGCATAGGCTCCGATCGCCAGCGGGGTCCAGGCAAATGCAACCGTCCACGGTGCATAGCCGAATAACCTGTAACCGAGATGATCGGAGTAACCGAAGTGGCCGTAAGGAAAGCCCGTGATTATCGCCAGCGTTTCAATGACCAGAGCATAGACGCCCAATGCACCAAAGAGCATCAGAGCGTCGCGCCAGCCCAGCCATCGGCGAAGTGCCCATATCACCGGCAGCGCGAACAGAACAATGTTGACCGCAGATGCATAGTGTGCCCAGGCCGGCATTTCGACATTTGCCATGAAGAAAGCACCGACGATCAGAAAGATCGCTGCAGCGATATAGGCAATTTGGTTTTTCTTCGTGTCAAACATTAAGCTGTGACGAACGATGTCATTTCTCTTGACCCTTTTGAAAATCAGCCGTCCGCGTTTCTGGGTCTATGTTTTCGGCCCTTATCTCGTCGGCCTCGCTGCCGCCGCGGCATCGGCTAATGATCTTCTCCGGCCAGGATCGATAGTCTTCGGCCTCTACTTTCTCTTCCCGGCAAATTTGCTGGTTTATGGCATAAACGACATTTTCGATTTCGAGACCGACCGGCTTAATCCGAAAAAAACGGAGTATGAGATGCTCGTTCGTCCCGAGACGCATCGCCGCCTCGCAATCGTGATATTTGCGCTGAACCTGCCGTTCATCATCGCCGCTTATTTTCTTGCTCCGCGAGCTCTGCCGTCGCTGTTTGGCTTCATCTTCTTTTCACTCTTTTACTCGGCACCGCCGATACGGGCAAAGGCCGTCCCGATCGTTGATTCGGCATTCAATATTCTTTACGTTCTTCCTGCCGCCTTTGCATTTCAGATGATCACCGGCACATTTCTCCCGATCGCCGTGCTCGCCGCCGGCGGCCTGTGGACGGCCGCGATGCACGCGTTTTCAGCGGTGCCCGATATCGAATCGGACAAAGAGGCCGGCGTTTCGACCATTGCTACTTTTCTCGGCCGCACCCTGACAATAATTTTTTGCGGAGCGGCGTATCTCGGGTCGGCCATTCTCGCTTTTCCTTATCTAGGCATGACCGGCATCGCAGCCGGTTTGGTATACAGCGGGATTATGCTCTATGCGGTATTTCAACCTGAGGGTTCAAAGATCTTTCGGATCTACCGAGTGTTCCCGTTGATAAATGCGCTCGTTGGGTTCGCCCTATTCTGGTTCATCGCCCTTCCCAAATTTCTCTAGAGCGTTTTCAGCGGAGCAGCCGATTTGATGCCGTGAACGCGTTTATAAACAAGCTCGGCACTGATAAGGCAGATCTGGGTCCCGATTCCGGGATTGACGCCCGCACCTACGTAATATAGGTTCGAGACCTTTTTCGATCGGTTGTTTGGCCGGAAGATCGCGGTTTGCCAGATCGTATGCGCCAGGCCCAGTGCCGTCCCCTTGAAACTGTTGTAATCCGAGCCAAAATCATCGACGGTATAGATCCTTTTGTACTCGATCTTGTCCTTTAGCCCATTAAGGCCCATTTCCTTTTCGATGAGGCCGATCACCTTGTCCGAATACGACTCTTTTTCGGATTCGGTCATCTTGAGGTCCGAAGCGATCGGAACGAGAACAAACAAATTCTCTTTGCCCTCCGGAGCAACTCCTGGATCGGAAACGCTCGGTGCGCAAACATACAAAGACGGTGCATCGGGCAGCTGCGGATCCTTGTAAATATCGTCGAAGTTCTTTCGCCAGTCTTCGCTGAAAAGCAGATTGTGATGGATCAGGTTGGGCAGTTTTTCGCTGATGCCGAGGTACATGATGAACGCCGATGGCGCCATCACCCTTTTATTCCAGTACTTTTGCGGATGCGTCTGCCATTTCTCTGACAGCAGCCGGGTCTCGGTGAACCAAATGTCAGCGTTCGATATGACGATATCCGCCTCGACCATCTCGCCGCCTTCGAGCCTGACGCCTTTTGTGACGCCGTTTTCGACGACGATCTCAGCGACCGCCGCATTCGTTCTCAGCTCCGCACCGTTCTTTTCGGCGATCCGCGAAAGTGCGTTGATCAATTCGTAAAACCCGCCCTTCGGATAAAACACGCCCTGATTGAAGTCCATGTGCGACATCAGGTTATAGAGCGCCGGAGCTTCATACGGCGACGTGCCGAGAAACACCATCGTGTATTCCATCACCTGCTGAAGCTTTTTCGTCTTGAAGAACTTCGAGACGAACGAATGCATCTTCGAAAAGACCGAGAGTTTTTGACCTTCGGTCATCACGCGTTTGTTGAAAAAATCAAAGATCGTATCGTAGTTCTTGTACATGAAGTGCTGGGTCGCGACCTCATACTGATACTCGGATTGCTTTAGATACGCTTTGAGCTTTTCGGCAGATCCTGGCTCGATCGACTCAAAGGTCTGCGAGTCGACTTCGATGTCGGAGTGGATGTCGAGCGGTTTCGGGTCGTTATGAAAAAAGATCCGATAAGAGGGTGAAAGACGGACGAGGTCGAGATGATCCTCGACCTTTTCGCCCATCAGTTCGAAAAAATGTTCGAAAAGGTCCGGGGCCAGATACCACGACGGCCCCATGTCGTAGCGAAAGCCGTGAGCCTCGAAAACGTTCGCACGCCCGCCGAGGTTCGCGTTCTTTTCCAGAACTGTGACGCTGTAGCCTTTTTTTGCAAAGAGACCTGCTGTGCCAAGCCCGCCGATCCCGGCACCGATCACGACAACCTTTTTACTCATAGACTCCGGCGAGGGCCTTTAACGACAGGTATATCTTTTGCTGGCGGTTGGTACGCACGCGCCCGGCAAAAACGTTGTAGTTTGCTCTTTCGATCTCGTTAAGAATAGCCTTGTAAAGGACGTAAGAAACACGAACGGCGAGCCGCCCACGCCAATTCAGGAGCTTGATCCCAGGAAGAGCTTCGCGGTACACATCTCTGTTTCGCTTGATCTGGAACTTCATGAACTCGACGAACCTTTCGTCGCGGACCCTTGCCGCGATGTCCTCTGACGTCAGGCCGAATTGTGCCATTTCGTCCTTCGGCATATAGATCCGGCCGAGTGCATCGTAATCCTCTCTGATGTCGCGCAAAAAATTGGTCAGCTGGAACGCGTATCCAAGCTTTATCGCATACGGAAAAGCATCGGCTGTCGAAAACCCAACGATACGCGTGACCATCAGGCCGATCACACCGGCCGATCCATACATATAGTCTTCAAGTTCGGCATAATTCTCGTAGTCAAACTTTTCTTCGTCCATGAACATCGACCGGAGGAAAGCCTCGCCGTCCTCCATCGGGATCTTATATTTCATGAAGACGTGGACGATCGCATTCATCACCGGATCGTCCGAAAAACCGTCAGACATCGCTCGCCGCCATTCCTCTCGCCATTCGGAAAGACGCTCTAACGCAAGTTCGTGATCGCTGCAGGTCGGGTCGTCGACGATCTCGTCCGGGATCCGAGCGAAGGCATAGACCGCATATATGCCGTCGCGGGTTTCCTTCGGAAAGAACTGCGTGGCGAAATAGAAGCTGGTGCCGTAACGGCGGGTTATCTGTCGGCAAAGTTCCAGGCCATTGACCAATTTCTCGAATGCTCTTTGGTCCTTGGCCGACGTGTCATGAAGCCCAAGCATTGTTTGATCCCCTTTCAGATGACGAACGCTTTTCCGCAAAATGGAAAATAAGCAGGACGAAAATTGTTACAGGGTCAATTTCGCTTCAACTATAATTGCGGATTCAAGAAATACGATATCCGTCTATTATAGCTCAGATCTCAACATATCGCGGACTTTCTTCATGTCTTCCCAAACCTCGCGCTTTTTGTGCGGGTCGCGGAGCAGATAGGCAGGGTGGAATGTGGGCATGACCTTCACGCCGAAATAGTCGTGAAAGTTACCGCGGAGCTTAGAGATCGGCGTCTTGACCTCAAGAAGATTGTGGGCGGCGGTCGCCCCCAGAACGACGATCACCTTTGGCCGGACCACGGCGATCTCACGCAGAATGAACGGGCGGCAGGCGGCGGTCTCATCAGGCTCGGGCTGACGGTTCCCGGGCGGCCGGCAGCGGTTGATGTTGCCGATGCAGACATTTTCGCGTCTTAGCCCGATGCTTTCTATTATCTTTGTCAGCAATTGACCGGCCCGACCGACAAACGGAAGGCCTTGTTCGTCCTCATCGGCGCCCGGAGCCTCGCCGACGAACATCAGATCGGCCTGAAAATTTCCGGTCGAATGCACGATCTGTTTGCGGCCCAGAGAATGCAGTTTGCAGCGTGTGCAATCGCCGATCTCGGCCCGGATCGAACCGATCGTATCGGCCGTTTTGGCGGCTGCAGCATCGGCTCTCACCTCATCTGCCGGCATTACGTCGGCGGACCGCTTGGGAGTTACATCAGGATCGGCCTTCGTCGAACCGCGTTCGGGGTCGATCGCCGCGGTAGCGGGTTTTTCGCGATTTGCGAGCGACGGAAGCGAGGCGATCCGCGATCCGGCGCGTCTTGGGGGCGTTTCGGCCGTTGTGTTTGTTGCCGGACGATCGAATTTGGGCGGCGGCACGAACGCCTCAGCGTCGACCGCAGGTGCCGCAGGAACAACTTCAGCTCCGGTCAACGAGATCCTGGCATCGAGGCCCTCGACGCCAAGTTCCTGCATGAAAACGACTTGCTCCCGTACGTCGGCGATAAGCTCAGCGATTTTGGATGAATTGGACATTCCCGATCAGGTGCGGCGCAGTTTAACGATCTCGTCGAGTATCTTATCAGCGAGATAGCGTTTTGACATCAGCGGGAGTTCGATCTCGCCGCCCTGCCGCGTCAGGAAGGTAGCGATGTTCGTATCCGTGTTGAATCCGGCACCTGCAGCGGTTATGTCGTTGGCGACGACCATGTCCAGGCCCTTCTTTTCCATTTTCGAGCGTGCGTAACCGACAACGTCATTCGTTTCGGCGGCAAACCCGACGACCAGCAAACCGTCTGTCCGGTGCGCTGAAACATCGGCGAGAATGTCGGGCGTTTTGGTCAGTTCGAGCGTCAGCGTGTCTTTGCCTTCTTTCTTGATTTTGGCGTTGGCGGCATTAGCCGGAGCATAATCGGCGACCGCGGCCGAGCCAATGAACACGGTCGCATTCGGCAGTTCGTGCATCACCGCGATGTGCATCGCCTCGGCCGAGATACCCTTGATGACCGTAATGCCCGCCGGCGGTTCTACCGCCGTAACCCCGGCGACGACCGTCACCTCGGCCCCGCGGTCGCGTGCGGCTTCGGCAACGGCGAAGCCCATCTTGCCCGAAGAATGATTCGAGATGAACCGAACCGGATCGATCGCCTCACGCGTCCCGCCGACCGTGATCAGGATCTTTTCTCCGGTCAGATCCTGAGAATGATGAGGTGCGGACGATGAATGAAGAATGTCTTCCTTCTGACCTCTCAGCAAGCTCATAGCCTGCTGAACGATATTCTCAACGTCCTCAAGCTTCCCTGTTCCGACAGTCTTGCATGCAAGCTCGCCGGCCACGGGCTCGACAAAATGCACGCCGTCGGCCTTAAGCTGCTCGATGTTTCGCTGTGTCGCGGGCTGCTCCCACATCGTCGTGTTCATCGCCGGAGCGATCATCACCGGTGCCGTGCATGCGAGATAGGTCGAAGAAAGAAAATCGTCCGCCACGCCGTTCGCAAATTTCCCGATGATGTTCGCCGTTGCCGGGACGATCAGCAGCAGATCGATATTCTGTGAAAAGTTTATATGAGCGATCGGGTCGGGATTCGCCGGGTCGTAATCGTCAACGATCACGTGTTTGTCCGTCAGCGCGCGAAACGTCAGCGGCTGGACGAACTCGGTCGCGTGCCGCGTCATCGCCACCGAGACGTCGCACCCCGACTTCTGCAGCAGCCGCATCACCTCAACAGCTTTATAAGCCGCGATCCCGCCGGAAACCCCAAGGCCAACACGATATTCCGTCATCTGCTCATTCTATCTCAAACCGAACAAAATGGTATATTTCGCATTATGAAACCCGAAGTTCTTTCTTCCAAAACGATCTACGCCGGAAAGGTTTTTGATATTCGCGTGGACGAGATCCGCGAGGGCGATGTCGTGTACAAGCGCGAGATCGTCGTTCATCGCGGGAGTGCGGTGATCTTGCCGGTATTTGCCGATGGGACGGCGGCGCTCGTCCGGCAATATCGCCACGCGGCCGGCGCCTATCTGCTTGAGATCCCGGCGGGCACACTGAACGCGGGCGAAGACCCGCTCACGGGCTGCATCAGAGAGTTGGAAGAAGAGATCGGCGTAACGGCGGAAAAGATCGAAAAGCTCTCGGAATTTTACATCTCGCCCGGCTTTCTGACCGAAAAGATGCACGTCTTTCTCGCCACCGGCCTGACCGAGGTCGGCCAAAAACTGGAAGACGACGAGATACTCACAGTCGAACGCCACACATTCCCTGCTCTGCTGCGGATGATCGAACAGGGCGAGATCGTCGACGCCAAGACCATCATCGGTGTCACGACGGCCGCGGCCAGACTCGGCCATACGCCCTGAGCGCATCCTCGCCCGCTTCATTTCTCGTCCAGTTCAAGCACGAGCATCGGCTGGCCCTTGAAATCCACCGTTTTCGGATCGGGAAAAACTACGGTCCGCTCGACCGCTATTTCGAATTGCTTAAGGAGCCGCGACGCCCTGACGATCCTGTTGCGCCGTCCGCGTCCATATCGCCGCACCGGAAAGAACTGCATATCGGCTTTTACCGGACATTTCACCCCTATCTGCCGGTTCCGCCGGTCATATAGCAGCGTCACATTCGCCGGCGACAATATCTGTTTGAACGCTGCCTCGTTCATCACTATCTCGCCGCGCCGGTTCAGGCTCACATAGATCCGCCGCCGCCGCAGCCTCCACCCGTACGGCGTATCCCATTTATTGCATATCTCCCAATCATCTTGCATACGATCAAGATCGGCCGTTGTAAGCGAATTGCCTTTAGCTTTAGCTAGTGGATAGGAACTGCAAAAACTTCCGTCTCTTATCCACTAGCTGAAGCTAGTGGCAATTCTTTAGTGATAAAGCTAGTGGCAATTCTTTAATGGTAAACACGATGTCAATTCTCTTATTGAATTGCCACGCTCTTTAGAGCGTGGACAAGGGCGCTAATAATGACTCGCATTATTATCACGCCTTGATCGCGGTCGCCGCCGTATGATCCCGCCGACGGTGACGGTCTCGCGCATCGAGAGGATAAGGACGCCTTGTTCCGTGATCTCGGGACGGATGAAGCGTTCGGTTGTTTCGACACGGATCTTGAAATGGCGGCAGAAGGTCGAGGCATGGATCGCCCAGCCGTTCTGTTTCCTGACCACCTGAAAGCTCTCGGCAAGCCGCGGGTTTGCGGGTTCGACCGCGATGGCGTCGACCGAACGGTTGTAATAGACCGCCACCGCCTTTGGCCTGCCAAACGCCGTGTACGCCTTTGCATTCAAATAGATAAGCCCTTTGCGGTTAAGCGTGACCCGAAGCATCTGTGACGACGAGGCCGCCGGCCCGCCGTTATACTTTTCCCATTTTCTGTCCATTATCATCATCTCTTTCGACTGTGCCGTGCATCGTCGGCACAATGTTGCATTTATAGCACGTTTGTTTCATAAAATGCAACAAAATAATTCAAGCCGCTCGACTCGGGTCCAAAGTCCGAAAGCCGTTCCGCCCGATCCGTCGTTCCGCCGCCCTTTCGGGCATGGCCGCATACGGCCCGAAATGGCCCGATCGGCGGTCATGCGGTCAGTCGACGGCCTTGCCGGGTCATAGATCTGCCCCGGCGGGTCAGGCCGCACCCGCCGCTGGTCATGCAGAATGCGGCTCCGGACTTGACCTTGACGCCGCGTTTCGATACTCTGTGAGTTCGCTTTTTGCGAAGAATACCTATCAGTGTAGGCAAATATGAGTACTTATTTTCCGAGTGGGAACGGCTTGGCCGATAATCGCAAGTGGTATGTCGTCGATGCCCAGGGCAAAACCGTTGGCCGCCTTGCGACCGAGGTCGCTCGCATACTTTCGGGCAAGAACAATCCGGCGTGGACGCCCTTTATGGATATGGGCGACCATTGCGTTGTCATCAACGCCCGCCATGCGATCTTCAAAGGCTCGAAGAACGACCAGAAAATGTATCGCCGCCACACGCTCTATCCGGGCGGGCTTCGCGAGACAACGGTAAAGGAAATGTTCGAGAAAAAGCCTGAAAAGGTTATCGAACTCGCCGTTAAGGGCATGCTGCCGAAGACCAAGCTCGGCAAGGCCATGGTCAAGAAATTGAAAGTATACGCCGACGGCGATCATCGCCATTCGGCCCAGAAACCCGAAGCGATCACGATCGAAACCAAATAGTTCAATTCAATATGGCAGACATTCAATATTACGGCACAGGCCGCCGAAAGACTTCGACAGCACGTGTTTACCTGCGTCCGGGTTCGGGCGACATCGTCGTCAATCGCCGCCCTTTCGATAACTATTTCCCTAACGAAGCGTTGCAGATGATCATCCGCCAGCCGCTAAGCCTTACCGATACGCTCGGTAAATTCGACATTCTTGTGAATGTCGACGGCGGTGGGACCGCAGGCCAGGCCGGTGCCGTGAGACACGGCATCACCCGTGCGTTGATGGAATTTAACGCCGACCTCAGGCCGGCATTGAAAAAGGCAGGGCTCGTTACGCGTGACCCGCGCCAGAAAGAACGTAAGAAATACGGACAGAAGGGAGCCCGCAAGCGGTTCCAGTTCTCGAAGCGTTAATTCTAAGAGTTGTGCGTTATGGCTTTAGGGCTGAACGCGTGACCCTTATCAATTCCATTGCCGGAAAGCCTTGGTTTATCAAAAGTTTTCGGCGAGTACAAAAACCAATAGGTCAGGAGAGATAAAGTTTTGGCAACAGTAACGATGAAAGAACTCCTTGAAGCGGGAGTTCACTTTGGTCACCAGGTCCGCCGTTGGAACCCGAAGATGAAGGAATACATCTTCGGCGAACGTAACGGCATTTATATCATCGACCTGCAGAAGACCCAGAAATTATTCCGCGACGCGCTGAATTACGTTCAGGAATCGCTCACCGAACGCCCCAACCAGAAGGTCCTTTTCGTCGGCACCAAACGACAGGCACAGGACGCCATCAAGGAAGAGGCCGAACGCTGCGGACAGTACTACGTCAACAACCGTTGGCTCGGCGGTCTGCTTACCAACTATCAGACTGTTCAAAAGTCGATCGCCAAGCTGAAAGAGATCGAAACGATGCGTGAAGACGGTCGATTTGAAATGCTCACAAAGAAAGAGCGATTGAAACTGGACCGTGAGCATGAAGGTTTGATGAAAAATCTCGCTGGTATCAAAGAAATGGGCGGGATGCCGGATATGATGTTCATCATTGACGTCCGAAAAGAAGATATAGCGGTAAAGGAAGCAAATCGATTGGGTATTCCGATCGTTGCAGTAGTAGATACCAATTGCTCGCCTGAGGGTATCGACCACGTTATACCGGGCAACGACGATGCCCTTCGAGCGATACGGCTGTTCGCTTCGCGAATAGCAGATGCAATTCTCGAAGGTCAACAGATAGGAACCGAAGGCGGTTCTGCGGTTGTGCAAGAAGAGGCGACTGTGGCCGAGGAAGATCAGATCGACATCGCCGCAACTTTAGCCAAGGCCGGAATCACCGATCCTGATGAAGAAGACGGCGGAATCGAGATCGACGAAGAAGATGATGCTGTCAGTGCTGAGTCCGACATTGTTGCGGAGATTGATGATTTGACGGCTCCGGACGAAGAAACTGAAACTGCTGCATCGTCGTCATCAGAATCGGAAGAAAGCAACGAAGCAGTAGCCAGCTAGGGACATTTTTATCTTTTCGAGAGCGTAGCTTTTTCCCTAGCAGGCAAATTGGCTACGCTTTTTTACAAGTCGACACGTTGGTAATTATTTATTGGAGCAAGTTATGGCAGAGATCACAGCAAGCGCAGTTAAGTCATTGCGAGAGAAGAGCGGAGCCGGAATGGTCGATTGCAAAAACGCACTCGTCGAAGCTAATGGCGACGAAGTGTCTGCGATGGAGATCCTTCGGAAAAAGGGTATGGCTACCGCAGGCAAGAAAGCAGGTCGTGTAACTGCAGAGGGTGTTGTCGGCTCCTATATTCATATGGGCGGCAAGGTCGGAGTAATGGTCGAAGTGAACTGTGAAAGCGACTTTGTCGCACGCGGCGAAGAGTTTCAGCAGTTGGTCAAGGATGTCGCAATGCATATTGCCGCGTCAGACCCTAGATACGTCAGTCGAGACGAAGTACCAGCTGAGACGCTCGAAAAGGAACGTGAGATACTCCTTGGGCAACTGAAAAACGACCCGAAGAACGCTGGCAAACCGGAAGAGGTTTTGAACAAGATCATCGAGGGCCGTCTGAATAAATTCTACGAAGAATCAGTACTTGTAGATCAACCGTTCGTGAAAGATCCGAGCAAGACGATAGGAGAACTAGTCGGCGAGAAGATCGGTTCGATAAAGGAGAATATAAGCATCCGCCGCTTCACCAGGTACAAAATGGGTGAAGGGATCGAGAAGAAAGTCGACGACTTTGCCGCCGAAGTGGCGTCGATGGTAGGTTAGAAGTTCTATCGTGATTCGCTGTCGTTTCGATGACCGCTCTTGACCTGTTCGCTGCGGTCCAATAGCGAACAATTATGGAACCAGTTTTCAATCGCATCCTGCTTAAACTATCGGGCGAAGCTTTAATGGGCGGCCAGAATTATGGCATCGACACTGCGGTAGCTGAATCTGTAGCTCGCGAGATAAAGGCGGTTCACGACCTTGGCATCGAGGTTGCGATAGTAGTTGGAGGCGGTAATATTTTCCGTGGTGTTTCGAAATCGGCCGGCAATATGGACCGAGCGGCGGCAGATTACATCGGCATGCTCGCAACAGTTATGAACGCGGTCGTACTTCAGGACGCGATGGAAAAACTCCACGTCTTCACTCGAGTGATGTCTGCGATCGATATTCCGCAGCTTGCCGAACCGTTCATTCGACGTCGGGCGATCCGCCATCTTGAAAAGAAACGTGTCGTGATTTTCGCGGCAGGTACAGGCAACCCGTATTTCACTACTGATTCGGCAGCCGCACTTCGTGCCTGCGAGCTCGGCGTGGATGTGATCTTCAAGGCGACAAAGGTCGACGGCATTTACTCGGCCGACCCTAAGATATTTCTCGAGGCCGAAAAGTACGACAAGATAACGTATCAAGAGGTTCTCGAAAAGCGACTGAAGATAATGGACGCTTCAGCGATCTCGCTTTGCATGGATAACAATTTGCCGATCATGGTTTTCAACATGACCCAACCAGGCAACATCATCAAAGCTGTTTGTGGTGACCTTACCGTTGGGACAATGGTTACGCTAGGAGATACAGCTACTTCGGCTTGACCACATTTCAGGAATATGAGTGTAGATACAGTTGTCAAAGAAACTTCACCCAAAATGGATGCGGTGATAGAAGATTTTAAACGAAAGCTTTCTAACGTACGCACTGGCCGAGCGACGGTCGGACTTCTCGACACAGTCCATGTCGATTACTACGGCACGTCGACGCCGCTCATCCAGATGGCATCAGTTGCTGTTCCTGAACCTCAACTCATCACGGTGCAACCATGGGACATGTCTCAACTCGGGGCTGTTGAAAAAGCGATCATTGCCGCAAATCTTGGCTTGAACCCTTCGAATGATGGTAAAGTGATAAGGCTTCCGGTTCCACCGCTTAACGAAGAACGTCGGAAACAGCTTGCCAAGCAGGTTCACGAGATCGCCGAGGACCACCGGATCGCCGTTCGCAACGTCCGTCATGCCTCAAACGACGCATTGAAGAAAATGCTGAAAGAAAAGGAAGTTTCTGAGGATGAAGAAAAGCGCGGCCTTGACGAGGTACAAAAACTTACGAATGCGTTTATCGCCAAGATAGACGAGCTCACGAAAAACAAAGAACACGAGATAATGAGTGTCTGAAACTCTGGTACAATTGGGAATGCGAAGCCTTCGCCAACATCAAACGGCGGAGGCTTTTTTCTTTCTTTAGCTGGCAGATTCGGATATATTACGTGCAGTATCGATTTCGCCCTATAAGATCCGTTCATGAAAAGCCTGTCCAGACTGTTTTCTTTATTTGTTTTCGCCGCCTTGTTCATATTGAACGTGATCCCATGTGGGCCTTCGTATATTACCCCGGTATTCGACATTCGCAAGTCGCCGGAGATCCCATTCGAGAACTTCGCGGCGGGTCAGATCGGAATTGTTAGGCCTACCTTCAGCCGGGCCGTGCTCTTCGCTGCATACCGTTATCTGAATGGCGGTGGCTTCACAAGCGAAGAACAAAAGGCCCTGGTTGAGGTTTGGCGAGCAGATTTCAATAACCGCGATTTTCGTGACGACAGTGTTGATGAGGCAGTAAAAGAGTGGATCGAAACGCGGAAAAGCGTTGTCGATAAAGACGAGAAGATCCCGGATATCTATATTGCTCGTGAATACGGTGGTTACGACTTCTTTCCAAATTGTACGAAAAACGCCTTCGAGACAGCAATTGAAACACTTTCAGATCGAATCAACTTATATGGGACTGCGGATCTCGCGGTAAAGGACTGGGTCAAAGCTCAAGACGTCGTTTTTTCCAATTGCTCCAAAGGACAACAATTGCCACAAGATGCTCCGCAAGGTTCACCGCAGTGGCTTCAGAAGGATCGGTCCTACCAGATCGCGGCGGCTGCGTTCTACTCGATGGAATACGATGATGCGAAGGCACGCTTTTCTGCAATCGCGAACGATCCTGAGTCGCCATGGAGTGAAACCGCCGACTATCTGGTTGCCAGAACCCTGATCCGCAAGGCCAGCCTCGCAAAGACGGAAGACATAGCCAAACCCCTTTACGAAGAGGCTGGACAACACTTGCGTCGATTTGTATCGTCCAGTGGAAAATTCAGCGATTCATCTGAAAAGCTGCTCGCACTTATCAAATATCGAGTCAACCCCGAAGAACGTGTTCGTGAACTCGCGAATCAGTTGGCGTATTATGGCGGAAACCAGAATTTTAGGCAGGACCTCATCGATTACACTTGGTTAATGGACAAGTTTGAATCGAAGGCCCTCCAAGACGAAGATGACAGACTAAGATCTCAGGCCGAGGCTGAAACAAATTCCAACAAGAGCGACGTTGTGCAGAAAGACGATTCTGCCTGGAATGAGGACGCGTTTCAAAAGCGAATCCGAGGAGAGACGCTTAACTTCTTCATCGAAGTCAGCGACAGCGGTGCAAGCTCCAATACTAACACTGCCGGAACATCAAAGATGTTCACTTTTGCTTCAGACCGATCGATCGAGGAAATCCGCGAAAATGTAGAACAATCGATCGGCCGACAACTGACGACGGACGAGATTCGCATGATCGAGAATGCGAAGTCAGAAAGCTACAGGCTTAAGACAAGCTTTCGGAGTCGAACCGACCGCGGTGATCAATACTCTGGTGAGGTTAAGGTCTCGCTCAGACTTCTGCCCGAATTTCTAAGAGAAGATGAGGTCACTGACTGGCTCTTTGCGTATCAGATCGTGGACACGGACGCCTATTCATACTCGCTGTCCAAGTACAAGCAATCGGCGACTGAACTTTGGCTGATGACAGCCTTGTCGAAAGCGACTTCGACGTCGGTTGAAGTCACTCGGCTGCTCGGAGCGGCTTCGCGCGTAAGCCGAACATCGCCGGCATTTCCGACGATCGCATATCACACTGCGAGACTTCACTACGAACAAGGCAAAACCGCCGAAGCAAGAAGGATGATCGATGATGTGTTGGCTTTACCCGCGGAATTGCCAGTATCCTCGATCAACCTGTTTAATGCCCTTCGGCAGAAAATGTCCTCGACGCTCGACGACTATCTTCGATTTGCTTTACGAAGACCTTTTGCGTTTGACTTTGATGGCACTCTAGGCTCTATTGACGAATTCGTAGCAGAACAAAAGAAGTGGTTCGATCCTGATTATAACAAAGAAGGTCGAGAGGCTTACGAACAGAAAGTTGAGGACGAATTCAGAAACGAGAGGCTTTGGCAAGATCGACAGATGTTCGACTATCGCACGGTTCGGACGGTTAATCAGTATTTTCCTCAATCGGTACTGATCGATGCCTATCGTTCACCCGCACTTCCAGAATATCTTAAGGAGCGATTTGCGGTAGCGATCTGGACCCGCGCGGCGCTTCTCAAAGACAATGCGACCGCTGATAGATTTGCACGCGAATTGATGTCGCATCATCCTGAACTCGCAGAGCAGATAAGGAGCTTAATGGCGGCATCTACGCCGACAGCTCGCGAGGACGCAGTGTTGTACTTCATGGTCAAGAATCCGCTGCTTACTCCGTTTGTTGAGGACGGGCTTGGGAAGACAGACAACGACGCTGAGGTATGGGATATTAACGACTGGTGGTGCGAACCGTCCGATAGCGTATACGATGAGGAGGTTGGAGATCTCGTCGAATTGTCTTCGTATTTAAAGCCGGGATTCTTGACACGGGCACAGATCGAAACGGCGGCGAGGGAACGAGCAAGTCTCAAAACTGTTGGCGATGCGCCAAGGTATCTGGCTAATAGCGTCTTGGCGTGGGCTCGCCGCTCGCCCAATGACCGCCGAGTCCCGGAGGCTTTGTACTTGATGCACAAGGCGAACGGCTGGTCGAAATGGGGTTGCGGCAGCAACTTCGATCTTCAGAAGGAGCTTGGAGACATATTGCGCAGAAGATATCCGTCTAGCAACTTCACGCAGATGATGCTCAAGGACGAACTGGACGGTCAATAAGAGATACCCGAACTATCTTGCGTCTTTCTCCGCTTGCTCGGTCTTATACTTATCGAACTGTATTTTGAATTCCTTACACGTTTTGACGAGTTCGGTCGTGTCGGATGCATTTTTCTCGACACTTTCACGGATACCGTCCTTAATCCGATTCAGAACCGTCGCCTTTACGGTCTTTGTGATCACGTCGTCGTCAGGATTGTTCATCTCGATCGTGATCGCATCCATGACCTCGTCGCATTCTGCAATCCCGATCTTCTTTTCGCCGACTGCTACATCGACGGCCTTGTCGGTAACCGTTTTTTCCTTTTGCGAACTGGTCTGAGACTCTCTTTCGCCAGCAAACGGATTCAGTCCGCCACAGCCAAGAACGGCGAACAGTAAGAATGCAACAACGGTCAATAGTTGTATCTGATTTCTCATCGTTTAATACCTACGTCGCAGTTTCACAAAAAGTTCTGTGAGCTTTTGCGGTCAGGTTCCCGATCTTAGGCATTTTCCAGGTTTGCATACTTTTCGATCAGTTTCTTTTGCCCAAATCCCGGGAAACTGACGGTCAATTTCACATTTTCTCCGCTTCCCTCCCGCCGTAACACAAGACCTCTGCCATACTTCTCGTGTCGAACCTGCGATCCTGGGGCAAAACCAGAATTTTCTTTGGATATTTCCTGGTGTTTGCTCGCAGGCTTCGCCGCCGCACGAAGCCTCTCAAGTGCGCTATCTGACTTCGAAGTTGGCTCGACCGTTTCGCTTGACGAAATCTCCTTCACGGTTCGCTTGCTGAAAAACTCGGCGATTGCCTCCGCACTGTTATAGGTCTTTCCGGTATAAGCACTTGGCGATTTTTTCGGTCTGTTTTTTCCCGTTAACGCGGTGAGCTGATTATTTGCCGCTTTAGTCGGCATGCTTTTCGCGTAGGTCAACCAAGACGATCCGTATGAAAGATCCTCGATAAGGTCGATCGGCATCTCATTCAAAAACTGCGAGGGCTCAGCTGCCATTTCCTCACCATAGACCCTGCGCCGCATCGAATGAGTAATGTACAACATGCGTTCGGCTCGCGTGATTGCGACATACGCCAAACGTCGTTCTTCTTCAAGTTCCTTTGTATCGTTGATACTTCTCGAATGGGGGAAAATGCCGTCCTCTAAGCCGACTAGAAACACGATCGGGAATTCGAGCCCTTTTGCAGCATGGACGGTCATCATCGTGACCTCAGCGTCACGGTCAAATTTATCGGTATCAGAAGTCAAGGCTGCATGATCGATGAAATCTCGCAATCCTGTTTCGGCGGACGAATCGTAATCGGCAGCGGCGTTCACCAATTCCTCAAGGTTTTCCAACCTAGCTTCAGCATCGTCGGAATTTTCAGACCTCAACATCATCGAATATCCGCTGTCGTCGATCGCGGCAACAACAATATCGGAAACGCGTCTTTGGGTATCTGCCACCTCGAGGGCTTTCGCCTGAAGTCCTTCGATCAAGCGTTTAAATGCCTTAAGAGCATCCTTCGCTCGAGCGGTCAGATTGACTGGTCCTTGGTGCACTGGATCAGTTACGATCGAGACCGTTTCCCAGAGCGATAACCCACGATGCTTTGCCTGGGACAAAAGTTCGTCGATTGATGTTTTTCCGAGTCCACGAGCAGGCGTATTGATCACCCTCAATAGAGCGATGTCGTCCGAGGGATTGAGAACAAGCTTTAGATACGCGATTACGTCCTTCACCTCCGCGCGTTCGTAAAATGAAAAACCGCCAACAATGTTGTAATCGATACGCAGTCGCCGCAGGGCCTCCTCAAAAACTCTCGACTGCGCATTTGTTCGATACAAAATAGCGATCTTTTCAGATGGATCGTGCCGGCGGTGCTCTTCGATTTTGGACGCAACAAATCTCCCTTCCCCATCAGCATCCGACGCTTGAAAATACAATATCCGTTCACCGCCCGAATTTGACGTCCATAAACGCTTCTTTTTTTGATGGATATTGTTATCGATGATTGAATGGGCTACGTCGAGAATGGTCTGTGTTGAGCGGTAGTTCTGTTCGAGCAAGATCTCCTTAGCATTTGGAAAATGCAGTTCAAAATCGAGGATATTCCTAATATCCGCTTGCCTGAATCCATAGATACTCTGTGCGTCATCACCAACGACGCAAATATTTTGTTGCTTTTCGGTCAGGTACTTTAGCAGCGCGAGCTGAAGCGGATTTGTATCCTGGTACTCATCGACGAGGATGTACTTATATCGATCATTGTATTTATCTCGGACCGCGGATGACTTCCTCAAGAGACGAACGGTTTTAATGAGCAGGTCGTCGAAATCGAGTGCATTGGCCAACTTCAGTCGTTCCTCATACATCCTGAACACCTTCGCTGAAGCAGCTCGTTTTTCATCGGTATGCTCGATCTTGGACGCGAACATTTCGACATCTTCCCCCCTATTCTTTGCAGCGCTGATCGCTGCCCGAACGACACGAGGCACGACCTGCTTTTCATCAATACCAAGATCCTTGATGCAAGCCTTTATCACCTTCTGCGAATCGTCCGTGTCATAAATTGTGAACGACTTTTTGTAGCCCTCCTCAAGCTCCTCGATATCTTGTCGCAGGATCCGAACACACAGGCTGTGAAAAGTTGAAACGAGCGGAAACGAACTCAGTTTCTCGCCTCGCAGCAACTCTCCGATCCGATGCCGCATTTCGCCAGCGGCCTTATTCGTAAATGTAACAGCTAATATGTTATGCGGCGGTATTTTCCTTTCTAGGATTAGGTACGCCACCCTAACGGTGATAACGCGGGTCTTGCCTGACCCAGCTCCGGCAAGTATGAGAAGCGGACCCTCGGTCGTCTTGACGGCTTCGATCTGCTGAGTGTTGAGTGATGAGAGAATGTTCATTACGGGGCTTTTAGCCGAAATTGACTGAACGGAAAGTGCGCTTCTATAGTATCAGGGCCTGAATATCTCTGAACTTCTCATGTCTCGAATCTGCCATCAATTCAAACAGCATCATTTCGACCGATGATTGAATTACACCACTCTGCTGCATTTTCATCATCCCGGTGTGTCTACCACTATCAAACCTCGAGCCGACACAATCGGCCAACAGGTGGACGTGAAATCCGTGATCGATCAGATCATGTGCGGTTTGGCTAACACAGATGTGCGTCTCAAGGCCACAAAGCAATATCTGTTTTGCATTCAACGACTCGATCTTCACATTGAAATCAACTGCTCCAACCGCGCTGAACGTACTCTTCTCAACGATCGCCGAATCATTCGAGAGCGACATCGAGATCTCTTCACACGTCGGTCCCAACCCCTTCGGGTATTGTTCCGTAACGAGGACAGGAACTCCGAGCAGCTTCGCTCCGCTGACTGCTGTCGCGATTCGCGAAGCCAATATCGAGAATTCGCTGATCGCGTTTCGAAATGCCTCCTGAAAATCAACGATCACCAGGACGGATGCACTCTGATTCAAGATACTACGGTGCGACATATAAACATTTTTGATCGCGACAAACGCTCGCTGGTTCAACCCGCGGAATCACAGATCAGCTATCCTCCCGACGATCCGGCAGTTTCTCCTCAAGCCGCTTTTTCTTTTGCGCCATTTCCCTACGGTAGGTTTTCGCGAAGAAATAGACAGCAACTCCGCAGATCAGCAGGATCAACAGCATCATGGCTGCGATAAAGTAAATCTCGGCTTTTCCGGAACCCGGCATCCTTTAAGTTTAGGTTTGCCGGTCCATACATTCAAGCGAGGCAGATGGATTGAAAGATCTCTGGATCGACTCGCAGGAACTAGAGGAACATGAACGATAGGAACAAAATGAAATCTACCGAGAGTCGCTAATGCGGTGGCTGATTTGCAGGAAACGCAGCAAGCGCCGCATCGCCGAGCAAAAGTTGCCGATAGATCTCAGGAACGATCCTTACCTTCTTGTTTTCGTCGGTCACAAGATGGAGGGTTTCACCTTCGGCGATCAATGTCTCATCAGACGCCCGATAAACTTCGTAGATGAACCGTATCGAACGGCTTCGAACCTCAGCAACCTGTGTCCGAACCGTCAATACATCTTCGTAGAATGCGGGCGATTTGTACCGAACGTAACTTTCTGCGACTACCATCAAGGCATTGTCTTCCTCTTCCATCGCCTTGTACGAGAAGCCTTTGGAGCGGCATAGATCGCTACGCCCAGATTCGAACCATATCAAATAGTTCGAGTGGTGGACGATACCCATTTTGTCCGTTTCGGCGTAGCGAACACGGATCTCGGTTTCGTGCCAGCCGTCCATAATGCGGTTGGCTGGGAGACAGGGATTCGAACCCCGATAGGCAGATCCAGAGACTGCAGTCCTACCATTAGACGATCTCCCAGCGTGCTTACTAATTTACGGTTCGCTACTGAACTTTGTCAAATGAATGGGTTATCCGTGTTTCTTGATTAGTTTCAGAAACAAATGCAAAATAAAGGTTTATGTCGTTCGACAAAGAGATAATCAACAACCGGCAGGCATATCACGAGTATCACATACTCGAAAAATTCGAGGCAGGTGCCGTGCTCTTGGGAACAGAGGTCAAGAGCATCATGGCCGGCCGTATCCAATTAAAAGACTCTTACGTTGCGATCAAGGATGGTGAGGTTTGGTTGTTCAACGTCCACATCTCACCCTACTCGCATGGGAACAAACAGAATCACGATCCGATGCGAGTCCGCAAACTGCTGCTCAATCGCAGAGAGATCTCGAGACTAGAAAAGGAAACGACCCAAAAAGGTATGACGATTGTCGTAACGAGCATTTATTGGAAGAACGGTCGGATCAAGTTTGAGATCGGCGTAGCCAAAGGAAAAAAACTATATGACAAGCGAGAATCCGAGATGCGAAAGACGATCGACAAAGAAACCCGTCAACAGTTGAAAGAAAAGTTGAGATAAGTTATAGATATAACAGAAGTTTTAGTGAACATAAATAAATTTTATCTTTGAGGATTCGAATGGAAGTTCAGGGTATTTCAGGCAATTTTTCCGCAGCCGGTGTGGATACGTTGGCGGTCGTCGTGTTTAAAGGTGAAAAGGCGAGTTCTTCGGAAATGAAAGAGCTTGACAAGCTCACGAACGGTCAGATCACTGCGGTGCTCAATTCCGAAGAGATCAAAGGTGATGTCGGAGACGTCGCCTTTCTGCGATTTGCACCAAAGGGAACCGTAAAAGCATCAGGTTTATTGCTTGTAGGTGTTGGCGAAAAGAAAGACTACAAGGCGTCTGGCGTCGCGACAGCTTCGGGAACGGCCACCCGTTATTTAAGAAGCCGCAATGCCAAGAGCTTCGCGTTTATGCCCAGAGCCGAAGGCAACGCGACTGAAATGGTTCAGAACGCGGTTCAGGGTTTTATTACGAGCCAATTCGAGCTTGATAAATACAAGACCAAGGACAAGAACTCAAAATCGATCACAAAGTTGATCGTATGTGTCGGCGAAGCGTCACCATCAGATCTGAAAAAGGGCATCGAACGCGGTCGTGCTATCGGTGAATCGATGAATTTCACGCGTGACCTCGCAAACGAACCTCCGAACATCCTTCATCCGACCGAAATGGCGAAACGAGCCGCGGCAATGGCGAAGCAGGTTGGCCTCAAATGCGAAATACTTGACGAGGCCAAAATGAAAAAGCTGGGGATGGGTTCTCTTCTTAGCGTCTCGCTTGGTTCCGAGCAGCCTGCCAAGTTAATCGTCTTGCGATATGTTCCGGCCCGATCAACATCAAAAAAGGGTGAACTGCTTGCATTGGTCGGAAAGGGCATTACCTTCGACACGGGCGGAATTTCTCTAAAACCGGGCGAAGGTATGGATGCGATGAAATACGACATGTCGGGCGGGGCCACCGTACTCGGCACGATGCGAGCGATCGCTTTACTCAAACCGAGCGTACCAGTTTTGGGGATCGTCGCAGCGGTTGAGAACATGCCCGATGGACGTGCTTCGCGGCCAAGCGACGTTGTCACGGCGTCGAACGGCAAGACGATCGAGATCTTGAACACCGACGCTGAAGGTCGTCTTATCCTCGCCGATGCAGTCGCCTATGCCGAAAAGCTTGGGGCAACGCGGATAGTCGATATGGCCACCCTAACCGGTGCCGTCATTATCGCCCTTGGCGATCAGAACACGGGCATAATGGGTAATGACCAGGGTCTAATTGACAAGTTGATCTCGTGCGGATCGGAAGTTGGCGAAGGATTCTGGCAGTTGCCGCTAAGCCCAGAATATAGCAAGCAGATCCGCTCGGACATAGCCGATATCAAAAACATCGGGCCGCGCGGAAAAGCCGGTACCATCATGGGAGCCGTTTTCATCCAGGAATTCGTCGATAAGGCGAAGTGGGCACACCTGGACATCGCTGGAACCGCATGGTCTGACAGTGCTAAGCCCCACCAGGCAAAGGGCCCGACGGGCGTCGCAGTTCGAACCCTTTTGAAGTTCGTCGAGGCATCGCAGTAGCCACATCCACTGCCACGTTGGGCAAAAGCCGGTCGCAGTAATTGCGGCCGGCTTTTATTGTGACTTTGCTGCTGATCTGCGGTATCATTTCGGGTCGGTTGTTGTGGCTCTGCCCTCTTGACCATGCGAGCTTCCATTCAACACCCTATGCAAAGAAACATCGCTAATTTGTTGATTGCAGGAGCCCTGCTTCTGATCGTAACGGCTTGTTTTTGCCGTTCCGATCGCGATCAACAATCGACCGATGGTGACGAGCCTGAATTGAAACCCGTCGAATCCTCACCGGTAACCAACCGCGAACTGCAGCCTCCCCAATTGCGACAGGATGCCGGCGACTTCATCGTCCTGCAAAGTAAAGAATCCGTCTCACGGTACCGTGCGATCGAGCAACATGTTCAATCGAACAAAATGCTTGAAAAGGCGGCAGAGGATCTCAACCGCGCCCTCATTCTGCCGCACGATATAAAGCTCAGGGCCAGGGACTGTGACGAATCGAACGCGTTTTATGATTCTGAAAGTCGCACGGTAACACTTTGTTACGAATTGATGGAACGGTTTTACAAGACGTTTCGTAATGCTGGAGCGAATGACGAGAAGGCAAAAGAAAGAATGTTCGATGCAACTCGATTTGTCTTTCTTCACGAGATCGGTCACGCACTTATCGACGCATACAAACTACCGATAACCGGGAACGAAGAAGACTCGGCTGACCGTCTTTCGAGTTTTGTAAATCTCACCGAACTGGGCGATGATGGTGTCCGTGCCGTCTTTGCGGCAGCCGATGCTTTTGCAATAGAATCAAAGCAGCGTCAACCGGGTAAACGCCAACTTGCCGACGAGCACTTGTTGCAGGAACAACGATTCTACAATTCGCTTTGTATGATCTATGGTTCCGATCCTGTTAAACACGCGAAAATATTGGATGCCGGCTACCTGCCGAAGGAAAGAGCCGCAAAATGCAAGAGCGAATACCAGCGAACCGTGCAAAGCTGGATTAGCCTGCTTGAGCCTTGGAGAAAAACTGTTCGAAGATAAATTACGGAGAGAATCTATGAAGCAAATCATTTCAAACCTGATAATGGGAAAAGATTCCAAGGTCAGCGGTGCGATCGCGATCGGGATCATCTCGCTGATCGTCCTTGGCTGTACGTGCGGTAAGAACCTGGATCTAGGAAATATTTCGTCCGAAAGTAACTCGAGCCGAACCGCGTCAAACGATTCGACGACATCCGACACAAAGGCCGACGGCAGCCTTCCGTCTGAAAGTGTTATTCAAGCGTTGGTCCGTGAGACGACGACCGATTTCGCGAGGGCGATCGACACCGGAGATTTTTCGAGCATTTACGAGAAATCTTCAAGCGATTTTCAGTCGACCTACACCGAAGATCAGATGAAGGATGCCTTCAAGACGTTCACCAATCAAAAGAGCCGCGTTGTCCCGATCCTCGAACGTGCCTCCGGTATGACGTCTGAATTCTCGCCGGCCCCATACGTCCGAACCGAAAAGGGACTCAGCATTTTGGTTATCAACGGAAAGTACCCGACGAAACCGATCCCGGTGCGGACCGAATACGAATATGTTTTTCGCGGCGGCGAATGGAAAATGTTGAAGCTCATCGTTAAGATAACGAATTAGATCGCTAGTGGATGACAGTTGTTGAAAGGCATCGATCTATGATCGGTGCCTTTTTGCATTTTCAACCGGCTAACGATAAACTCTTGATTTTCAACAGCCATTTCGTTATGAAGATCCACGAATATCAGGGCAAAGCCCTACTCAAAGACTATGGTGTTCCGGTACCGCGAGGCATCGTTGCCCGAACTCCGGAAGAAGCCGAAGCTGCCGCGAAGGAACTCGGCACTGACATCGTTGTCGTTAAAGCCCAGATCCACGCCGGCGGCCGCGGCAAGGGCGGCGGCGTAAAGCTGGCAAGATCGCCTCAGGAAGCTAAGCAGATCGCGTCAGAAATGATAGGAATGCAGCTCGTCACCCATCAAACGGGCCCTGAAGGCCGCGAGGTCAAGACGCTGCTAATCGAGGAAGGCCTTCCGATCGACAGAGAATTTTACCTTGGCATCACGCTCGACCGAGTCACCGGACGTAACACATTCATGGCATCGTCCGCCGGCGGTATGGACATCGAAAAGGTCGCCGAAGAGACGCCAGAACTTATCCTAAAGGAGACGATCGATCCATCGGTCGGGATGCGTGCATTTCAAGCCCGCAAGTTGGCTTTCGGACTCGGAATTCCTGCCGATCTTGTGAATCAGGCTGCGAAATTCATGCTTTCGCTATATGAAGCTTACGAGAAGATGGATGCTTCAATAGTTGAGATCAACCCATTTCTGTTGACCAAGGATAATCGGCTCATCGCTTTGGACGCAAAGGTCAATTTTGACGATAACGCGATGTTCCGTCATAAGGAATACGCCGAACTTCGCGACCTTGACGAAGAGGAGCCGCTCGAGATCGAGGCTTCCAAGCACGACCTCAATTACATCAAGCTCGACGGCAACATCGGCTGTATGGTCAATGGTGCCGGCCTTGCAATGGCAACAATGGACATCATCAAGCTCGCCGGCGGCGAACCTGCGAACTTTCTCGATGTCGGCGGCGGTGCATCGCAAGAGCGTGTCGAACAGGCATTTAAGATCCTCCTCGCTGACCCTAACGTCAAGGCTGTCTTGATCAACATCTTCGGGGGTATCGTGCGATGCGATATGGTTGCCAGCGGGGTTGTCGCCGCGGCAAAGAACCTCGGTATTTCGATCCCGATCGTCGCTAGACTCGAAGGCACCAATGTAGAAGCCGGTCGCGAGATCCTTGCTAATTCGGGTATTGGTATCATTCCCGCCGAAGGCATGAACGACGCCGCTGAAAAGGTCGTCGCTGCCGCCGCCTAACCTCAGAGTGCGCGATTCATCGCGCACTCGCGACTTTCTCCCCAAAGCAACCATTTCCCGGCCTCTTGTCATCTCTAACAATAGTCTCGACCACACTTAGAACGATAAGGACAAAAGAATGAATAAGATAGGGATATTTCTCCTGACGGTATCGGTGTGCGTACATACCACATATTCCCAACCAGCACGATCTGCTCGGCAGGCCCCTGTTGCCGGCATTGCCGCCGCTGATTCCGCAACATTGCCCATCCGCCGCGTGATCTTGTATTCGAACGGCGTCGCCTATATCGAACGGCGAGGCGTCATTTCAGGCAATGCGGAAGTGAACCTTTCGTTCAAGCAATCGCAAGTCGATGATGTGCTGAAATCCATGGTAGTGCTCGACCTTGGACAGGGCAAGATCGGTGCGGTTTCGTACAATTCTTCGGCTCCTGCATCGGCCCGAACAGCCGAGATACCGTTCAGCATTGATTCCGAATCCAGACAGGATGAGGATTCGCCGGGCGGACTAGCCGGCGTACTGTCACAGCTTCAGGGTGCGAAGGTCATCGTGACATCCGCTAGAGGCACTGCTGCGGGTTCGATCCTGACCGTCGAAAAACGCAATACCGAAGTAAGGACCCGAGAAGGCAGCGGACCAAACACGATTAACGAATTCAGCTACTCCCTCGTTCTGGCATCCGAATCCGGAGACATCACCGCATTCGATCTTGCCGAGATCCGCGGCGTCAAGTTGCTGGAAGAAGCGACCCGGAAGGACATTAGCGAATTTGCCAATGCAACTGCATCGACCCGACGGCGCGACGCAAAAACGATCACAATAACCTCCGACGGCACAGGCCGGCGTGAAATGATCGTCAGCTATACCGTTGCCGCACCGATCTGGAAAACGACATACCGCGTAGTCCTTGGTGATGACGGCAAGCCTTTTTTCCAGGGTTGGGCGATAGTGGACAACGTAAGCGACGAAAACTGGACGAATGTCCAGCTTTCTCTGGTTTCCGGTTCACCTGTCTCCTTTATCCAAAATCTCCAGAAGCCGCTTTACCGCTATCGGCCGATCATTCCTATCCCTGATGACCTCAATCTCGACCCGCAGATATACGACGCCGAGACCGGTGTTGGATATGGTGCGGGCTCAGGATCAGGCTCTGGTTCCGTCTCTGGTGATGGTTACGGCTCCGGGACGGCGAATTCGGTGGTCAACGTCACGGCAACCCAGAATATGTTGTCGCTCTTGCCCGGAGCGTCTACGTCCGTTAGCGATGCGCTGATCAGCGAACGAAGCGGTGTTCAAACGGCTGCGACCGGTAACGAGCTCGGCGATCTGTTCGAATATCGCATCGATACGCCAGTCACGGTCGAACGAAACCGTTCGGCTCTGATACCGATCGTTCAGACGCGAATGGAGGGCGAGCGAATCTCGATCTATAACGAGGGTGCCCGGAAAGATCGTCCGATGGGCGGGATGATGTTGAGCAACACGACCCCTCTCACCTTTGAGGGCGGCAGCCTGACCGTACTTGATCGCGATGCATATGCGGGTGAGGCCCTGATGGAACGTCTTAAGCCCAAGGAACGCCGCCTCATCTCGTTCGCGCTCGACCTTGGGACCCGCGTAACGACAAAAACTGAGACCGATCTACGTCCGGTTCAGCTCATAAAAGTAGTCGATGGCGTATTCCAGGCACATTATTTTCGTCAAGATGCCAAGACCTATTCGATCTCGAACCAAACGGACAGGACCAAAACGATCTACGTCGAGCATCCGGTCAGGAATAAGTGGGGGCTCGCCGAAGGGTCTGCAACGCCCGAGACCATTACGGATCGATATTACCGTTTCCGTGTTGAACTTAAGCCATTCGAAACCGTATTGCTTCCTGTCGTAGAGCAGCAGGGACAGATGGACGCCTACAGGCTCTCGAGTTTTTCCCGTGACCAGCTTGACCTTTTCGTTACCCGCAGATACATCGACGAGCCGACACGGCAACGGCTTGAACGGCTGATCGAATTGCGATCTCAGGTCAATCAATTAAATGTGAAGTTGGCGGCCCTCGAGACTGACGAGCGTCGCATCGCGGACGATCAAAAACGGCTGCGTGAGAACATCGAGGCATTGGCCAAGACACCCGAGGCAAAGACACTGATCTCTCGCTACATCGCGAAGGCTAACGAACAGGAATCGCGGCTTGAGCAGATCGAAAATGAACGTAAAGAGATGCTCGCTGAGAAAGATCGGCTTGAACGCGACCTCGCAGCCGAGATCAGGAATTTTGAGGTAAAATAACTCCTTAGAACTTGATGAAGATCCGCCGGCGATAAAGCAGCCACATCAAAAGGAGCCAGCATAGGATGAATCCTATCGCGTAGGCAAGCGAAGCGTTGATCGGCTCTGCCCAGGTCAGAAACAGATTACTAAAAACCCATTGCTGGAGCGAGACGGTCTTGTCGTCGCCCGTCGGGATCCGGATCATGCCCATGACACGCGCCATGATACCCGAGAATACGAAAAGGGCGAGGGCATTGACGCCGAAGATAACAAACGGCTTTGCCCAGCGTTTGTAACCCTTGATGTCGATCAAGTAATAGCAGAAACCAAGCGTCAACAAAGCTAACCCCGACGTATAAACCACATACGAACTCGTCCAGAGCGATTTGTTAAGTGGGAAAACCAAGCTCCAGGACCACCCGATCGCCAGCAGGACAGTCCCTGCAAAAAATAATCCAACCGCGATGTCAGTCTTTGTTCTGTTTGGCCCTATATTTAGACCATCAGCAAGGATCTTCTCGTCAACCGACGGCGTCGAATCCCCGGTTTCTATAAATCGAGAACTTTTCGCCGACGCTAACCACGTACCGGTCAACACACCAGTGAGTGTGGTGACGATCGCAGGGATCGTCGAGAGAATGCCCTCCGGATCAAAAACCTTAGCCGAACGCCACATATGTGCTTCCGTCAATATCGCACGGTCAAGCCAGGCAGCGAGGTTGCAGGCCTTATCATCTATCGAGGTGACGTCGCAACCTGGAACCGGCACGGCGGTCATAACCAGCCAGTAGATCAGCAAAAGAGCGACACCGATGACCGTCTGCTGCTTCCAGGTGGTATGGAGGTAGATTAGTGACACGACCAGATAACAAACCGCGATCCGCTGCAATACACCCGGGATCCGCATCTGACCGACGTTGTAAGGGACGATCGTATATCCGCCGATATAATGACCAAGCACGATCATCGCCCAAAGCCCGATGAGTCCGAATGCGATCTTGAATTTTCGGAGAAACAGGAAATAAAGCGATGAGATTATCGAAAGACATGCGATCCACTTCAGCGGCCACGGGATCGTCGTCTCGCCCATCACGAAGAACGGTACGGCAGACATCGCAAGGCCGGTAGCAAAGATCGCGGCCGCACGTGAAAAGATCTTCGTATAAACGGCCCGGGTGATCCCTTCGGTGACGCGTTTGCTCAGTGCCAACGGTATAGCAACGCCGACGATGAACAAGAAGAACGGAAAGACGTAATCGGTCGGTGTAACGCCATGCCATTCCGCATGCTTGAGCGGCCCGTAGATGGCCGACCACGTTCCGGGATTATTAACAAGCACCATGCCGGCGATCGTCATACCGCGAAAAACATCGAGCGAGATCAGCCGATCCTGTATTGGGGTTTCCGCCATCGATTTTGCGCAAGGACTGCTAGTTTCTAACACAAAACGATGTGTCAGGTCTATCGGCGCTCACGGAGTTACGGTCTAGAGGATCCACAAGGGGTAGGACATAATCGACGTTTTGTCACCAACCGAGTCTTTTTCGTGTACCGGTAATGTGAGCGGTGTGGTGACGGGAATGCCATGCGTAAAGCCCAAGTACGTGATCAAGCTTCCAGTTCCCTGTTTCGGGATGAATGAACTCACGTTCGTAGTCGGCATCGCTCATGTTTCGCAGAAGCTCGACCCAACGGCTGTGAACGCCACGGATGATCTCGAGCGAATCGTCGATCGGCATTTGGCTGTCAGCAAGCTCAGCCCATCGTTCTTCGTAGTAAGGGCGGATCGTCGGCGGTGCGTCCTCGGTCAACGCCAGCTTAAAGCGGCAAAACGAATTGATATGACTGTCTGCGATGTGATGAACGGTCTGCCTCAACGTCCATCCGCCGTCGCGATACGCCGTGTTAAGTTGTTCGACGCTTAGGCCGTCGACCGCGGTGGTGATATTCGCCGGCAGATTGGCGATCGTATTGATATTCTCGGGCCGCGAACCGTAGGCGGCAAGTTCAAATTTTCCGATCGGATAACGAAGGTCTTGTTCCATAATGAGCCTTGATCTGCCCGGCTGGCGCTTTTCGCAAGACAGCTAGCCGATGTAAATGTCTTCAAATCTCGTGAATTGTTTTAGAAACGCCATTTTGATAGTGTCGGTCGGACCGTTGCGTTGTTTCGCGATAATTATTTCAGCGACGTTCTTTTGATCATCAGGTATATCGTCGATGTTCTTAGCGTAATAGTCCTGCCGGTAAATAAAGGCTACGACGTCAGCGTCCTGTTCGATGCTTCCTGATTCTCGAAGGTCAGACATCATCGGTTTTGGCGGGTTTCGGGCCTCAGGTGCCCGCGACAGTTGTGAAAGGGCCAGCACCGGAGCGTTAAATTCCTTTGCCAGAGACTTAAGGTCGCGCGATATCTGAGAGACCTCCTGCTGCCGATTCTCGTTGCGACGTGTTCCTCCGCCCATCAACTGCAGATAATCTACAACTATCAGGTCGAGTTTCTTCTGCTCTGCCGCAAGCCGTCGAAGCTTTGCACGCATTTCAAGAACAGAAATTCCCGGCGTATCGTCAATAAAGAGCGACGTTTCCGAAAGCTGCGCAATGGCCTCAGCAAGCCGCCCCCAGTCTTTGGTCGACAGCATTCCCAATCGAAGATTGCGGGCGTCGACTGACGCCTGCGAACTCAGCATTCGCATTACGAGTTGTTCTTTCGACATCTCGAGCGAAAAGACCGCAACAACCGCATTCTCATTAACTGCGGCACGCTGAGCGATGTTGAGGCACAACGCGGTCTTTCCCATCGATGGCCTTGCTGCGACTATGATCAGATCGGCCGGCTGAAGTCCCGACGTAATATTATCAAGATCGCGAAATCCGGTGGCCAGGCCGGTAAGTGCATGCGATTCGCGGCTTGCAAACTCCTGGATCTTTGTAAATACGTTCTCAGCGATCGGCCTGATCCCGCTAAATCCCTGTCGGTCTTTGGCCTCGGCAAGGGCAAAGATCGCCTGCTCGGCATGATCGAGGACGATCTCAGCGTCTTCTTCCTCCTCGAGAGCCTCGCTTGTGATCTGGTTACAGGTTCTGACCAGATTTCGCATCGTTGACTTTGCCTTGACGACCCTAATGTATTCGGAAAGGTCCGAAAAGTGAGGCAAGCCATATGTGAGATTGGCGATCGCGGCAATGCCGCCGATAGATTCTACCGATCCGTCTTTCTTGAACTCTTCACCGATGAGTATCGGGTCGATCCGCTTCGATGCGTCAAAGAGCGCGACCATCGCGTCATAGATCCTGCGGTGAAGCGGCGAATAGAAATCCTCGGGTTTCAGATGTTCGACGGTTTGTGTGATCAGAGAGTTATCGAGCAGGATCGCACCAAGTATGGCACGTTCGCTTTCTTCGCTGCTGGGTAACGGACGCTCCAAAAATTGCTCGCGTCGGGTTTCTGGATATGCTGCCATTTTCTGTTTGATCCTTGTTTCAGGTCGGGTCGCGTTCTTCGATCATGTGTGAGAACTTCGAAACGAATCGGTACGTTCTGCTCGACCTTCTGACGGAATGTAGTATCAAATGATACACAGCACGCTCGACCGGCTCAAAGACGAAAATGCAGATTTTTTATTGGTGTTTTTCGCTATTTTCGCATCAAAAAAGACCGCAATCGGTTATCCCGAATGCGGTCAACACTTTGCACAAATGCAAAAATTATTCCGTCGCTGCGGCGTCAGTCGCTTCGCCGCCGCCTGCCATTTCGACGTCAGATTCGGCCACTTCGGCCTTTGCCTTTCGGGCTTTCTTTTCAGGTTTCGCGTCGACCGTCTCGCCACCCTCTGCCGATACAGTAACAGGCACTTCGAGAGTCACCTCGCGATGCAGTTTTACTTTCACTGTGTATTCGCCTGTTTCCTTTATCGCCTCACGAAGTGCGATCCGACGACGGTCTATCTCATAGCCTTTGGCCTGGATCGCTTCGGCAATATCCATCGATGTCACCGAGCCGAAAAGCGTCCCGCCTTCGCCGGCTTTTCGCTCGAATGCAAGCGAGATCGAGCTCATTTGCTCTTTTTGGGCCTCAGCGGTTGAACGTTCTTCGGCTGCCTTCTTAAGAAGCGCCGCGCGTTCCTGTTCGATCTGTTTTACGTTGCCTTTGGTCGCCAGCGTTGCGAGGCCTTGCGGAAGCAGGTAGTTGCGGGCATACCCGGCTCTTACCTTTACTATCTCGCCGCGGCCGCCCAGGCTCTCGATATCATCTCTCAATAAGATTGTTGTATTTGCCATTTCAAAAATCCTCCCCGGGCCCTATTCCGAAACGAACGGCAACATAGCCATTGTTCGAGCACGTTTTATTGCCGTTGCGATACGACGCTGATCCTTTGCGGTTATGCCCGAGATACGTCGCGGCATGATCTTTCCACGTTCCGGAATGAATTGCCGAAGATACTCAACGTCTTTCCAATCTACATAATCGGGAACGACCTGACGCGGACGTCGGCGTTGAAACCGCCTCGGCATTTTGTCGCCAAACGCATCGTCACCGTTAATAAACTCCCTGTCGAGGGGTGCATCCATTTCTTTCTCTGCCATATCTAACTCCTGTTATGCTTCCGCTCCCTCATTCTTTTCAGCGGTCTCCTCAGAATTTCGAAACTTCGTTCGCTGTGCCGTCCGTTTTTCGCGTTTCGCGCGCATTTTATCCGCCTTCTTACGGTCTTCGTCAACACGAACTGTCATATAACGCATGATCAGGTCGTTCACTCGCATACGGCGTTCAAGTTCCGCGATCTCCTGGCCCGAACCGTCGATCTCAAACAACACATAGTGGCCCTCGTGTTTCTTATTGATCGGATACGCCAGATTACGTTTCCCGACGTCATCAAGCCTGACGACCGTGCCGCCTTCTTTTTCGATCAGTTTCCCGACCGCCTCATTCAATTTCGTGATCTTATCGCCGGGTGTTTCCGGATCGACGATATACATCACCTCATATGTTCTATTTGCCAATTTCTTTTCCTCCTTTTGGCTTTCGAGCTTGCGTCAATCGAGACGCAAGCAAGAAGGTAACTCAACTCTCTCTCGTCCGAGACGATCGGACCATTTTCAATTAAACTCCGCCATTGCCCGGTCAGTGCCATCGCGAAGGATAGCTCTGACCGCCTTGGCGCTCACTTCCAAAACCTTTTCAACCGTTTCGGTCTCGCCCTTCGCGAAGTTCTGCAGGACAAAATCGCGAGTGTTCGAAACCGGATGATCGGGCAGGATTCCGATCCTGAGCCGAATAAAGTCGTTCGTTCCCAGACATTCAATTATCGACCTCAATCCGTTATGGCCTCCGTGCGACCCTTTAGGCCTGACCCGGATCGAACCTAGCGGCAATGCAAGGTCATCCGAGATCACCAGCAAGCGTTCGAGGCTGCGGTCGTCTTTCTTCAACAAGCAGCTCACAGCCTCGCCGCTGAGGTTCATAAAGGTCTGGGGCTTGACCAACTCGGTCGAATGTTCCCCGATCAACGCCCGCCCGACCAATGATCGGCATTCGTTCCGCTTTATCTGCGAATCGGCCTCTTTTCCAAGACGGTCGACCAACATGAATCCGAGGTTGTGCCGCGTTTTCTCATAGGCGACGCCCGGATTCCCCAACCCAACAATTAGCCAGCTTGCTTCGGAACTCAAACGAGCTACTCCGTCTTGCCTTCTTCGGTCGGCTCTGCCCCGACGACTTCCGGTTCAGCCCCGGCCTCGAGCTGCGGTTCAAGAACTTCTTCCTTGACGGCGATGATCGATGCAACCAACGTCTCCGGCGATTCGAGAATCTCGATGCCGGCTCCGACCTTCAGGTCGGCGACATGAATGGCATGATTTGCGTCAAGATCGGTCACATCGATGTCTATCGAGTCAGGCGTGTTTTTCGGTTCGCAAAGGACCTTGATCTCACGAAGCGACTGTGATAGAACAGCTCCTTCTTCCGAAAGACCCTTCGCTTCCCCGATCAAATGGATCGGGACCGTCATTTCGATCTTCTCGCCTTTGGCAAATCGTCGAAGGTCTGCGTGGACCAACCGGCCTCGTATCGGGTCGATCTGACGGTCTTGGAAAATGACGTCATTCACACCCACACCGTCGATATCAAGCGAAAACACGGTATTGACACCGCTGTCCGTGCGAAGGATCGCAGCAAGATCCTTGAGATCCGCCGCCGCCGCAAGACTTTCGGTTCCACCGCCGTAAACAACAACGGGGATCTTACCGGCGGCTCTGAGGCGCCGATTCGTTCCTTTTCCGGTCTCTTCTCGTTTCTCCGCCTTTACAACAATTTTCTCTGCCATAAAACTCCTCACTTTACCGGTCAGATCACTACGAGATCTAAGACCGGAGGATAGAACCTCACATTTACCGCACCACTTTCAAATGAACAACGACGAGACGCTCGTCTCATCATGAATCGAATTTATCGCCGATGCCAGCAGCTTTCCAACGCTTAGAACCTCGATCTTTCCGCTTTCGACCAACGGCTTTGCATTTTCGCGAAGCGGTATCGTATTCGTAACGATGATCTTCTTCAGATACGAAGTTCCGATATTCTCGATCGCTTTGCCGGAAAGTACAGCATGCGTGAAACAGGCATATACATCATTCGCACCGGCGTCGTGCAACGCTTTTGCGACCTTACAGATCGTGCCGCCCGTATCGCACATATCGTCAACGATGAGACAGTTCTTGCCGTTAACATCGCCGACGACGTTCATCACGTCGGCTTCGTTCGCTCGTTCGCGTCTTTTGTCGCAGAGAGCAAGGCCCGCGTCGAGCCTCTTCGCATATGCCCGTGCACGCTCGGCACCACCCGTATCCGGAGCGACAACGATCAAATTATCGATCGGATTCTCAGTAAAATAGTCGACGACTATCGGGGCAGCGTACAAATGGTCCACCGGCAGATCAAAGAACCCTTGGATCTGAGCCGCATGAAGGTCGATCGTCAAAACCCTCTGAGCGCCAGCTTTCGCTATCAGATTCGATACGAGCTTCGCTGCGATCGGAACCCTCGGACGATCCTTCTTGTCTGAGCGGGCATACCCAAAATAAGGGATCACAGCAGTAACACGTTCCGCCGAGGCTCGAACAAATGTGTCCATCATGATCAAAAGCTCGAGAAGGTTTTGATCGGTCGGCGGACAGGTTGGCTGGATAATGAATACATCGCTGCCCCGGACATTTTCGCCGATCTGAAAGTTGAACTCACCATCAGAAAATCGGTCAGTGCTCGATTTTCCAAGATCGCAGCTGAGATGCCCGCATATCTCTTCGGCGAGTGCTCGATTGGCGTTCCCAGAAAATATCTTGATGTTACCGTTGACACCCATACTGCAATCCAAGCAACGTAATACGATCCGAAATACTATCCGCCAAAAACAAAAAACGCGGCCGGCCTGTTCAAGGTCGTCCGCTCCGATACACGAAAACTGGCTGGGGCGGGAGGATTCGAACCTACGAATGCCGGATCCAAAGACCGGTGCCTTACCACTTGGCTACGCCCCAAGACGATTCTCAGAAACTGATCGGAAGCGAACTAAAACACTTGTCGAAGTGCTTCGCGGTATTCTCTCCGCGAAATAGTCGCTACGGCAAAACTTCGCCAGTTGGCATGTTCGCCAAGGGCTTTGATTGCTGTTTGCCGTGTCTCTTCTTTGTCAAAAAAACCAAAAACGCTTGCACCGCTACCGCACATCATCGCAGGCGATGCTCCAAGATCCGCAAGTGTCTGACGGGCCTCACCGATATCCGGAAACCTTGCAAACACTGTCTTTTCAAAGTCATTTATAAGCTTTCGGGTCAGAAAATCGGGCCTTTTCGCTTCAAAACGACAATTGAGAAGAATACGTTCCACCTCACGATTTGTCAAGTTTGGCACAGTCATCGCTTGGTACGCTTCGGCGGTTGACACATCGATATCAGGTGTTACGACCAACCCCATTGCTTCGCCGATATCATCGATCGGTTCAATTTCGGTGCCTCTGCCTGATCCGATGGCTGTTCCGCCAACGAGAAAGAACGGAACGTCGGAACCAAGGGATCTGGCCGTCGCAACAAGGTCATCGGTCGAGACGTCGAGACCCCATAGTCTGCGCAAAGCGAGCAGTGTGACAGCCGCGTTCGAAGAACCGCCGCCAAGACCGCCAGGAGACGGGATGTTCTTATCAAGATGGATCGTAACGCCGTTTCGGATCGAATAACGCTCCTTTAATGCATCAACGGCCTTGAGTATGATGTTCGTTCCGTCGACCGGAATATTCGGGTCGGTACACGTCAATCGGATCTTGTCACTCGGTGCAAAGGTTATCGTGTCTTTGAGGGATGTAGTCTGAAATACGGTGAAGATATCGTGAAATCCGTCTGGGCGACGCGAAATGACCTTGAGACCGAGGTTCACCTTGGCAAACGACGGGAGTATTAGGCGAGTTCTGGACACATTAAAAGGATAAAAGTGTATTTTGCGAAAGTAAAAGAGCGTGCCGATCTTTGATCAAAGCACGCCCCATGAAGCCGATCGCCTCCAGATCAATTTCGCAGTATGAAAACCTGGGTGAAGTAATACGTTCCATCCGGGGTCACTGCAACGCCGATGGCCGATTCTCGCCAGGTCGGCGACAGCATATTTCGGCGATGCGACGTTGAATTAAGCCATTTTTCGACTGCCATTTGGTCGGGATTGTCATATCCGCGCATGTATGCGATATTCTCGCCTATAGCCCGCCAACCGCCGATGCCCAGCATGTCTGCCCGGTCATCGACCATCGTTCCATCAACACCGCGGTGACCAAAAAACTTGTGCTCTGCCATGTTCAGCGAATGCAGACGGGCAAGGTCGGCGATCTGATCGTTCCATTTTAGCAATGGCAAGCCCTTTGCTGTTCGCTCCGCATTCATCAGATCGAATGTAGCTCGTTCTACCCGGTAGGCAGTCGATGTATTCGACTTGGGACGCGGCCCGGCGAGCCTTTGTCGTTGGATCTTCCTGCTTCCCGAAGCACCGATCTCATCGACGAGGATCGCTTCAGGTCTGCTTTGAGCAAAGGCCGGTATTGAGGCCAGGATCAGGGTAAGTAGGGTTATTCGATATAGATAATGCAAATTGACCTCACTTCGGCAGCCGGACGATCTGTGACCTCAGATTCTCGGCTTTGCGTCCATTGCATTGGCTGCAATGGTTGCCTTTTCGGATAAGGTTCGGAACGCCATTCTCACAGGTTCGTTCCGTGATGGCCGTCACTCGTCGGACCGACCACCTTTAATACCAAAAGGACAATATATGACCGTTTCCACTATTTGGGAGAGATGTGGGCCTGCCGTGATATCCGGCCTTGGGGGAACCGATGAATATGATAAACAAATTTCGGCAAATTTTGAAGAAAAATCGGAGCCTTGCTTGTTCTGTGAATGTCGTTACCGCTGTTAGACTATCTGTATGAACAATATGGCTTTGGCGATCCACGGCGGAGCTGGAACGATATCCAGATCGTCGATGACAGCCGATCTGGAACGCGAGTACCGAAACGGACTCGAAGCGGCACTGAGGGCAGGATGGTCCATACTGGAGGACCGAGGATCGGCGATCGAGGCCGTAGAGGCGGCCGTTGTGTCGCTTGAGGACTTTCCTCTCTTCAATGCCGGGCGTGGTTCTGTTTTTACTCACGAAGGAACGAACGAGATGGATGCGGCGATCATGGACGGTTCCGCGTTGAAGGCCGGCGCCGTAGCGTTCGTCCGAAATGTAAAGAACCCGATAAAGCTCGCACGTTTGGTGATGCAACGCACTGAGCATGTTCTGTTGGCGGCGGATGGGGCGAACAAATTCGCCACAGAAATGAACGTCGAACACGCTCCCGACGAATACTTTTTCACCGAGCATCGATGGCAGCAGCTCCAGGACGCCATCGCCGCCGGCCGCGTACAGTTGGACCACACCCCGGCGGAAACACGACCGGTAGGGAGTGTGTCCCGTGGCCAAGAAACGTCGCTCGGCACAGTGGGCGCCGTCGCCTGCGATTCCGAAGGCCGCCTCGCCGCCGCAACCTCGACCGGCGGCATGACCAACAAGAAATTCGGCCGCGTCGGAGACACGCCGATCATAGGCGCAGGAAATTATGCTGACGGCACTTGCGCCGTCTCGTGCACCGGCCACGGGGAATATTTTATGCTGGGTGTCACCGCCTATGACGTAGCGGCGCGGATGAAATACAAAGGCCTCTCGCTCGACGATGCCGCATCCGAAACCATCGAACACCTCACATCCATCGGCGGCGAAGGTGGCCTGATCGCGGTCGATTCACTGGGGAATATAGTGCTTCCTTTCAATTCGGATGGAATGTATCGTGGTTATGTTACGGCCGATGTTCGCCCGAGCACCGAGATCTACGGCGACTGAGGAACTAGACATGTCGCGGAACAAATCGTCTATTCTGCCTGTTCATCTGCCAACAATTTATCCCTTATCTCCTGCACATGCGCGATGTCATCAGGAACGATGTCTGCGAGCGTGACGACGAGTTCGCCCTTTCGGGCGTATTTGATCGCGTGTTGTATTGCGTCGCGGCTTTCCGGAATGATCCGCACTTGCGGTTCCCTGGCGCTCCGGGAAATGCCTTCCTGGATCAGCTTTGCGATGTCAACCGCATCCCTGCCGCGAAGGTAATGGCCTGCTCGAATTACAATTCGATCGAACGCCTCGCCAGCGATCTCGCCCATTTCACGAATATCGTCGTCCCTTCTGTCTCCGGGCACATTCATCACAACCGTACGATATTTGTTCGGCAACTTTGAGATGAATTTGGTCAATCCCGTAAAGCCGGCGGGGTTGTGAGCATAGTCCATCAGAACGGTCACGGTGCCGACCTCGATGAAGTTCAGGCGTCCCGGCGTCTGAGCGGTACCGGCGTTAAATGTCGTCAAGCCGACGCGGATATCTTCGATCGAAACTCCGTGAACAAAGCACGCCAGCGTAGCTGCCAACACATTCTGGATCATGAACTCGGCACGACCGCCATAGGTAAGCGGAATATTCGTAACCTTTTCGACCCTGACCTTCCATTTGCCTTTCAGGATCGTCACGAAGCCATTCTCGTAGACGCACGAGATACGTCCCCGTTCGGCCCGGCGTTTTATGTTCACGTTGTTCTCATCCATCGAGAAACAGACCACTTTACCGTCAACCAGTTGCTTCATCCGATAAACGAGCGGGTCTTCTGCGTTTAGCACCGCATAGCCGCGCTTGCCAACCGCACGAGGTACGACCGACTTGACCCGCGCGAGATCTTCGAGCGTATTCACGTCCTTCAGCCCCAAATGATCGGCTGCAACGTTTAGGACGACCCCGATATCAGCATGATCGAACCCAAGGCCGGAACGAATGATGCCGCCTCGCGCAGTCTCCAGCACCGCAACATCGACCGTCGGATCCTTCAGGACAAGCTGCGCCGAGACTGGCCCCGTGTTGTCGCCCTGAACGATCTGTTGATTCTGGATGTATGTACCGTCTGTTGTCGTGAACCCGACAGTCCGGCCGCTTCCCTTAAGTATATGAGCGATCAGTCGCGTGGTCGTTGTCTTGCCGTTCGTGCCGGTGATCGCAAATATCGGAATTCGCGCTTCGGAACCTGGCGGAAAGAGCATATCGATCACGTGTTCCGCAACGTTTCGGCCGATACCCTCGCTTGGGGCGAGATGCATTCTAAATCCGGGTGCGGCATTTACCTCGATGATTCCGCCGCCGTTCTCATGGAGCGGTTCGCTCACGTTCGGAGCAATTATGTCGACACCCGCAACGTCCAATCCGATAATGCGTGCGATGCGTTCGAAAAGAAAGACGTTTTCAGGGTGCACTTCGTCGGTCACGTCGATCGCTGTGCCGCCGGTAGAGATGTTCGCTGTCGTTTTAAGGTAGACTTTTTCGCCTTTTGGCAGAACACTGTCCAGTTCATACCCAGCTTTCTTGATGCAGCGCAAGGTCTGGCTATCGACATCGATCTCGGTCAGCACATTTTCGTGGCCGTAACCGCGACGCGGATCGGCATTGGTTTCGTCGATAAGCTGCTGGATCGTCTGCTTTCCGTCACCCGTAACATGTGCAGGGACCCGCTCAGCTACAGCGATCAAACGGTTGTTTACGACGAGCGCCCGATAGTCGGCGCCTATCAACTGCTTCTCAACGATGACCCAGCGCGAATACTCTTTCGCTTTCTCCCAAGCGACCATCGCATCTTCAAGCGATTTGATGCCGACCGTTGCACCTTTTCCGTGATTGCCGTCGAGCGGCTTTATCACGACCGGGAATCCTATTCTCTCGAGCGTGTCTTCGAGCTCCTCTTCCGACCTCAAGCGGTATCCTTTTGGCACCGGCACGCCCATATCGCCAAGGAGGGTTTTAGTGGCGTGTTTATTCCCGGCTATATCGACCGCGATCATGTTCGTATTTGCGGTCGTTGTCGCCTGGATGCGCTTTTGATGAACGCCGTAACCAAGCTGGACCAGCGATTGATCGTTCAATCGAATAAACGGAATGTCGCGGCTAACAGCCTCTTCGACCAATGATCCGGTCGAAGGTCCAAAACGGACCTCCTCGCGGATCTCGCGCATCTTTTGAATGTTCTCTGCTATCTGAGCCTTCAGTTCCTCTGTCGGCTTTGCCTCGACCAGGTCTAGAAACAAACGCACTGAGACGCGGGCGGCAAATCTTCCGACCTCCTCTTCGTGGTAGCTGAAAACGACGTTGTAGATGCCGCGTTCTTCGGTTTCACGCGTCCGGCCGTAACCGGTTTCCATACCTGCAAGCGTCTGAAATTCGAGTGCGAAATGCTCGATTATGTGTCCGGCCCATGTACCTTCCTGAACGCGCCTGAGAAATCCGCCTTCCTCGCCGTAGCTGCAGCCATGAGCAAGGAGCGTTGGCATCACTTCGTTCATCCGGCCATAAAACCCGTCGATCTTGTCAGACGGCCGGTCCTCGAACTCGCCGATATCGAGGCGCATGATGATCAGCTTTTTCCAGTAACCACTCCAATAGTTAGGCCCGCGAAGTGTTCTGATTTCAAGAATTTCCATAGTCTCTTCAGGTGCGATCCTTTTGGATCAATTGAATCTAATATCTCGATATGTGATCTGCATAAAGCTCTCCGCCTCCGTGCCCCGATTCTAAGTGTCACGTCTCAGCCGAGATCGGGCAACAAGAACTCCTGCGGCGGCTGCAGCGGATGCCGGTCAAGATATTGGTAAACAAGACCATCACGCAGTATATGCATCTGGACGCCGCAAACGCCGAACGACTCGTGTTCGGCCACTTCGGCGATCTCGTTGTAGGTAATCTGCGAGCCGTCCACGACCGTTACCGAACCTTGTCCGAACACTTCCATCACACCATTCGGGTCGAGAATTATCGCAGTGTTCTCATCGATCCCGATCCCAAGATTATACGGATTGTATGATACGGCAGTGATCAATCGGCTGATCCGGCCGCGTTCCGTAAAGTGCTGATCGATAATAATGTTCTTTAGAAACCCGAGCCCTGGAGAGAGTCTGACAGCGTCTTTGTGCGGATGCGATGCGGCCTCACCACGCACGATCATAGACGTACTCATGCCCGCAGCTCCCGCACTCGTCCCGGCAAGCACGATATTTGTTTCGCGGACCATTTTCCGAAGCTTTGCCGCGAGTTCGGTGCCTCCAAGGAGCGAAACAAGCCGCATCTGATCGCCGCCCGTTATGAACACACCGGTGACGCCGTCAAGCAGTTCGTTCGGATCGGCTTGAAATACGTCCTGGCGCGACGTTGCCCGCAAGACCCTCGGATTCGTAATTCCGAGGTTGCGAAACGCCTGGGTATAAACATCGGCCGCAAATTCCGGATAGTCCGACGCCACCGGAACGATGAGTACTTCGGCCTTCTCGCCGCCTGCGAGCTCGAGAAACTTTTTCAATATCCGCCGCTCGTTGTACTTGTCCTCTGCGCCGCCGATCACGAGCAGATGCCCGCCTATGATCTCGCGGTCGTGCGATTCATTCATTGTTTGATATGTAAGATTAAATTGAGAATAACTGTAGGTAAAGTTATTGCATCCGGTTCGATAGGTCAAGAATCGAAAAAAAGGGCGATTTCGAGATCGCGAACGAGCATCGATGCCGTGATTCATTGATGCCGAATCCCGGTTCAGTTGCCGCATGGCTCAGATTCCCACAACGTGCAGCATTATTTAGCCGCTTTGTCGGATACTCATCGAGGTCTGATGTATCTCCTGCAAGCTGCGAACCGTTAGATGATCTTCCGACTTCTTCGTCGCGATGGCCTCGACCAACGCCTCGGCACCGGTAATGGTCGTCACGCATGGGACATTGAATTGAAGGGCTGCTTTTCGGATGGCTTTTTCGTCGTAGTGCGACGTTTTTCCGAGCGGAGTGTTGATGATCAGCGATATTTCGCCCTGGCGGATGAGGTCGGCGATGTTCGGCCGGCCTTCGTTCACCTTGAATACGCTTGCACAATCAAGACCGACCTCGTGCATTCTGATCGCCGTTCCGTAGGTTGCAACAAGGTCGAAACCGAGTTTCACGAGCCGCCGGGCGAGTATCGCGGCCTGGCCTTTGTCAGCATTGGTGACAGAGATAAACGCCTTACCGGTCAAAGGAAGTTTTAGTCCCGCGCCTTCCATCGCCTTGCCGTAGGCCTCGCCAAAGCTCGCACCGACGCCCATCACTTCGCCGGTCGAATGCATCTCGGGTCCAAGGATCGGATCGACGCCGGCGAACTTCTTGAACGGAAACACCGGCGATTTTACAAATATCTGCGGTACCGGAAGTACTGGCGGCAGCCCGAAATCGCTAAGCTTATTGGCTCCGGCCATCACCAGCGATGCGATCTTTGCGATAGGAACGCCAGTGGCTTTTGCAACGAATGGCACCGTCCGTGAAGCCCTCGGGTTGACCTCGAGAACATACACGCGGTCGCTTTGTATTGCGTATTGAATATTCATCAAACCCTTTACTTTCAGGGCCTTGGCGAGAAGCGTCGTATAGTGCTGGATGGTCTCGAGGTGCTCTGAAGCGATCTTCTGGGCAGGCAATACCGACGACGAATCGCCTGAGTGAATTCCCGCCTCCTCGATGTGTTCCTGAATTCCGGCGATGACGACCGCCGTTTCATCTGCAAGAGCATCTACGTCGATCTCGCCGGCGCGTTCGAGAAACTTGTCGATCAGGACCGGCTTCTCGGGCGAGGCGTCGACCGCGGTCCGCATGTATTCATCGAGCGAGGCTTCGTCGTAGACGATCGCCATCGCCCGCCCGCCAAGAACAAAACTCGGTCGAACGACTATCGGATAACCGATCTCAGCCGCGATGATCTTTGCTTCATCGGGCGAAACTGCAGATCCGTTTGGCGGTTGGGGAATATTCAGATCCTGAAGCAGCGCTGAAAATCGCTTTCGGTCTTCAGCAAGATCGATCGAATCCGGAGAGGTTCCAATAATCGGTACGCCGGCAGCGTGCAGCTTATCCGCCAAATTGAGCGGGGTCTGCCCGCCGAACTGTACGATAACTCCTTCTGGACGCTCGACTTCGACTATATTCATCACATCTTCGAACGTAAGCGGTTCAAAATACAGCCGGTCCGAGGTGTCATAATCAGTCGAGACGGTCTCGGGATTGCAATTGACCATTATCGTCTCGAAATCAGCGCCCTGAAGAGCGAACGAGGCATGGCAGCAGCAATAATCGAATTCGATGCCCTGCCCGATCCGGTTCGGCCCGCTCCCGAGTATCATGATCTTCCGGCGTTCGGTCGGCTCGGCCTCGCATTCCTCTTCGTATGTTGAATACAGGTATGGAGTATACGATTCGAACTCGGCCCCACACGTATCGACTCGTTTATAGACAGGCACGATCCCCGCCGACCTGCGATGCTCGCGAACATCGGTCTCAGATGCACCGGTCAAAAATGACAACCGGCGGTCTGAGAGGCCGAACTCCTTCGCGGTTCTGATCTCTTCCTCCATATACTCACCCAATGGCTTCGCATCGAGCGTTTCCTGAAACTCCATCACCTGCGACACTTGATCCAGAAACCATGGATCGATCCTCGTCAGCCGGTGGATCTCGTCGATCGAATAGCCGTTTTGAAGTGCATAGGTAACGTACGAAAACCGCTGCGAATTCGGACGCGCGAGCTTACGCTGAAGCTCTTCTTCGGGAACTTCAGCGAGCCTTAACGGCTTGACCGCCTCGAGTGACCGTAAACCTTTGAACAGGCTTTCCTTGAAGGTCCGTCCGATAGCCATCACCTCACCGACGGATTTCATCTGCGTTCCCAGAACATCCTCGGCTCCGGGAAACTTTTCAAACGCCCATTTCGGTATCTTTGTGACAACGTAATCTATCGTCGGCTCAAATGACGCCGGAGTTTTCTTTGTGATGTCGTTCGGGATCTCGTCCAGGGTGTACCCGACTGCCAATTTGGCCGCGATCTTTGCTATCGGAAATCCGGTCGCCTTTGATGCAAGGGCACTCGAACGCGAGACCCGCGGGTTCATTTCTATTATGCGAACTTCGCCGTTCGCCGGGTTGACCGCAAATTGGATGTTCGAACCGCCCGTTTCCACGCCCACCTTACGGATGCACTTGATCGACATGTCTCGGAGGTTTTGATACTCAACGTCGGTCAGGGTCTGTGCAGGAGCTACGGTGATCGAATCACCCGTATGTACACCCATTGGGTCAAAATTCTCGATCGAGCAGATTATGACGACATTGTCGTTGAGGTCGCGCATCACCTCGAGCTCATATTCTTTCCAGCCGAGGATCGATTCTTCGACGAGGATCTGCGAAACGGGCGAAGCTTCGAGACCGCCTTTTGCGATCTCTTCGAATTCCTCGGGGTTGTAGGCAGTGCCGCCGCCTGTTCCTCCCAATGTGAAAGCCGGCCGGACGATCGCGGGGTATCCGGTCTCTTCGACGATCGCCTTCGCCTCTTCCCAAGTGTGGGCGAATCCGCCCCTGGCCGACGGGATACCGACCTCGTCCATCGCCTTCTTGAAGAGCTCGCGGTCTTCACCGACCTTTATCGCGTCTATGTTCGCCCCGATGAGCTTGACCCCGTATTTGTCGAGAATTCCCTTTTCGAAGAGTTCGACCGAAAGGTTCAGGCCCGTTTGCCCGCCGACCGTTGGCAGCAGAGCGTCAGGCCTCTCTTTCTCGATGATCGCTGCGATTGTTTCGAGGGTCAGAGGCTCGATATATGTGCGATCGGCTATCTCGGGATCGGTCATGATCGTCGCCGGATTGGAATTGACCAGGACGACCTCAAAACCTTCCTGCTTTAAAGCCCGACAGGCCTGCGTTCCGGAATAATCGAACTCGCAAGCCTGGCCGATAACGATCGGGCCTGAGCCGATGATTAGGACCTTGTGAATATCTGTACGTCGCGGCATTTTTCTAAACTCACGATTATACAGAAATTACGGAGTCGGACGAACTGTGCGCAAACGGAATATCGGTTAGTGTAAGAAAAAAAGCGAAACGGTTGGTAATGACGCTTCGCTTCCAGGTTTGACACTCGAAAGAACCAAGCTAACCGGTCAATAGGGAATTCCCGGTATCCTGACCTTTTCGCGGAGTTTTTGCTTTCCGGCTTCGATCGCTTTGCCGGCAATTATATTCCCGAGTTGGTTTGCAAGATCCGGATTCAATCGCTTAAGCCGGTCCTGCGTCTTTTTCGCTCCCTTCTTGTCGCCGCTCGCGAACTGTGCCGAGCCGAGGCCGTAGAGACCAAAGACGTTGTTGCCGTCGAGATTGACGACGCGATCAAAGGTTGAGACCGCGGCGGAAAGATCGTTACTGCCGCGATAGGCGAGGCCAAGCTGATTGAGTGCAATGACCCAATCGCCCTGTATCGCAAGGGCCCGATTGAGAGCATTGACCGCCGACTGAAAATCGCCGAGCGAATTGTTCGTCGCGCCAAGATTCAGGTACGCCGCATGCAGATTCGGATCCAATTCGACCGATTTCTCAAGCGACGCCTTCGCGATGGCCAGCTTCTTATTTGCTTCTTCTTCGTTATTATTCTGCCTATCGGCTCGGGCTCCGTTGTAGTACGCCCAACCGAGATTGTTATAGTCGACGGCCGTCGGGCTTAGCTCTTCCGCGGTCTTCAATCTCTCGGCGGCTTTGTCCCACTCATTGGTCTTTCCGAGGCAAAAACCCCATTCGTTGTAAAGGTTCGCATCTCCCTTAAGGCCCTTTTCATGCGCGGCACGATATTGTGCATTCGCGTCGGCAAATCGTTCAAGCTGACGGTATGTGCTGGCGAGGTTTGCGTGCGCCTGTGCATTTGCGGCATCGTATTTCAGCACTTGCAAATACGCGATCTCCGCCTTGCCATAATCTGCCTTATTGTAATAGATCACGCCAAGGTCGAACCATGCCGGGCTGAATGCCGGATCGATCTCGACCGTCTTTTCAAGGGCAAGAAAAGCTGCTTGCGCATCTCCTTTCTGCTCTAAGACCCCGACCTTCGCATAGTATCCGGCAGCGTTGGACGGTTCCGCGGCGATCACATTATCGATCACCGCCAAAGCTTCATCGTGATTTCCCTGCCGGCTCAATATCGAGGCTCGCGCAAGTCTGGATTCCGTTGTTGATGCTCCTGCCTTATCTGCCAGCTCCAGGTAGCGAAGAGCGTTTCCGTTGTTCGATTCCGCCGAATAAGCGAGACCCAGCGGCAAATATAACGCGGTCAATTCCGGATCGATCGCGAGCGCTTTTTCGTAGTATTTTATCGCTTCTTTGTTATTGCCCTTCAGATCGTTGATCTCGCCGAGTTTCGCGTAGGCGATATCGTTTCGCGGGTCAAGCGAAACAGCCTCCAGGAGCACTTCGGTCGCCGACCCGTTTGGTTCCGTTGAGGACGCTTCTATGCCTTTTGCGGTCAATGCATCACTTAACCCTAGTTGGGCGTTTTTGTTCTGCGGATTTAGTTTGATCGCTTCACGAAAATTCCCGATCGCTGTTTCCAGTTCGCCGCCGTCGAGCTGAGTTTCAGCCCTTGCCGTTAAGACATTCGATTGTTTGAACCGAGCATTGCGCTCACGGGCACGCTGACGGGCAAGCTCGGCCTGTTTTGCCTTAGCGGCATCGGCCTTACGCTTTCGTTTTGCCGCCAATTGATTTCCGACCTTAACCCTCGCAGAAGCTGCATTGCCGCCTGTGGAAAGATAGCCCCGTGCGGCGGCCGACCTTGCTTGTGGCCGTTTGCTCGAGCCCCGAAACACAAAAGCGCTTGAGCCGCCCGTTATATCACTCGACGGAACGATATCATTCGCCCGGATCGAGGTCATCGGCCCAACGACGAACGATATGAGAGTAACTAAAGCGATCCCGGAAATGACAGTGCGATTTTTGCGAAACATTGGAGCACCTCGTGGCAGGAAAAAAGTATCCCTTGACAAACAGGAATTATACCCGATTTAGACGCGATCAGGTGAGGAATTTTGCCGAATCAAACTTGCATATTAAACCCAACCAAGACCGGTTCGGGCATTAACTCGATCCCGAAACGCTCCAAGACTTTTGATTGGATCAATTGTTTCAAAGATATTATTTCAGACGTCGTCGCGCCGCCGCGATTTACGATGGCCAGCGAGTGGTTTTCAGATACACCGGCGTTGCCCAGGACAAAGCCCTTTCCGACGCCTGCTGCCTCGATCAACCAGGCAGCCGGGATCTTTACAAAACCATCGCGTAACGGGAAAAACGGGACTTCGCTGGGCGAGTTCCTGGCTATTTTCTCAAATATTGCCTTCGGAACTATCGGATTCTTGAAGAACGAACCAACGCTTCGCGAGTTCGGATCGGCCGGATCGATGACCATCGATTTGGCTTTGCGGATCGCCAATACCGCCTCGCGAACCTCAGTAAGCGATGGCTCTCGGCCACGAAACCGTTCGATCAGCTCCTTATAGATGATCTTCGGCTTCCCGCCGACTCGAAGTCCGTAAGTAACTTCGCATATGACGAAACGGGCAGCGGATGATGAATTGAAGATGCTCTTCCGGTATTCAAAACCACACTCGGCATTCGTTAATCGGACGGGTTTCAATGTTTCGCGGTCAACGCAATGAACTTCCACTATCGTTTCCGAAACCTCTTGCCCGTAGGCACCAACATTTTGCACCGGCGTTCCGCCGATATATCCGGGGATCCCGCTGAGGCATTCGACACCTGCAAGATCGTTTTCGACGCACGATCTTACAAAGTCGTCCCAATTCTCGCCTGCGCCGGCCCTGATGGTTCGTATGCTGTTCGTACGGTCCGATTCGTTAGGGTAAGCAGCGGCAGTCTGCCGGAACTCAGACCTGTCGATGCGGATGTGGATGACGATGCCGTCGAAACCTTCGTCGGCGACCAGTACATTGCTCCCGCCGCCCAGAATAAACACCGAAAGTTCGCGTTCCTTTGCAAACGAAAGGGCCGAGACAAGCGCGGTTTCAGTCTCAGCTTCAACAAAGTACTTTGCGGGCCCGCCAACACCTAGTGTCGTAAATGGCGCAAGTGAGACATTTTCCTGAATTTCGATCGACATTTCACTTGTTCGAACGACGGCGCTTAACAATGAAGCGGGTATTGAATTCAACAAATAAGGGGCGCCATCGCCCCTAATAATGCCCGTCGAGATCAAAGGCGGTTACCCTTTCACCGCCCCGCCGGTCAATTTTTCGAGCATGGTTGCGAGGTCAGGACGCCCGATGGCCCTCAACCTTGCATGGGCCTTTCGGGCAGCGTCGAGGTTGCCATTCTTGAATTCGGCAAGTCCGAGATTCAGGTAACCATCCGCAAATTTATCGTCACGGTCAACCGCTTTCTTAAGCTGCGATACCGCGTCCTTAAAATTGCCGGCCTTTAAGTAAGCAACACCCAGGTCATTGAGCGCCGAAACCGACCTCGGGTCTCTGTCGACAACCTTCTTGAAGGTCGCTATCGAGTTTCGATGGTCACCCAATTCGCTGTACACCTTGCCCAGATTCGTA